>JARIEY010000151.1 GCA_031127085.1 Gemmatimonadota bacterium | reverse complement strand
CCTGCTCCACCGGCCGCGTGTCGCGCCAGACGCGTCCAAAGGCATCGGGACCGAGGTGGTACTCGAGGAAGGGCAGAAGGTAGAAGGCGTGCCACAACATGGCGTTCGGCGCCGGCGTCAAGCCTCCGGGCGCAGCCGCGTTCGGATGCAGCAAGAGTAGGGGCACGCGTTCGCACGCCCCCACGCGTCCGGCTGCGCACGCGAGCATCAAGTGGCCGTTGCCGGCGAAGTACCAGCGCGCGCGATCTGTGTTCTTCAGCGCTGGTCCGCTGCCGAGATCCTGCCGGCAATCGTAGCGCGCGACTTGCGTGCCGGGCAGGATGCACGGAACCCGTCCGCGCGGAAAGATGCGGGGAAGCGCCGCGGCGAGCGCGGGGCCGGGGACGCCGTAGCGGGCGGCGAAGAGGCAGGGGCCGAGCAGTTTACCGAGTTCAGCGCGGTCCGCCAGTTCGGTTGGTCGCGTCGGGAGCGTCCCGGGGCTGAGCAGAATCGCCAAGCGGCAACTGCCGTTCACAATCTCCGCGAGTGCCTGACTCTGACTCCCGACCGCAGGCCGTCGCACGACGACTCGCGTGGAAAGCTGAATCGGCGGAGCGGTGTTCGATCGCCAGGCGGCCTCGAGCAACCGGGTGGCGCGCGCCGACTCTTCGGGCGTCGCGAGCCGCACGTCCACGGACAGGCCAGGCGGCACGACGGCGCCGATGGAGTCGAGCAACGCGGCGCGATGTGCCTCGTTGCGAAGCTTGACCTCCCGGGCGCGTGCGCGGTCGCGATTGCCTGCGAGCGCCAGGCTGGGAGTCACCGCCTCGGCGGACCTGCTGAGATCGCGCTCGAGGAGCGGCCACGGCGATCGCAGGTGCCGTGGGGCGAGGCCGAGGAGGACGACGGCGACCAACCAGACGAGCACTGCGCGCATCGGTGTGAGTCGAAGGCGCATCACTCGGCCCTCCAGCGAGAACTGCGCATGCCGATGGCCGCCAATCCCGCGATGAAGAGCAGCGCCGTCCAGCTGCTCGCCGCCGACGGGAGGACTTGCTGAGGTCGGTGCGCAATGACGCTCGCGCGCCACGAGGCGATGAAGGGGCGCAGCGAGTCGCCGGCGAGCGCAGCGACGTCGATGTCCTGATCGCGGATGATCGGCCCACCGGTGCCGCCGACGGTCGCCGGACCGGTGTGCAGCAACAGTCGCGCCGCGAAGAGTCGCCGGGCATCGAGCGGTAGCACCGTGCGCAGATGGCCAGGCGTGACGTTCGCGACTGCGCGACGGCAGAGTTCGGGATCCGCCGTCTCGATGCACGCTCTCCGTGTCTGGTAGTCCACGGGCCAGTTGACGCTGCGCAGGTCGTCGAGCAGCGCCACCCGAGCGCTCGCGTCCAGCACATCGTCATACGGCGGGACCAGCGGCCGGATGGACAGCGCCTGCTCGCACGCCAGCAGATCACCGTCGAGGCATCGCCGGCCGACGGAGAGCGGCAAGGCCGCCAGTTGCGCGAACGCCGATCGCGCCAGAGTCGTCGTGTCGTGGGTAACACCGGGAACCGCCGAGTAGGCGGGGCGAAGCTCGATCCAGGCTCTCAGGTGCAGGGCGGCGAGAGCGATCTCGTCTCGATGCGCGAGCGGGCGCCGGCCGGCGGGCTGGAACACGAGGGCCGACCGCTGACGCGCGCCTGCCGTGGATGTTGCCGGCGTCGTGAGCGTGGCAGTGACGCTCGATGGGTCATCCGGGCGCGGCGCATTCGGCACCAGTTCCAGCATGGCGCCGGGGTAGACCGGAAGCGTGGACATCCACGACGCCGACCAGAGCGAGTCGGTACGGCGCAAGAGGCCGAGGGCCGTGACGGCGGGAATGCCCCGCGTGACGGCACGGAGTCGGCCGACGGAGAGCGTCTCAGGAACCAGACGCTCGCGCCGTGCGTCCTCCGCGCGCTCGACCGAGTCGGCCGCGCGCTGCAGGCGCTGCGCCAGCGTGCCGAAGGCGTCGGCCTCGCGGGTCGGCGGTTCGTGGCGCTTCACGGTCTGCGCAGGCAGTTGCACGCTCCCCGCCGCGACCAGCGCGCAGAGTGCAGCGGCGCACGCGAATGATCGCTTACACATCGAACAGCATCCAGCGCCCCGCTGGAAGCAGCCAGTCGGCTTCACGCTCGAGAAAGAGCCACTCCACCAGCGACCGATCGGCCCCCGCCGCGTCGAGCGCAATCTCGACGATGACGAAGAGGGCCAGCAGGCCCAGCACCACCGCCGCGGACCGCTTGGTCAGCGAGCTGAGGGCATAGAACAGACTGAACATCAGGAACGCCGTGAGCGCGAAGCGGACACTGAGCGCGGTCGGGTACGCCAGGATGCCAACGGGGAGCAGGACGAGCGATGACGCCGCGAGGGCGCCGATCCAGAATGCGATGATGATGACGGAGAGGAGAATCGCGCCGCTGGCATAGCGCAGCAGCGCATAGTGCCACCGCGGGATCGGCAGCGTCAGCGAGTACACATGGCCGGCCGTCTGGTCGGCATACCAGACGCCGGCGCCGAGCAGGAGCCCGCTGACGCTCGCAATGATCGCCAGCAACGGGCCGGCCAATGCCGAGGTCTCGAGAATGGCCATGGCCCCAGGGGTGCGCGTGGGATCGACGGCCGCCACCGACATCGCCACGCGCACCGGGGCGAGCGTTGCCGCGGCCGCCAGTGCCACCAGCAGCCAGGCGTACCGTCGCCACAGGTCAACGAGCATCATGCGAATCACGGCGTCCTCCCTTGCGATCAGATAACGGTGCGCCGGTGATGCAGCGCCACGCCGACGAGTGCGGCGATCAACAGGAACAACAGGGCCCGCTGCCACTGCGGTCGCGTGGATTCAAACGCGCCGGTCACCGGCGTCCCGCCTCGAAGGACGGCGGTGTACACCCACGCTCCGCGACCGCGCCCGGTGATTTCTTCCAGCGCCGCGTCGAATGGGCGATCGTCTTTCCAGAGGCGTTCAAACTGCGTGGCCGGCAGCACGAGCTGCAGGAGCGGAAGCAGCGTCTGGCCTGCGGTTTCCGGACCACGCGCTGAAGACGCCGCCATGTAGGGCGCCCAGAGTCCGCTGCGCGGCACCGGAGTTCGTGCGTGGTCTGCGCAGTCGGCCAGCCGACCCGCGGCACATCTCCATGAGGGAAGGTCGCGGTCATTTGCGGACCACCTGTTCGCCAGGAGAATGCTGGACTGGATGGGTGGAGGGGCCGAGAAGTAGAGAAAATCGGCCGCCCGTGGTCGCGAGGGGAGTGGCTGCCACCCTATGCGCCGCAACTCGGCGCTCACTCCCTTGCCCGGCATTCCGTAGCGCGCGTGAAAGGCACAGCCGAGCATCGGGTATCGAAGCGTGCGCGCTTGCTGCTCTGCTGACCGCGGGCGCTCGCCGCCGGTGGGAGACACGACCACGCAGGCTTCGCCCGCGTGCGACGGCAGCGCCGCGAAGCTCGTTGTCAGCAGGCTGTCGGCCGCAAGGACGGCCAGCACGACCGGCACCTTTGGCTCCGCGATGGCAAATCCGTCCCACGCGCGCTGCAGCGAAGCGCGCCAATCTTCCAGTCCATGTGACTTGGCGTTTGGGCCGACCGCCAGCGTAAGCCCGGCGCGCGTATTGCCGCGCGCGACACCGGGTGCCACACCGCGAAGGGAATCGCGCACGTGGACGCGGCGCGCAGCACGCCCCGCCCGCAGGTACCGCAGTTTCATCGCGCTCTTCTCGCGATCCAGCGCGTCCTCCTTCACAACCGGAAGGCGCCTCGACGTAATACCCGCGGGGGGATCGGCGAACGTCGCCGCGGTCGCTGCCAGAGCGCAGGCCAGCGCCGCACTCACGAGCGCGCGGGGCGAGGAGGTCCAGTCGCGCCACGCCGTCATACGCGCCACCGTGTGCTGCGCAGGCTGAGCGCTCCGACGCAGAGGCACCATAGGCTACTCGCCCAGAGTCGGGCCGGCACGCGCGACGGCCTCGCCTGCCGTGGCGCGCGCAACTGCACCGCGAACTGCCGCACCAGTTCATCAAAGGGAAGTCCGCTGGCCTGCGAGAGCCGCTCCTCTACGGTGGCGCCCGGTGCGTACGCTGCCTGCCGCTTGGCCGACGAGTCGTTGCCACGCGTGAACGCGAAGCGCACGAGTAGTGCCCGCAGGACTTTGGGGCCGGGTTCCACCATGTTGGCGCCCAGCGCGCGATCCTGCAGGAACTGCACACACGCATCGTCGTCCCCGTTGGCACAGGCGCGCACCGGCGCCACCTGATCGGTGCGATTGGAGAACTGCACCCGTCGCTCATTGCCGCGGAAACTCCGCAGCCATCGTTGCGCGAGCACCTGGCGGAGTGCCGGGTCGTACCAGTTGCGCACTGGATCCGCTTCGCTCACGAGGGCGAGTGCGACGCGGCAGGCGCGTACGTCGCCGGCCGAACAGCTGCGGGCAGGGAGCGAGGGGTAGAGGACGAGCTCCTTCCATCCCGCCACCCAATCGATCGCCCCGGGCCGTTCCACCGGGACTGCGGCGCCGATCCAAGTCCGGAGCTCCGGGGCCAGCTGCGCCGTGGCGCGAGACTTGAGCGCCCACTGTGCCTCCTGCCACGCAATGGGCCACAGACTGTCGGCCCCGGTCGCCGTCGTCGATGCCGACTCCCGCATCCGGCCGTCGGGTTCGCGCAACAGGAGCATCAGTTGTGTGCGCTGATGGGTGACGGTCTCACCAGACGGGGCGACGGTCTCGACGTCAACGGAGCGCTCCCGCATCTCGTAGCGGCGAATCCACCCGCCCGTCTCCGGGAGCCACGTGGCGGAGTAGGCGGAATCGGCCAATCGCGCCAGCGTGCGATTGGTGGCGGCGAGCCCGGACGGCGCGAGAAAAAGCATGGGTCCCACGCGCACGGAGTCGGTGAACTCCGTATCCGCCGCCCGATGCGCCTCGTCCCAGCGAGCGGTGGCCGCGCGCGATCGCGTGGCCCAATACTCGCGCAAGTGGTCGTACTGCGTCGGACGCTGGGCGTGGGCGTCTAGGCCGGCGACCACGAATGCCGCCGTCGTCAGGGCGCTCACAACCGCCGTGCGCACGGGAGCGCCGCGGCGTGGCGGTGCGTCCGGGGGCACGCGCTCAGACATCGATGAGCGTCCAGACGCCCATGAAGAACGAGAAGGGGGAGCGTGTTCCGAACAGCAACTCGGCGATCACCGAGTAGTCGAGCTGATTGCTGGCCGCAAACAAGCTGTCGAACACGAAGGCCGCAAACAGCGCGCCGGCGCCGATCAGGAAGCTGCGGCTGCTTGCCGACGACAGCATGAACATGGTGCTGAACGTCACCAGCGAGGTCGCCGCGAAGCGAAGGCTCAACGGCAGTGGATACGTCTGCAGCCCCGGGGGCAGGGTGACGAGTGCCGACGTCAGCAGCGCGGACAGCGAGAGCGCGGCGACAACGGGCAACACGAGCAACACGCCGGTCGTGAGACGCAGCAGCGCATAATGCCAGCGTGGAATCGGCAGCGAGAGTGCGTACACATGCCCGTGCTCCTGGTCGGTCTGCCATCCCGCGGGGCCGATGATGAGGCCGACAGCGCAGGAGAGCATTGGGTAGTACATCGAGACGCGCCCCGCCGCCTCGAGGACCGCGAATGACTCGGAGGCCGCGCCGCCGGCCAGGAGGCCGGAGCACGACAGGACCGGCAGCGCGGCTGCCATGGCGCACAGCGCAATCAGGAACGGTCCGATGCGGCGCAACTGCTCGAAGTACATGACGCGCAGCATCAGCGCGCCCCCGCCGTCGCGGCGCGGTGGTCACGGCCGGCGCGCAGCAACTCCACAAAGCCCTCTTCAAGATCGAGATCGACCACCTCAATCACCCGGGCGCCGATCCCGTCGAAGTACTGCGTCATCGGCGCCTGCCAGCCACGCACGAGCCAGCGCTCGTCGCGGTGCGAGGTGTCGCGCTCCACCAGCACGAACGGCATCTGCGGCAGCATCGCCGGCGCATTCTCCAGCCGGATGCGCTTGATCCCGCTCTTGAACGCGTGCATCGGCATCTCGGCGAGCAGGCGTCCCCGGTCCATCACGCCCACCCAATCGCACATCCGTTCGAGTTCATGTACCAGATGGCTCGACACCAGCACGCTCGCGCCGTCGCGCGCCACGAAGTCGAGCAAGGCCGTGAGCACATCGCGCCGCACCACGGGGTCGAGGCCGTCCGTCGGTTCGTCCAGCACCAGCACGTCGGGGCGCTGGGCGAGGGCGAGCAGCATCAACAGCTTGCCGGTTTCTCCTTTGGACAACCGCGCAATCGGTCGCGTGGGATCGAGCATGAACTGCTCCATCAACTCGCGCGCCATGGTCTCATCCCACCGCACGTGGAATGCGCGATGAAAGCGCATCGCCTCGTCGACCGTGAGATGCTTGTACACGTGCGGCCGCTCGGGCACGTAGCCGACACGGGCCAGCATGCTCGGCGACTCGTCGGGGACGCGGTGCCCCACGACGCTGATCGTGCCAGCCAGGGGGCGGAGCAGACCCATGATCAGACGGATCGTGGTCGTCTTGCCGGCGCCGTTGGCGCCGAGGAATCCGTAGATCGCGCCGGTGGGAATGGTCAGATCGAGGTCGCGGATCTCAAAGGTCTTTCCGGCCTTGTAGCCCAGCCCCCGAACTTCAACGGCAGCGCTCATCGTCCCTCCCCAGGGAACTCGTCGTCAAAGGCCATGCGCAGGTCGCTGGCGGTCAGCCCGAGCGCGGCGGCGCGCCCCAGGAGTTCGCGAACCAGCCGGCGCGATTCCAGCAGTCGCTCACTGGCGCGCCGCTCCGGTCCCATACTGCGAACAAATGTTCCGGATCCCTGCCGCATCTCTATCATCCCCTCAGCCTCGAGTTCGCGATAGGCCTGCACCACGGTCGCCGGATTCACCCGAAGCGACCCGGAGAGCTGCCGGACCGATGGAAGCCCATCGCCCGACCGGAGCTCCCCAGCGGCCACGGCCACCCGTACGCGGGCAGCGATCTGCGCGTAGATGGGCGTGGGACTTCGGGGGTCAATGCGTTCAAACACGGGAGTAAGTGTAGTAGTGTAGTGATACACTATGTGTATCGGCCAAAGCTGTCAATACCTGGAATCGGGCGCCCCACCTCTCCAGCTGGGCGCCGCTTCCCGTGGGCGATGCGAAAAAGGGCACCCGGTCAGCCGGATGCCCTTCGCGCCCCTTCGCGCCCTTCGACCATGGCGGTCGCCGTGGTCTCCTAATGCCGAATCCGCTTGAAATCCCGCGTCAACTCGGCCCGGAAGTCGGGATGCGCAATGGAGATCAGTGCCTCGCCGCGCTCGCGCAGTGTGCAGCCGTGCAGGTTCACGGCCCCGTACTCGGTCACCACCCAGTGCACGTGCCCGCGCGTCGTCACCACGCCGGCGCCGGGGGTGATCTCGGTGCAGATGCGCGAGATCGTCCCGTTCTTCCCGGTGCTCGGCAACGCGATGATCGCCTTGCCGCCGCGCGACAGCGCCGCACCGCGAATGAAGTCCATCTGCCCGCCGATGCCGGAGAAGATCCTGTGCCCAAATGATTCGGCGCACACCTGGCCAGTGAGGTCCACCTGAATGGCCGAGTTGATCGCCACCACGCGCGGATTGCGGCGAATCACCGCCGTGTCGTTGGTGCGGTCGCACGGATGGAACTCGACCGCCAGGTTGTCGTGCACGAAGTCGAACAGCTTCTTGGTGCCATTCACGAAG
>JARIEY010000150.1 GCA_031127085.1 Gemmatimonadota bacterium | reverse complement strand
TACTTCACCAGATCCATCGTGGCCATCGCCAGGCCCGCGCCATTCACCACGCAGCCGACGTCGCCGTCGAGCTTGATGAAGGTGAGGTTGCAGTTGCGGGCATCCACCTCGGAGGCCGCTTCCGACGAGACGTCGCGCAGCGCTTCGATATCGGCGTGGCGGTCAAGTTCGTTGTCATCCACGACCATCTTGCCGTCCACCGCGATGAGCTCGCCGGCGGGGGTGGCGACGAGCGGGTTGATCTCGGCGAGTGAGCAGCCGCTCGCCATGAACGCGGCGTAGAGCTGCTGCATGATCTTGGCGGCCTGCTTGGCGAGCTTGATGTCGCTGTACAGGAAGAAGCCCATACGCATCGCTTCGTATCCGCGGAGCCCGTAGCGCGTGTCGACGGGCACGTAGAGAATCTTCTCCGGCGTCGTCGCGGCCACCTGCTCGATGTCGATGCCGCCGGCGGCCGACACCATGAAGACCGGCTTCTTGCGCTGGCGATCGACGATGATGCCCACGTACGCTTCGCTGCCGATGTCGGCCGCGACGGTGACGAGCACCTTCTCGACGGTCAGCCCCTTGATCTGCATGCCAAGGATGGCCGTCGCCTTTTCCTTCGCTTCCGCAGGCGTCTTGCAGAACTTCACACCGCCGGCCTTGCCGCGTCCGCCAGCGTGCACCTGCGCCTTCACCATCACCGCGACGCCGTACTCTTTCGCGATGGATTCCGCTTGATCAGGCGTCGTGGCGACCTTGCCGTCCGGAATCGGCACGCCGAAACCGCGCAGGATCTCCTTCGCCTGGTATTCGTGGATGTTCACGGGAACTCCGAGGGAGATGTTCACGGCGCCGACCGGCGCCGGTCGAAAACAACGCGTGAAATTTACCGCGAAGCACCCGTGGATGGGAGGTCGCCGCGCTCAGAATCTCCAGCTGATTGATGCGTAGGTTTGCGTCGAGGCGCGGCCGGCCTCCCGCTCGCGGTAGGTCGACAGCAAGACGTACAGGGAACGCCCGATACCGATGTCAGCATCTACCCCCCACCAGGACAGCCGCGCCGTGCCGGCCGAGGCGCCGCTGGCCGTGGATTGGCGTGCGCCGCCATTGGCTTCGAGCCGCACCACGCCCCACGGATCGGCCTCCACGGCCCCGCTGACGAGCGTCCCGGTGGCAAACGGACCATCGAACTGCGTCCCTCGCGCCCGAAGGCCAAGTCGCGCCCGTGACCACCCCGTCGCACTGGCGCTGAAGGTGGTTGCGCTCGACTGGCCATTGCTGCCGCCACGACTGTCACGCCGGTCGATGCTCATCCGGGCGTAACGCGGCGCGGCGAGCGAGAAGCCGGCCCATGTCCCCTCTCGGAACGCATCGTCAAACGCGATCTCGGGACTTTGATAGTCGCGATAGAGCCGGACACTGCGCCGATTGTCGAAACCGCCATACACCGAAACGGCGCGCGATGGCGTGACGTGCACGCTCGCGAACGTCGCGGTGGGCGTGGTGGACGTATGCTCGACGTCGCGCTTCCATCCACGGTTGAAGTCCAGCTCCTGCGTGGCGTACACCGAGAACAGCGGGCCGTTGGTGGTGAAGCGCGCGAAGGCATACTCGCGGTCGACGGCGCCAGACACGTACGAGCCGACGCCGCCGAGCGTCCAGTCCATGGATTGACGGCTGCCTTGCCGGGCATGCCACTGCGCATACGCGCCGAACTCGCGCACGCGCCCCGAGAGGCCGAACGACGCGACATCGGGCTGCGATCCCGCGAAGCCGCCGGTGCTCCAATGCGCACGATCGAGGTCGACGCCCACCCCGTCGAAGATCCCCACCGTCGAGAGCGCGCCGGCCAACTGGCGACCGGCCGTCAGCCGTAGCCCTCGAAGGCCGGGCGCCCACGCCAAGGAGGCCTGATAGACCCGCGTCGCGTTTACTGCGGCCCGCGCCGGGCCAGCCCCTACCGCGGCATACTTCGTGCGCTGCGCGCGCACGTCCGCGGCAACGGCGAGGCCGCCTGCGAGATTCCGCCCGTCGAGTCGCAAGTCGTACGCCGGTTGCGTCAGGCCGCCAGAACCGTCGCCGTCTGCCGCGATCACCAGATACCGAAGTCCCACGCGGCCTCGAAGCGTCGGGGCGTCGGCTCGTCGAGCGGCGCCTCCCGCTGCCGAGGCAGTTCGCGCCGCTGGCGCCGTGGGCACGGCGGCGGCCACGTAGCGCACGGAGTCCCCGATGGCGAGTTCAACGGGCGGCGGAAGCATTTCGCACGCGGCGCGCCCCGATGAAAGCGCGGTGACCCGCAGCCGCGCAATCGTTATGCCCCCGCGCACGACGTCCAGCGTCGTGCGATCCGTCAGTCCCTGGCGGCTCCCGACTTCGAGATAGATCGTCTCGCCGCTGATGTACGTAATGCGCGTCCACGCATCGGCGCCCCCGCCCTGCGCGGCGAGTGTGCCGGCAGGCGCCGCCAGGCAGCAGGCGACGAACGCGCGCACGAGCGCTGGAAGAGGTCGCGACTTCAGCAGGCGACGCATCAACTGCGCCCCGTGGGATGGCACTGATAGCAGAGCGCACTGTCGTAGCGATAGCCGGTGCGCCCGCGGTGCTCCTTGTCCATTTCCGACTGGCGGTGACAGGAGAAGCAGGAGAAGGACGCGTAGTTGGTCGAGACCGTGTGGCAGTCCGCGCAGGTCGTCCAGCGCCCCTTGTGCTTGCCGCTATAAATCGGGAAGTACGTGCCGTCGTGGTTGAAGGTTGCGCCGGTCCAGCGCGTGGTCGTGTGACACGACTCGCACGTCGTCGGGAACGATGCGGCCTTGTGGTTCGGATTGGTGGTCGCGGTGTAGCGCGCCAGATGGCAGCCGCTGCAGAGCGTGGTTTTCCCGCGGTAGACGCCATCGCCGTGACACGACGCGCATGTGGCGGCCACGTGGGCCCCGGTGAGCGGGAACCGCGTCGTGGCGTGGCTGAACATCGACGGGGTCCACGCCGCGGTGCTGTGGCACACCTCGCAGGTGGTCGGGAATGCGGCGGCCTTGTGGTTCGGCGATACGGCCGCGTCAAACCGTCCCTGATGGCAGCCGGCGCAGAGCATGGTCTTGTTGCGGTAGATCCCGTCGGCGTGACAGCCGTTGCACGAAACGGCGCGATGCGCCCCGGTCAGCGCGAAGCGCGTCACCGCGTGGTCAAACGTGCCGCCAGCCCACGCGGTGGTGGTGTGGCACTGTGAACACACGGTGGGCAGGGCGAGCGTCACGTGCGGAGGCCGCGCCGAGGCTGTATAGGCACTCTGATGGCACGAGACGCACGCCGTGGATTTGCCACGATAGACGCGATCGCCGTGGCACGCGGCGCAGGACGATGCCCGATGCGCACCCGTCAGCGGGAACGCCGTGACGGAGTGATCGTACGGCGCTCCCGCCCATGTACTGGTGCCGTGGCAACTTCCACAGGTCGTCGAAAAGGTAAGCGTCGCGTGCGGCGGTTGCGTCGTGGCCGCATACGCCGTCTGATGGCAGCTCGCGCAGAGCGTGCTCTTGCCCCGGTACACGTTGTCAGCGTGACAGCTGCTGCACGGTGCCGTGCGATGGGCGCCGGTGAGCGCGAATTGGGTGAGATCGTGGTTGAAGGCCGCCCCCTGCCAAGCCACCACACCGTGGCACGTTTGGCAGGTGGTCGGGAAACCCGCCGACGCATGTGGCGGCGTGCGCGCGGCGGTGTAGTTGGCCTGATGGCACCCGACACACGCGGTGGGCTTGCCCTTGTACACGCCGTCCCCGTGGCAGGCGGTGCACGCCGCGGCCTTATGAGCGCCGGCTAGGGGGAAGGCCGTGGCGGAGTGATCGAACGCGGAGCCCAACCAGCCGGACGTGCCGTGGCATTGTTGGCACGTCGTGCCCAGGCCCGAACTGGCGTGCGGCGGTTTGCTGGTGGCGGCGTATTCCCGCTGATGGCAGGTGAGGCACGCCACACCCTTGCCTCGGTAGACGCCGTCTCCGTGGCACGAGGCGCAGGTGGCCGTGCGATGCGCGCCGGTCAACGCAAAGGCGGTGGCCCCGTGGTCGAAACTGGCGCCACGCCAGGCCGTCACGCCGTGGCACGACTGGCACGTCACAGGAAACGACGGCAGCGTGTGCAGCGGGTTGCGTGCTGCGGCGTACGCGCCCTGGTGGCAACTCGCGCAGGCGGTCCCCTTGCCGCGATAGACACCGTCGCCGTGGCAGCTCAGGCACGAGGTGGCCCGGTGAGCACCGGCGAGCGGGAAGGCCGTGGCCGCGTGATCAAACGCCGATCCGAGCCAGGAACTCGTGCCGTGGCACTGCGCGCAGGCGGTGGGGAATCCTGACGCCACGTGCGGTGGCGTGGTGGTAGCGGTGAATCGCGCCTGATGGCAGCTCACGCACGCGCTGCTCTTTCCGCGGTACACACCGTCGTTGTGGCAGCCGGCGCAGGACGTAGTGCGGTGGGCTCCCGTGAGCGCAAAGGCGGTGGTCCCGTGGTCGAAGGCACCGCCCGCCCAGAGCGCCGTGGTGTGGCACGACGCGCAGGCGGTGGAAAAGGACAACGCCGCGTGGGGAGGGCGCGTCGACGCAGCGTAGTTCTTCTGATGGCAGCTGGCGCACGCGCTCGCACGCCCCTTGTACACGTTATCGGCGTGGCAGCCGCTGCAGAGCGTGGTCCGGTGTGCGCCAGTGAGCGCGAAGGCGCTCTGATCGTGATTGAACGTCGCGCCCTTCCACGCCTTGACCGTGTGGCACATCAGGCAGTCCGACGGGAAGCCCGAGGCGGCATGCGGAGGTGTGCGCGCCCACGTGTAGTCCGCCTGATGGCAGCCGACACAGGCCATCGTTTTGCCTCGATACACGCCGTCGCCGTGGCACCGGTCGCACGACGCGGCCGCGTGGGCGCCGGTGAGCGCAAACTTCGTCGTGCCGTGGTCGAACCTCGCGCCCTGCCAGCTGGTGGCGCTATGGCACGCCGCACAGTCCTGCGTGAAACCGGCCGCCTGATGGTCGGGCGCCTTCACGGCGCGATACGCCGCGGAATGGCATCCAATACAGGCCGTCGGCTTGCGGACATACTGCGACTGCCCAGGCTGCGCCGGCGAATGGCACTCGGCGCACGCCAGCGGTGCGTGCGCGCCGCGCAGCGGGAACCGCGTCAGCTCGTGCATCCGCTTGAGATTCGTCTGGTCGGCAAAGGCTCGCGTCGTATGACAGCGCGCGCAGTCGCTGCCGAACTCAGCCGCGTGGACGTCGCGGTGACACTCCGCGCACGCCGTGGGCACGCGGGCGAAGTCGAGCGCGCGATGGCACGAGGTGCAGTCGGTGCGCGCGTGCGCCCCGTCGAGTGCGAACCGCCGGGCCGGATGCACGAAATCGCGTGCAATCCGCGCCGGCCGCCACGACTCCGGCCGGTGGCAGTTGACGCACGCGCCAATGTTCGGCCCGTGAGGATTGATCGTAGAGGCCTGTTGGGCCGGCAACGTCGCCGCGGCGCCCAGCAGCAAGAACACGAGTCGCGTCGCCCAGGTCATGGACGTTTCCCCTTGCCATCCGTATGGCACCCTTCGCAGGCGAGCGGCAACGGACGGTAACGCACGCGAGTCCCCCCGCCGGACTGCGCGGCGGCGATGTGGCACGCCGCGCAGGGAACGCGCGAATGCGCGCCGGCCAGCGGGAAGGATGAGTCGCGATCATGAACAAAACGTGCCGCACCGACCCAGCGGTCGGTTTCGTGACAACTCTCGCAGGCTCCGCGCTGCGGGCGCGAGGCGAACTGCCCCTCGTGCGGATCCGCGTGGCACGACGCGCACGCGGCGCGCGGTGCCGTGGAGAAGGCCAGGTGCGCCGCCGGCGTGGTGCCGCGAAGCGCCCCCCCGCTGGATCGCGCGCCAAACTGCTTATGACAGTCTCGGCACGGAATGGCGCGATGCGCGCCATCGAGTGCGAACCCGTACGCCGCGTGGCGCGATGCCGCGAGCGTTGCCGGAACAAACCGGCGCGCATCGTGACAGGCGCGGCACCCGTCGACGGGAGCCCCCGGACGGCCGGCGTCGTAGCGGCCGAGGTGCGGGTCCACGTGACAGCTCGCGCACCCGGCCTCGATGCGGAGCGGCACCGTCGCCGTGAGGGCACGCCCATTCGACGCCAATGGCGCGACCGGGCGCACAGGCACGTGGCAGCGCGAGCAGGGCAGCGGCGCGTGCGCGCCTTCGAGTGGCAGCGCGAGACGCGCATGGCGCGCCAGTGTGTACGAAGAGGGAGACCACGCGCGCTCGTCGTGGCAACCGGCGCACTCGCCGCGCCCGTCGGATCGAGCGAGTGCGCCTTGGTGCGCCTCGGCGTGGCAGCTGCTACAGGAAGTCGCGACGGGGCGCAGCGAGACCCGGCGCATGACGCGACGCGTCCCCGTGCGAAGCGTGGTGTCCGACGCCACGTGGCACAACGCGCAGCGAACCTCAGCGTGCCTGCCCTTGAGCGGATACGGCGTGCTGCCGTGCTGCGCCACCGTATAGGTGGACGGCGTGAACCCTTCCACGCGATGGCAGGCCGCGCAATCCACCGCCTGACCGGCGAGCGTTGCCCGACCATAATGCGCATCGGCGTGACAGTCCGCGCACCGAGCAAAGGCCGGTGTCTTCTTGGTCAGGCCAACGCCGTGGCACGACTCGCACGATACGCCAACGTGCTTGCCGTTCAGCGGATAGCGCGTGGCCTTGTGGTCAAAGTCCTTGCGGTCGAGCTCGCGGAAGCCGCGCGTGGTATGGCAGCTGCTGCACGCGGCCGTCAGCCGGCCCTTGTGCGGGTCGGTGTGGCACGCCGAGCAGTCGGCGAAGGGCAACGGCTTGTACCGGCCAATCATACGCCCCTTGGCGTCAGGGCGCAGGTTGAACCGCGGCGACTTGTGGCACTTGTCACAGGATACGTCCGCGTGTTTCCCCGTGAGCGGGTAGTCACTCTTGGCGTGCTCAAACAACACCGGCTTCTTCCAGTCGGCCGCATCGTGACACTTCTCGCACTGCGCGCCAAGCGTGTTGCGGTGCACATCATCGCGTTCGTGGCAACTGGCGCACGCCGTCTCCAGGCCCATCCAGCCAGCGCCCGATACGCGCGGCGAAAGGGCGGCCGCTGGCGACGCGCGAAATGCCGTCGTGTGACAGGCCACGCACTTCGCCTTGGCGTGCTTGCCGTCCAGCACCCAGCCGGCTCGGCGATGATCGAACCCGGCAAGCCCCTCCCTGCCCCAGTCGATGAGCTCGAAGTCCGACCCCGCGTGATCCGGATGGCAGCTCGCGCACTCCTCCGCGGGGACGTTCCGCGACTTGGCGTGCACCCCGCGACCGCGCTCGATGAGCCACGCCACTTCCTTGTGACAGGCCAGACACCGTTGCGACATCGGTTCCTTCCGCAGGCCGTGGCACTCCACGCACTTCGTGGGGCCCTCAAGCTTGGCGTGGGCCTTGGCGAGCGGGCCCGGCGAGATTTGCGCGAGCAGCGGTGCGCCGGGTGTCGCGGCGAGCAGCACCAACGCAACCCGCCACCGCGCAACCCGCCACCGCGTGCGCATCACCCGGCCTTCGCTCCGGTGGGGAGCTCCTTTTCCACGATGCGCACGCCGAGCCGCTCGAGGAACGCAAACGGTGCATCGCCACCAATGCGAATCACCACGAAGTCGTTTGGCAGGATGGTCGCTTCGCCCGCGACGTCCACGACCACGACGTCATGCCGGACTTCACGCACCGTGCTCCCCAACAGCGGCGTAACCTTGCCGGCGGCGATCGCCCGGTCGAGCTTTTCGCGATTGCGTGGCTTGACCCGATCCCACGCCTCTCCACGATACGAAAGAGTCACCGTCGT
>JARIEY010000010.1 GCA_031127085.1 Gemmatimonadota bacterium | reverse complement strand
GCACGCGATGCGGCCATCGCGCTGCTGCGCGATCGCATCGCCTCGGGCGCCGCGGTTCGCGGGGGCGAGGCCGACGACGCGTCGCGCCAAGTGATCGTCGACCGCGGTTTCGGCCAGTACTTCACGCATCGCACGGGCCACAGCATCGATGAAAGCGGCCTGCACGGTTCGGGGGCGCATCTCGACAATCTCGAGACGCGCGAAGAACGCGTGCTGCTCGACGGCTGCGGCTTCTCCATTGAGCCTGGCATCTACATTGCCGGCGAGATTGGCATGCGCACCGAGGTCAATGCGTACGTGTCGGGGCAGACCCTGGTGATCACGCCGAGCGAGCCGCAGGTGGATTTGCTGATCGTCTAACGGCGATTCGTGCTGCGACCACGAAGTGTGAAGGGCACGAAGGCGCACGAAGGACGACCTGGGGGAACTGCGCCGCGCCGCGCGGTGTGTTCCCCCAAGGGTTTTCTTCGCGCCCCTTCGTGCCCTTAGAGCCTTTGTGGTAGCAGTTGTGGAGGCCGTTGTGGTAGCAGTTGCCCCTGCCGCGCCGCACCTTTCCCGCCTATGGCACTGAAACGCGAGTTGGGCCTCTTCTCCGCCGCGCTCATCGTCGTGGGCGGCATCATTGGGTCGGGGATCTTCTTCACGCCCGCGGCCACCGCGGCCGCGCTCCCATCTGCGGGATGGGTGGTCTTCGTCTGGACGCTGGGCGGCCTGGTCGCGCTGGCCGGCGCACTCACATACGCCGAGCTCGGCGCCATGCTCCCTGAGGCGGGTGGCGCCTACGTCTACATTCGCGAGGCGTTCGGCGCGCTCCCCGCCTTCCTCTCGGCGTGGATGAACGTCGGGCTCATCTCGAGCGGGGCCATCGCCGCCGTCGCGATGGGCTTCGCTGGCTACCTCGCCAAGTTCGTGGCGCTCGACGCGGTCGGCGGTCCGGTGGGTGTGGCGGCGATCACCATCGTTGCGCTGACCATCACGAACGTGCTCGGCATTCGTCCCGGCGTTGCCGTGCAGAACGTGCTGACCGTGGCCAAGATCGCCGCGCTGGCCGGACTCATCGTCGGCGGACTCGTCTTCGCGCTCGGCGCACCAGCCCCTGCGATCGCTGTAGTGGCCTCGCCGGTCGCGCCGCCCCTGCTGCAGGGCTTCGCGTCTGCCTTCGTCGCGGTGCTCTTCACCATTGGCGGGTGGCAGCAGATGAATATGATTGCCGGCGAGATTCGTGACCCGGCACGCAACATTCCGCGCGCGCTCGCCATCGGCATCGGCATCGTGATTGCCGTCTACCTCGGCGTCACCGGCACCTATCTCGCGGCCCTCGGGCGCGACGGGCTCGCCGCCAGTGCCGCCCCTGCCGCCGACACCGCGATGCGCGTGGGAGGAGCCGCCGCCGCGACGGCCATTACCGTGGCGGCGATGCTGTCCATTCTGGGCTTCGTGAATGTCGCGTTGCTCACCAACGCGCGGGTGGTCTTCGCCCTCGGCGCCGACGTCCCGCTGCTGCAGGCCGCCGGGCGCGTGCACGCGCGCTTTGGTTCCCCGTGGGTGGCGCTCGTGATGCTCGGCGGGTGGTCGCTCGCGCTGCTGCTCGCCACGCGCGGCAACATCGGCACGCTGCTCGGTGGCGTCGTGTTCGCAGACTGGATCTTCTTTGCGCTGGGCGCTGCCAGCGTCTTCCGTTTGCGGGCGCTTCGCCCCGGCGCGGCGCGCCCGTATCGCGCGCTCGGCTACCCGTGGCTCCCCGCCTTCTTCGTGCTCGCCGGCGTGGTCGGCATCGTCAGCGCGTACGTCAGCGAGTTCCGGATGTCACTCTTCGGCACCGCGCTGCTGGCGCTTGGTGCGGCAGTCTGGTTCGCCGCGCGGAAGAATCCGTAGCTGTTCGTTGGTCCATCGCAAATCGAAATCAGGATTCCCGATCCTCAATCGCAGTCCGGATTCCCGATCCTGAATCGCCCTTAGAGGTGCCGGTCCACCGCCATCGCGACGAACAGCAGCGCCAGATACAGCAGTGAGTACTTGTAGACCTTCCACGCCACCGGAATCCAGCTCTCGCCGCGTGCGGCGAGCACGCGAATGCGCCAGACGCCGCGCAGCAGGATGCCGCCAAGTACGAGCGCGGCGAGCAGATACGGAAGTCCAAAGACGCCGAAGGTGACGGGGAGCACCGAGAGCGCGATGAGCAGCACCGTGTACCAGAGCATCTGGTCGATGGTCTCGTGCTCGCCCCAGATATTCGGGGCCATCGGCACACCCGCCTTGCCGTAGTCGTGCTGTTTGAGCAGCGCGAGCGCCCAGAAATGCGGGGGTGTCCAGTAGAAGATGATCAGGAACAGGTAGATCGATGCCAGGTCCACGCGTCCCGTCACCGCCGCCCAGCCCACGAGGGGCGGAAACGCGCCCGCCGCGCCGCCGAGTACGATGTTCTGCGGAGTGGTGCGCTTGAGCCAGCGCGTGTAAACGAAGACGTAGAAGTAGAACCCCGCCAGCGCGAGCGCCGCGGTCAGCACGTTCACGAAGTGGCCCAGCAGCCAGGTCGCGGCCGTCGCGATGGCGATGCCAAATGCGATGACGGCGCGCGCCGAGAGCCGGCCGCTCGGGATGGGGCGCAGCTTGGTGCGCGCCATCTTGTGATCGATGTCCTGGTCCAGGTACATGTTCACGGCGTTCGCGCCACCGGCCATCAGGTAGCCGCCGATCCCGGTCCAGAGGATGACCGACCACGACGGGGTGCCGGCCACGAACATCGGGGCCAGTGTGGTGAGGAGCAGCAGCGAGATGATGCGCGGTTTGGTGAGCGCAATCAGGTCACGGGCGAGCGATGGCTCGCGTGCCACGGCGGGGGCGGTCACTGCGGGGCCACCTGATTGGCGCGCGCTTCCATCTCCTGACGCACGCCGTGTTGGCGTGCCGCCTGCACGGTGGCGGCCAGCGCAATCACGAGCGCTACCGCCGGCACAATCGCGTAGGCCCACTCAATACTGCGGCGCGCCGAGGCCGCGTCGGCGCCGCGCATCGCGCGCACCGTCGACTGCAGGATCTTGATCTGGCTCACGACGACGAGGGCGAGGGCCAGCCAGAGCAACGGAGTCAGGGCGACGGACACGGCGTGGGGACGAAGGGCAGGATGCCGGCACAATACGGGCGGCGCACCGACCGGTGCGTGCCACGCAGGGAAGAATCGCCCTCCCGCCTCGGCATTTCAACGCCCCGCCCGTTCGCTCGCCCCTCTCGCATTCGCGCGGCGTGATCGCTACACTAGCGCGATGCCCGCACCCACGCCCCCCGTCGCCCCGGCGCTGCAGCGCCGTCTGGGACTCTGGACCGCCGTCTCGGTGGTCATCGGTTCCACCATCGGCTCCGGCATCTTCCGCTCGCCCGCCGGCATCGCCGACAAGCTTCCCGGTCCGCTCCCCATGCTCTCGGTATGGGTGGTGGGCGGGATTTTTGCCTTGTGTGGCGCGCTGACGCTCGCCGAGGTGGCGAGCGCGCTGCCCCAGACCGGCGGCATCTATGTGTTCGTGCGCGACGGCTGGGGGCGGCTCGCCGCCTTCCTGCTGGGTTGGGGTCAGCTGGTAATGATCCGCGCCGCGTCGCTCGGTGCCATCGCCATCACGTTCAGCGAGTATCTGCATCGCGTGCTCGGCATCGATCCCGTGGCCAGCGAACACGTGATGCAGGTGCGCATTGGTGCGGCGATCGCGATTCTGGTGACTGGCGCCTTCAATATTGTCGGGGTCCGACTCGGCGCGGCCGTGACCAATCTGACCGTCATCGCCAAATACGGTGGACTGTTGTTCATCGTCGGTATCGCCTTTGCCATCGGGCTGCCGCAGACCGGCGGGCACTTCACGCCGGCCTTCCCCACCGAGGGGATCACGACGACGGCGTTCGGGCTCGCACTCGTTTCCACACTCTGGGCCTTTGACGGCTGGGCCGATCTCAGCTATGCCGCCGGCGAGGTCAAGGATCCGCAACGCGTCCTTCCGCGGGCGTTGATCGGCGGCACCCTGCTGGTGATTGCCATCTATTTGCTCGCCAATGTCGCGTATCTCGCGGTGATGCCGATCGAGGAGATCCGTACCTCCAAGCTCGTTGCGGCGGATGTCGCGCAGCGGCTCATCGGGCCGGCGGGCGTCGTGTTCGTGGCGGTCACCGTGATGCTCTCCACGTTCGGCACGCTCAACGCCTCGTTGTTCACGACGCCGCGCATCTTTTTCGCGATGGCCGACGACAAGCTGTTTTTCCCCGCCGTCGCCAAGGTGCACCCCAAGTTCGAGACGCCGTGGGTGGCCATTGCCCTGACCGCCGGGTTGGGGGCCATTTTCGTGCTGTTGCGCAGCTTTGAACAGCTGGCCGATGCGTTCGTGACCGCGTTCCTGCCATTTTATGCGTTGGCCGTGGCGGCGATCTTCAAGCTGCGGAAGACGCCGGGCTACGCCCCGTCGTTCCGCGTCCCGGGGTATCCCGTTGTCCCGCTGCTCTTCGTGGGATCGGTTATCTACTTGCTGGCCAACGGGTTCCTGAATCCGGCGAGTCGCTGGATGACGGTCGGGGTGTTCGGGGTGCTGCTGGCCGGCGTCCCCGTGTACTACCTCACCGTGGGTCGGCGCACGGCCGCCTAGCGCGGGCTCCGAGCGCGGGCTCGAAACGCGGTCTCCCCCCGCCCCCTAGCCGGCCGGGGGAGATTGCCGCCCCGAAGGCAGGGGCCCAAAAACAGGTGATTTCTTTAGGACGCGCCAGATGCGTAAACGTGACACTCTGGCGCGTTGACCCGTGCCCGTGGATGCCCCATCTTTCACGGATGCTCAGCCTCGCCCCGACAGGGGCGGCGGGTGCATACCCACCCATTCCTTCAAGGGAACCCAAAAGCTTATGAACCTTATTCGTCTGAGAGCTCGTCTCGGCGCCGCAGTCGCGATGCTGCTGCTGACGGCCGCCTCGGCGCTTGCCCAGGTCACCACCGGCGCCGTCGCCGGCCGCGTGACCGACGGCTCCGGCGCCCCGGTGGAAGGCGCGCAGGTCCAGGTGCGGCTCCGCACCACGGGCGGTACGCGTGGCGCGATGACCAATGCCGACGGCCGCTATCGCGTCCCCGGCCTCGAAGTTGGCTCGGGCTACAGCGTCGTTGTGCGTCGCATCGGCTTCACGCCGGTGACCCGCGAGAACGTGACCGTTTCGCTGGGTCAGGTGGCGCGCGTGGACGTGCAGATCTCGCAGGCCGCCACGACGCTGGCCGCGGTGACGGTGAGCACGGAAATCGATCCGGTGATCGCGCCGTCCAAGGCGGGCACGGGCACGACGGTGTCGGACTCGGCGCTCGTTCGCCTGCCGTCCCTCGGCCGCAACTTCACGGACTTCGTGGCGCTTACGCCGCAGGTTTCGAACTCCGGCCCCGGCCTCTCGGGCGGCGGTGCGAACAACCGCTATAACAGCATCCAGATCGACGGCTCCACCGAATCCGACATGTTCGGCCTTGGCTCCACCGGCCAGCCCGGCGGCCAGGCGCGCGGCAAGTCCATCGGCCTCGAGTCGGTGAAGCAGTACCAGGTGCTCCTCTCCCCGTACGACGTACGCTACGGCAACTTCGCCGGCGCGCTCATCAACGCGGTCACGAAGAGCGGAACGAATGACTGGAAGGGCTCGGCCTACTGGTACTTCCGCGATCAGGAAATCACGCGCTCGCAGCCGTACCTCAATGAGTTCCGCCAGACGCAGACCGGCTTCTCGCTGGGCGGCCCGATCATTAAGGACAAGCTCCACTTCTTCATCAATCCGGAAGTGCAGCAGCAGATCGCGCCCGCCTCGGGCCCGTACGTCGGCCTGGCCGGCGCCACGAACCTGCCGACGAACGCCGACATCGACCGCTTCAACGCGATCGCCACGCAGTGGGGCCTGCCGACCTCGACGGGCGGCTCGCGCACCAATGAGAACCCGCTGACCAACCTGTTCGTCCGTTTCGACATTCAGGGACTGCCGTTCAACTCGTCGCTCGTGCTGCGCCACAACTACGGCAAGGCGCAGGACGACGTATTCAGCCGCTCGTTCACGGGCACGACGTTCCCGCTGCTCGCCCAGAAGTACGCCTTCAAGTCCGACAAGGGCGCCACGGTGGCTCAGCTGCGTTCGGCCTTCTCGAACGGCTGGTACAATGAAATCTTCGCCGGCCTGACGACGATTCGTGATCGTCGCTCGCCCGAAGTCGGCGGCGTGCCGCACTTCCAGGCGCGTTCCACCACGGGCTTCGACATCGTCGCCGGCGCTGAGCGCTTCAGCCACGGCAACGAGCTCGACCAGGACATCCTCGAGATCACGGATAACCTCCAGATCCCGGTGGGCACGCATCGCTTCACGGTTGGCGCGACCTACTCGACCTACAAGGTCCGCAACCTGTTCGCGCAGTCGATCTTCGGCGTGTGGAACTTCAACTCGCTCGACGACTTCGCCGCGGGCAAGACCAATCAGTACATCGTCGGCGTGCCGCTTCCCGCCGGCACCGACGGCGCCGTGCGCTTCAACGCGAGCCTGCTTGGCTTCTACCTGCAGGACGAGTTCAACGTAACGCCGCGCCTGACGGTCACCGCCGGCGTGCGTGCAGACATTCCGAGCTTCAGCGACAAGCCGCCCACAAACCCGACGATCGTGACGCAGTTCGGGCGCAACACGGCGGACATCCCGACCGGCAACACGACGATTTCGCCGCGTGTCGGCTTCAACTGGGACGTCACGGGCGACCAGAAGAACCAGCTCCGCGGCGGCGCGGGCGTCTTCGCCGGCCGTCCGGCGTACGTCTGGCTGTCGAACTCGTTCCAGAACTCCGGTCTCTCCGGCGTCGCGCTGCTGACGTGCAACACGACGGCCGCGCCGACGATGACGGCCGCGAACATCGCCAACCCGCCGCAGGCCTGCGCGACGGGCGCGACGGCGGCGCTGTCGGCCACGGCCGAAGTCGACCTGTTGAACAAGGACCTCAAGTTCCCGCAGAACCTGCGTGCGAACGTGGGCTACGACCGTGAGTTGATGGACGGCATCGTCCTGACGCTCGAGGGCATGTACACGAAGGCGCTCAACTCGCTCTTCTACCAGAACATCGCCCTGGGCGCCCCGCTCGGCACCGACCCGCACGGCCGCCTGATGTACGGTACGGCGCCGCTGACCCCGAACCTCAAGTTCGCGGGCCGCTCCACGGTGCTCGACGTCTCGAACCAGAACAAGGATTACAGCTACCAGCTCACCGCCGGCCTGCAGCGCCGCTGGCGCAACAACTGGGAAGGCTCGGTCTTCTACACGTTCTCGAAGGTGATGGACGTGCAGAGCCTCGGGTCGTCGACGGCCTTCTCGCAGTACCGCTTTGGCCGCTCGGCGGGCTACGATCCGCAGGAGTCGACCAAGCTCACGAAGTCGATGTTCGAGCAGCCGCACCGCGTCGTCGCGAACGGGTCGTACACGTTCCAGAAGACCGGCACGGACCTCTCGCTCATCTACATCGGCGAGTCGGGCATGCCCTTCCACTACCTGATCGGCGGCTCGAGCTCCGGTGACGTGAACGGCGACGGCATCGGCAACGACCTGCTCTACATCCCGAAGAACGTCACCGATCAGAACGAGATCATCTTCGTCCAGAGCGGCGCGAACACGCCGGAAGTGCAGGCGGCGGCGTTCGAGAAGTTCATCGCCGGCAACGACTGCCTGAACGACCAGCGCGGCAAGATCATGGATCGTCACAGCTGCCGCGAACCGTTCCGCAACTTCGTCAACCTCACGCTGCGCCAGAGCATCGGCAAGCTCGGGCTGTCGAATGCGATGCACGCCCCGGCGCTGAACAACGTGACGGTGCAGCTCGACGTCTTCAACCTGGCCAACCTGATCAACAAGGATTGGGGCAAGGTCCGCTCGGCCAGCTCGAACTCGGCCATCACCGGCCCGCTCAACTACTCGACCAAGGAAACCGGTTCGATGGTTGGCGCCGCGGGAACGGCGGCTCGTCCGAAGTTCACGTTCTCGCCGACGTATACGATGACGAATGATCAGAACATCAGTTCGAACTATCGGATGCAGTTGAGCGTCCGATACGCGTTCTGAGATAAACAACAGAGAAACAACAGATAGACAACAGAGGGACAACAGACCCCGGGGGCCGAGAGGCTCTCGGGGTTCTGCTGTCTACCCGGTGCTTGGGGGGCGGCGGGCGCCGGTGATGCGGGCGCGGAGGCTGACGAGCATGCGACGCAGCTGCAGCGCTTCGTCGGCGTCGGCTCTGGCACGGGCGGCGGCGATGAGGCCGCTCTCGGCGGCGATCAACAGCAGCGCGTGGAGCTCGGCCGCCGATCCGATGGCGATGGAAAGAAAGTTCGCAAAGTCCCGCGGACTCGAGCGCATGGCTCCCTCCGCGATATTCGCCGGCACGCTCGTGGCCGCCCGCGTAATCTGGTTCCAGGCGGAGCGATCAATGATCGCCTTGACGATCCGCGCCTCGCCCTGCAACGCGGCAGCCAACGCCATCGAGCGCCGCCAAACCGCCAACTGTTCGTACTGATGCATAAACGCACGGTCGCTCTCCCCGAGCCCCCGTGCGTCACCAATCGGATGCGATCGCAACCCAAAGGTTGCCATCTGTTGTTTTTCTGTTGTTTTTCTGTTGTCTCTCTGTTGTCTCTCTGTTGTCTCTCTACGTCCTTACTCTCGCTAACAACCCCACCCCGATAGTCCCGAACACTATTCCCGGCAGCCAGGCCGCCAGATTCGGCGGCACGAGCCCCTTGGAGCCGATGGCCTGCGTGAGTTGCACGAGCATCAGGAAGATCACCGTCGTGCCGAGGCTGATGCCCACGCCGAACGCCGTGCCCCCGCGCTGCGTGCTCGTGGCGAGCGGTGCGCCGAAGAGCATGATGATCACGCACGTCGCCGGAATCGCGATCTTCAGCATCCGGCCGACCTTGAGCGCGCCGACCTCACTCCCCGACCGCTCCAGCGCGTCAATGAACGTGCCCAGCTCGGCGTAGGTCATTTCGTCGGGCACCTTGGAGCTGGCCATCAGCGCGCGCGGCTCCTCGGTCATCCGGCGGTCACGCAGTGAGTCGAACGCCACCGTGATGTTCATCGAGTCGGTGGGGAGGATGTGCATCACCCCGCTCTGCAGCGTCCACCGCTTGCGGCGCTCGTCGTACTTGCCCGATCGCGCCGTCACGAAATAGGTCGGGTACGACGCGTCCTTCCCTTTGCGCTCCACCACCACCTGATCGAGCGTGCGCTTCTCGACGTCGGCTCCCGCAATCGTGTAGACGCGGCCGCCTTCAGAGGCGTAGGTAAAGTTGAAGCGCGACGAGCGATTGCTGAACTGCCGTTCCTTGAGCAGCTCGACGCGGCGCGCATTGGTGTACGGCGACACGGCGCCTATGCCGAGTCCGATGCCGGTCGCGAGCAGCGCCCCGATCGCCATCGGGGCGATGAACCGGTAGAAGCTGATGCCGCTGGCCTTGGCCGCCGTGATCTCCGAATGGCGCGTGAAGGCGCCGACCGAGAAGACCGTCGCAAAGAGCACGGCGGCCGGCATCACGAGGAACATCGTGTCGGGAATGCCGTACAGGTACGCCAGCGCGATGTCCTGCGGCGTCAGGCTGCGATTGAGGTACTTGTCGAGCTTTTCGGTGAGATCGATGACGATGACGAGCAGGGGGAAGCCGAGCGCGGTGCCGGAGAAGATCTTCACCCATTCCGTCAGGACGTACCGGTCGAGCGGTTTGAGCACCCGCATCAGCGCCTCCGGCGAACGAGGCGCACCACGCGGCGGCGCGCGCGGTCGAGCAGTTCCGTGGTTTCGCTGCCGCGGTTGGTCGTCCCCTCGCGCCCGAGCCGGGCCGTGAGCACGAGCCCAATGCTGCCGAGTATGACGTTGGCGGCCCACATCCCCCAGAACGGCGTCACGTAGTCGCGATCGGCCATCGTTTCGCCGACGATGAGTCCGACGTAGTACAGGCCGAACACGGCAAGCGACACGCCGATCGTCATGCCCACGCCACCGCGCGGAAAACGCAGTGCGATGGGCGCGCCGAGCAACACGAACACAAAGCAGGCGACGGCGATCGCGAACTTCTTCTCGATTTCCACCGAATGACCATCCACCACGTTGGCGGCGTTGCCGAACTGGATCTTGGTCCCTTCGACGATGACGGCCAGCGAGCTCGGTGAGAGGTTCTCGCTCTCGGCCACCACCCCGGCCGAGGGGGGCAGGCCAGGGCGATGCGGCTGCGGCTCAGGCGGCGGCGCCGACAGTACCTGCGGCGGAGGCCCCGGGTGCGGTGCGCGCGGATCGGCGCCCTGCTGCGCGGGCTGCTGCGCGGGCTGCTGCGCGGGCTGCTGCGCGGGCTGCTGCGCACTCGGGGTCTGCGCCACCACGGCCGCTGCCGCCGTCTTGATATGCAACGCGGCCATCAACCGGCAGTAATACGCGCCAAGTCCAGGGCGCAGCGCATCGGGCTGCAGCTTTGCCGCGGTCTTCTTGTCGTACTTGTACAGGGTGCGCCAGGCGCTGTCGCGCGTCACCGCAGCCTTCTCCACGCGCCCCTGCAACTCGCAGATGGTCATCTCGCGGTCGCTCTTGTACATGCTGTCGGGCGACTCGCTCTCAAACTGGTTGCCCACCCCGCGCACCTTGATGAAATCGGTGCGGAAGAAGTTGCGCTGCAGCCGCGCGGGTTCCTGCGTGGAGACCTCGGCCATCGATCCGCTGTAGAGCGTCAACAGCAGGTCGACCTGATCCTGCGAGAGCTCCAGCAGGCCGCTGTCGGCGTGGATCGTGCGGCGCTTCTGTGGCAGCGAGAGATCGTAAATCGTGACCTCGCGCATCATGCTCGTGGTGCGGTCAATGCGCCCGGCGCGCAAATACAGCCGGCTGGGCGACACCTCGTTGATGATCTGTTCCTTGAACGCCACCGTTGGCTTCTTTCGCGAGATATCGCTCGTCAGCGTGGCCAGCCGGTGGTTGGCGCGCGGCAGCACCTGGTCATTGAACCAGATCATGAAAATCGTGAAGCCGAGTGCGGCCATCAGCACCGGCGCCACCAGGCGGTGCATCGACACGCCGCTCGCCTTGTATGCCGTGATCTCGTTTTCGGACGCCAGCCGGCTGAAGGCGTGCAGCGTGGCCACGAGAATGGCCATCGGCAGCGTCATCGCCACCGTGAACGGGATCGAGAGTGCGAAGAACTCGACGATCGCCCGAACCGGCAGCCCCTTGCCCACCAGGTCGCCGAACTTCTTGGCGACATAGTTGAGCAGCAGCAGCGACGTGAGCGCCGACAGGGCGAACACGAGCGGGCCGACGTGCTCCTTCAAGATGTACTTGGAAGTGATCTTCAACGAGTCGGCCCTGGGGCGCAGGAAGGGCGGAACTGCCCGTCACGCCGAGGGTTGTAGGGTGTCGGACCGTCCGTATATTCCACTCGGCGACCGCTCAGATGCAAGGTCTATGGATGTCAGGGGACACTGTGGCTACTGGCGATGCTGACGGTCGACCGTCAGGCATTCGCCGTCTTCATACCCCGCCTAACCCCTTTGGTGCGCGCACTCCGCCTACTTGCCGCCTGCTCGATTGCCGTACCGCTGGCGGCCCAGTCACCGGGCGCGCTGGCTGGGCGGGGCGAGCCGTCGGTCCTCACCCCCTTCCACCTGACGTGGGTCGCCCCGCCGCCGCTGGCGCCGGGGGGCAGCCTCTCTCGCGAACGGCCTGGCGCGGACTCGCTGGGGCGGCGCGCGGCGGCCGCCGTGCAGGCGCGCGCGGCGCGGCGCCTCGAAGAACAGTGGCGCTCCTCCGTGCGCGCCTCACTGCGCCCCACGCTGCCGGTCGCGAGCGCCACCGTGGCGGCGGCCCCCGATACCTCGCTGCGCCAGCAGGCGGCTGACCTCTTTGGGCAGTACGCGGACCTCGGTCTGGCCCTGAACGGACGCCTCGAAAGCAAGGTCAACCGCACCAAGAATGAACGCTGCATCAGCAGCGAGTTCTTCTCGCTGGCGTCGCAGTGCAAGGGCACGTTTCAACCGCTGTTCGACTTTCAGTTTGACGTGCGCACCGGCGGCGTGGTCGCCGACCGCGTGCACCTGAATGTCGACTACGACAGCAAGCGCGAGTTCGACGCCTCCAACAACATCCAGGTCTACTACCAGGGCAAGACGGACGAGCTGATTCAGAAGCTCGAAGTCGGCAACGTCACCTTCCAGCCGCCGGCCTCGCGCTTCATCACCGGCGGCATTCCCAGCGGTAACTACGGCCTTCAGGCCGTGGGCCAGCTGGGGCCGATGCGCTTTCGCACGATCGTCGCCCAACAGAAGGGAAACGTCACCAAGGACCGCGTCTTCACCGTGGGCGATCGTACCGTGCAGTCGCTGGACCGCGAACTCGAAGACTACCAGATCGAGCCCCGGCGCTTCTTCTTCACCGTCGACCCGCGCCGTTTCCGCGACTTCCCGAATATCGATCTGCTGAACGGCACGCAGCTGCAGCGCCTGGCGGCGTCGCTTCCGGATTCCGTGCGGCCGTCGCGCATCTACCTGTACCGCCTCCTCATTGGCGGACAGCCCCCGAACCCCAACGGCCCGCAGTTCAAACTGCTGGGTGATCCGGCTTCGCGGCGCGGCCAGATCTACGAGCTGCTGCGCGAGAGTGTGGACTACTACACGGATCCGTCGCTCCTCTGGGTCGCGCTCGTCCGCCCGCTCAACCTGAACAACGAGCGGCTCGTCGTTGCCTACACGGTGCGCATCAACGGGCGCGACACGACCATCGCCTCCACCGGCGGCACGCCGGACTTCGAGTACACCGACCGCGACCAGTTCGCGTCGCTGCTCTGGGATCCGCAGGTCCGTCCCACCGACGCGGCCTTCGATCGCGAGATCCGCGCCGTCTACCGCGTGGGTGGCGAAGACGTGCGCCGCCACACGGTCACCGCGCGCATTGTCACCGGCACCTCGGGCGACCAGGAAAAGCCGCTCGCCGGGACGTCCGAGACCTGGTTGCAGCTCTTCGGACTCTCGCAGTCAGGAAACAACGCCACGTTCGACGTCGACAACCGGCTCTTCCCGCGCACCGGCGACCCGAACGTCACGGTGGGAGGCGCCGCCGGCACCAAGATCCTGCGCGACAACTTCCTCATCTTCCCGTCGCTCCGGCCGTTCTCGCGCTCCGGCCTCGCGCAGCCGGCGGGCAATCCGTCGAGCGAGGCGATTTACACCACGCCGGGGGAGTACCTGTATTCCACCCAGCATCCGCAGTCGACGTTTCGCATTCGCCTGCGCTACGACGCCGAGGGCGGAGGCGACGCGGGCTCGCTGATGTTGGGCGCCACGCAGATTCGCCCAAACTCCGAGCGGCTCACGCTCGATGGGCGCCTGCTGCAGCGCGACACCGACTACCGCGTCGACTACGACCTGGGACGCGTCACCTTCCTGCGCCCCGACACGCTCTTCCCGGTGGCGCGCCAAGTCACCGCGCGCTTCGAGGAGAATCCGCTCTTCGCCTCGGCGCCGAAGTCCATTCTCGGCTTTGCCTCGCAGTTCCCGCTCGACGTGGGCGAGATCAACGTGATGGCCATCGCGCAGAACCAGCGCACGACCTTCACGCGTCCGCCGCTGGGCTACGAGCCGCAGTCGTCGCTGCTCGCCGGCGTGAGCGGGACCTTCGACTTCAACGCGGCGCCGCTCTCGCGCGCCCTGCAGAAACTCCCGTTCGTGCAGACGACGGCCCCCTCGCGCGTGCATCTGGACGCCGAGGTCGCCACCAGCCGGCCGCAGGCGAACAGCGCAGGGCAGGCCTACCTCGAGAGCTTCGAAGGCGAAGGGGGCACGCTGGTGAACCTCTCCGATCCGGCTTGGCTCAACAGCTCCCAGCCCGCACTTGGTCGCCTGCTGGCGTCACGCCTCGGCGGCGCCTCGGCCCTCGACCTGTCGCGCGCCGCGACCCTGGCCTGGCAGAACAACGGACTCAGCGCTGCCGGTCAGACCGTGACGTTCACACTGCAGCAGATCGATCCGCTGGTGAACATCATCGGTTCGGGGCTGCAGCAGCCGGAACAGATGCTCTGGCTCACGCTCTACCCGCTCAGCGTGGGCGGCGCGTACAACGACGCCACGCGTCGCTACCAGTGGCAGGTGGGCAACGCCCCGTTGGGCCGGCGCTGGCGCTCGGTGCGCACGGTGCTCAATGCCTCGGGGACCGATCTCTCGCGCATCGAGAACATCCAGTTCTGGACGCTCATCGACACCACGGCCGCGCACCGGCAGCGAAATCCCACGCTCGTGCTCGACTTCGGCGACGTCTCGGAGAACGCGGTCGCCATCGCCCCCACGCGCCTCGTCGTGTCGCGCAACGGCGCCACCACCGACTCGCTCTACAGCGGACGCACGGTCGTTGGCCTCGACTCGCTGCGCTCTGAGCGCGACGCCTTCTCGCGCGCCTTCAATCAGGAACGTGACGACAACGGCTTGCCGGGTGATGTCGTGCCGAGTCTCGTGTACACGTCGCCCGACTCGTCGGGAACGCTGCGCAACTATCCCATCTGCCAGCGCGGCGACGTGAAGCTCAACCGGCTCGGCGATGCCAAGACCAACTGCACCGTGCGCAATGGGCGGCTGGACGAGCACGACATTGATGTCGACAACACGCTGAACTTCGTGTCGGCCCAGCGCGAGAGCGAACGGTTGCTGCGCTATGTCGTGGATCTGTCAGACCCCAAGGCGTTCACCCGTGTGGGCAAGTGCGAGGTGACGCAGGCCGACAGCACCGGCGGCGGTGCGGAGAACAACACGCTCTGCTGGGTCTTTGTTCGGCTGCCGTTCGATGCCCCGTACGACACCATTGCCGGCGGTCCGAGTATCCGGCGGGTGCGGGCGCTGCGGATGACGGTGGTGAGCGGGGCGGGGCAGCGCGACGAGGCCTTCACGCAGCTGCCGCTCGCCCAGTTCCGGCTTACTGGCGCTTCGTGGCTGAAGCGCGCCGATCGCACGCTCGCCGGCATCGCCGGCGACCGCACCGGCAACGGCGGGGTGCAGGCCTCGACCATCGGCACGATGGACCGCGACTCGACAAGCGGCCTCATCTACGACTCGCCGCCCGGTGTGAACGACGCGCCCGATCAGATCATCACAGGGCTCGAGAACCAGCGCGTCCAGATCAACGAACGCTCGATGCGCCTCACCGCGCAGCAGCTGCAGCCGTTCCAGCGCGCCGAGGCGTACCAGCGCTTCGCCGAAGGGAGCAGGAACTTCATGCAGTACCGCGAACTCCGTGTCTGGGCGCGCGGGCGCGGCAATGGCTGGGGGCAGGACGGCGAGATGAACTTCTTCGTCCGGCTTGGACGCGACGCCGACAACTTCTATCTCTATCGCACGCCGGTCGGCGCCGGCGCCGGACAGGCGGCCTGGCTCCCCGAGGTTCGCGTCGACTTCAACAAGTTCTTTGCGTTGCGCGCGCAACTGCAGAACGCGTTCCTCCAGAGCAGTCCGGATTCCATTGCCTGTCACGGGGCCGACTCGGTGCTCATCGCGCGCAGCGGCCTGCCCGCCGGCGTGAACATCAACCGCTACGCGGCCTGTTCGGGCGGCTATATGGTGTACACGGTCGATCCCAACGTCAGTGCGCCCAACCTGGCTGCCGTGCAGGATCTCGCGGTCGGGATGGTGCGCATCGATTCGGGCGGCCTCGGCGCAACGCGCGTCCTGCCCAGCGACACGCTGGAGCTGTGGATCGACGATATGCGGCTCACGCACGTGGACAACACACCCGGCTATGCCGCGCAGGTCGGTCTCAGCGTGACGGCCGGCGACGTTGGCACCTTCCGCGCCGGATTCAGCCATCGAGACGCCAACTTCCGGCAGCTGAATGAGACGGCGACGTATGTCTCCGACAACCAGTTCGACATCGGCACGTCGCTGCGCCTCGACAAGCTGCTGCCGGCCGGACTCGGGTATGCCATCCCGCTCACGGTGAACCACTCCAGCGGCGCCAACAATCCGCTCTTCGTGTCACGCTCCGACCTGCGCGGCGACGGTATCCGCGGTCTGCGCACGCCCAAGAGCGGCGCGACAAGCGTCGGCATCGCGCTGCGTCGCACTGCGCCGATGCGCGACAGCTGGTTGGCTCCGCTCGTCAACAACCTCGGTGCCACGGCCAACTACGGCTCGGCCACCACGCGATCGGAGTATCAGGAAGGAAAGAACCGCAACTTCAACGCCGGGCTCGATTACAACCTGGCGTCGCAGGCGCGACTGCGGCCGATGCCCGCGTGGATGGATGGCGCCATTGGCGCGCTCCCCATCTGGCTGCAGAACGCCGAATGGGTGCAGGCGCTGCGCAACGCGCAGGTGCGGTTGAATCCGTCGAGCGTGCGCTTCAGCAGTGCGCTGGCGCGCGCCGAGGACGAACGCCTGGCCTTCCTCAAACCGGCCGACGCGCTCGCCGACACCGGCCGCCTGGTGCGCGGCCAGACGCACGTCTGGCGCAATGTCGCCGGCGTGGAACTGCGCCCCTTCGACGCGCTCAATGCGCGCTGGGATTTCACGTCCACGCGAGACCTGCGGCAGTACGGCGATAGTTCGCCCACGGCCATCGTCGCCACCTCTGAGCGCAGCCGGCTCCTCGGAATGGACGTCGGGCTCGAGCGCGAGCGGCAGATGAACGCGGCGCTTGGCTTCACCCCCACCGTCGCGTTCTGGATGCGTCCGCGCATCGACCTGTCGAGCGCATACACGATGCAGCGCGACCCGAGCTCGCGCACACTCGTGCGCGACGCCGACACCACCGGCGGCTACCATCTGCCGCGGCGCGTCAACAACACGCAGACCATCACGCTTGGGGCCAACATCGATCTCCCCGCCGCGCTGCGCGCCTATTTGCGCGATTCGGTCATCACGCCGGCGCTCGTGCAGATCCTGCAGCCCGTGGACATCCAGGCAAGCCGGTCGCTGGTGTCGGCGTTCGACGGCGCCCCGTTCACGCCTGGGGCAGGATACCAGATGGGATGGGGCGGCATCGATCATTTCCGCGCGCAGAACGGATTGAACGCCACCAGCGCCGGCAGCAACGCGCAGGTCACGGTGAGCACCGGCCTGCGTATGCCGCTGGGCCTGTCGCTGACCACGCGGATGCAGCGCGTGAACTCACGCAACTGGACGCGCCGCTTCGACAACACGCAGACGGTCATCGACGGGGAGCAGCTCACGCTCCCTGACCTGTCGCTGCGGCTGACGCTGCGCCCGCGCCTCCTCAGCCGCGTCATCACCAACCTCGGCGGCAGCGTGCGCTATCTCAACACGCGCCAGTCGAGCGTGGTGCCCAGTGAACTCGAAGGAGCGGCGTCGGACGTGCGCGTGAGCCGCGTCACGAGCTATCCGGTGAACGGCAGCGTCACCTGGAACGTGGGCACCGGACTGATGACGTCGTTCGGCCTCGGCGCCACGCATCGGCTCGACTCGCTCCCCGGGAGCATCGCCGAATCGCGCTCGCGCGACCTCAATGCCGACGTGTCGCGCGGCATCAAGATGCCGGCACGCTGGAACCTGAAGAACGACCTGCGCACGCGCGTGAGCTACCAGCAGTCCAGCGCGCAGTCGTGGGTGCAGAACCAGGGGGCGGCCGGCAAGCGCAGCCGTCTGGCCGACAACGGCCGTGAAGCGCTCAATATCAACGCCGACGCCGATGTCGCGGAGAATCTCACGTTCTCCGTGAATGGCGCGCGCATCATTACGTTCGATAACAACTTGAATCGACGCTTTTCGCAGATCGTCTTCACGGCGGTGCTGCAGGTGTCGTTCTTCGCGGGGGAAATCAGGTGAGAGACGGCAGAGGGAAGGCGGGCGCGGGCAGGCGATGGATGGCAGGCGCGAGCGGCACGTTGGCCCTCGTCGTCGGGATGCTCGGTGGCTGCACGCAGAAGCCCGATGCACCACCGCCCGTGCCCGTGGTCACCACCGAGTTCGATGGCGAAGCGGCGCTCAAATACACGGCGGCGCAGGTGGCGTTTGGACCTCGCGTGCCCGGAAGCGAGGGGCACCGCAAGGCTGGCGACTGGATTGTGGCGCAGATGAAGCAGCGCGGGGCCACCGTCGTGGAGCAGACGTGGTCGCACACCACCAAGGACGGGCGTGTGCTTCCGCTCCGCAACATCATTGCCCGGTTCAACCCCGCGGCCAAGGAGCGGGTGCTCTATCTCACGCACTGGGACACGCGTCCCACTGCGGATATGGAACCGGATCCGGCCAATCAGGCGACGCCCATCGACGGCGCCAACGATGGGGCGTCGGGCGTGGGGCTCTTCGTCGCGCTCGCCGATGCGCTGCAGCAGAAGCCGGTAACGCTCGGCGTCGATCTGCTCTTCGTCGATGGCGAAGACTACGGCAGCTTTGGGCCGCCGCTCGTGGACGTGCTGCTCGGCTCCACCTACTTCGCCAAGCATCTCCCCGACCCGGCGTACAACCCCGTCTTCGGCGTGCTCTTCGATATGATTGGCGATGCCGACCTGCGCATCGCCGTCGAGGACAACTCCGTGCAGCGTGCCCCCGAGGTGGTGCAGCGCGTCTGGGCCAAGGCCGAGTCGATGGGACGCGGCGACATCTTCGTTCGGCGCTCGGCGGGGCCTATCACCGACGACCACATCCCGCTGCTCGACGTCGGGCTCAAGGTCATCGATGTGATTGACCTCGATTACGGCCCGGGGAACTCGTACCATCACACGCTGCAGGACACGATGGACAAAGTCTCGGCGCAGTCGCTCAAGGTCGTTGGTGACGTGGCGCTGGCGCTGCTGCGGTAGCGGAACGACTGGCGGCGTTACTGCAACCACCAAACTGCAACCACCAAGGCTGGAAGGGCACGAAGGGCCGTGAAGGAACCTGGGGGAACGGCCTGCGCGACGCACGGTCGCTCCCCCTAAAGTACCTTCGTGACCCTTCGTGCCCTCTGCGGCTTTGTGGTTGAAGTCATCTGCACTGTTTCGGCCACACCCGAAAACGAATGGTGAAGCTCCGGCCGGCTCCCCGGCCCAAGCTTCGGCATGCCGACTCCTGCCGAGCGCCAAGCCCTCCTCTTCTTCGCCGCGGTGGCCGCGCTGGGCGTGGGCGTGAACGCCTGGCGGGCGGTGCGGGGCGGTGATCGCGTGCTGGCCGGCTCCCCTGCAGAGCTGGCCGCGCAGATTGCTCGGGTCGACTCCGCCGTGGCCAGCTCGCCCAGCCGCGACTCTGGCCGTGCCGCGCTGAAGCGCCGCAACGCGAAAAAGAAGCGGGCCGAGGCACCGCCTTCCGTGCGGCCGCCCGCGCCGCCGCCACGGGCGCTTCCTCCCCTCGCGTCGTACGGAGCCGGCCCGCCAGGGCAGGTAGACCTCGACCGTGCCGGGGTTGCCGCCATTGAGTCGCTCCCGCGCATCGGTCCGGCCCTCGCCGCCCGCATCGTCGCCAACCGCGACTCGTTTGGGCCCTTTGGGTCGATGGACGGGCTGCAGCGGGTGCGCGGAATCGGACCCGCCATGGTCAGGGCGCTCGGCGAGCGTGCGGTCTTTTCCGGGGTTCCCCGCGAGGGCGCCCCCACGGCCGAAGGGAAGGGGCGGCGGCGCGTGGCGGTGCCTTGACACCCCCCCGCCCGCGAACGACCTTCACTCATTAGATGCCGACCGGCGACGTCAGGTTTTCAACTGCCGTCCGCCGTCTTCCGTCTCCCGTCCGCTCTTCGGCAATGGCTAATCCTGCATCCACCGGTTCCGAACGTCTGGGTGATCTCCTCCTGCGCGAGGGCATCATCACCAAGGAGCAGTTGGAGAAGGCGCTCGCCGAACAGAAACAGAGCGGGACGCGCGTCGGCTACAACCTCGTCAAACTGGGGTTCGTCCCTGAACTCGAACTGACCAAGGTGCTGGCTCGGCAGTACAAGATGCCGGCGGTGGACCTCTCCAAGTTCGAGGTCGATCCGCGCATCGTGAAGCTGGTCCCGGCCGACCTTGCGGTGAAGCACCTCGTGCTCCCGCTCAAGCGTGACGGGCGCACGCTGACGGTGGCGATGGCCGACCCCACGAACATGGGGGTGGTGGACGATCTCAAGTTCATCACGCGCTACGACATCTTCCCGGTCATCGCGGGCGAGTTCACGCTCAAGAACGCCATCGAGAAGCACTACGAGTCCACCGACGTGCAGATGGGTGCGCTCCTCGAGGAGATCGAGGGACTGGACGCCGAAGCCGACGTCGAGGTGGTGGACTCGTCGGACGAGGAAGCCGCCGCCGGGCAGGCGCAGTTGGTCGACGACGCGCCGGTGGTGAAGCTGCTCAATGCCATCCTCACCGACGCGGTGAAGCGCGGCGCCTCCGACATCCACTTTGAGTGCTTCGAGCACGAACTGCGCGTGCGCTACCGCATCGACGGCGCGCTGCAGGAAATCATGAAGCCGCCCAAGAAGATGCAGGCGGCGCTGATTTCGCGCTTCAAGATCATGTCGGCGCTCAATATCGCCGAACGGCGCGTCCCGCAGGACGGGCGCATCAAGCTGAAGATGGGCAAGAAGGTCATCGACTACCGCGTGTCGACGTTGCCCACGATTTTCGGCGAAAAGGTCGTGCTCCGTATTCTCGACAAGGGCAACCTGACGCTCGACCTCGAGAAGTTCGGCATCGAACCGCGCGCCGAGCGCGAGCTGATGGAAGCGGTCAGCAACCCGTACGGGATGGTGCTCGTCACCGGCCCCACGGGCTCGGGCAAGACGACCACGCTCTACTCGGCGCTGTCTAAGGTGAACAGCATCGACACGAACATCATGACGGCCGAAGATCCGGTGGAGTACAACATCTTCGGCATCAATCAGGTGCTTGTGCGCAATGAAATCGGGATGACCTTCGCCGCGGCGCTCAAGGCGTTCCTGCGGCAGGACCCCAACATCATCATGGTGGGCGAGATCCGCGATCTCGAGACCGGCGGCATCGCCATCAAGGCGGCGCTCACCGGCCACTTGGTGCTCTCTACGCTGCACACCAACTCGGCCCCCGAGACGGTCACCCGTCTGCTCGATATGGGGCTCGAACCGTTCAATGTGAGCTCGGCGCTCAACCTCATTCTCGCTCAGCGCCTCGTGCGCCGCGTCTGCGGCAGCTGCAAGGAGCACTACATCATGAGCGACGAGGAGATGCAGACCGCCAAGATCACGCGCGACACCACGTACCGCGACCTGCGGTTCACCGCGGAGGCCCTGCGCGACGCCGTGCGGAATGCCTCCAAGGACGCCGCGCCGTTCCTCACCGATTTGACGCTCGACACGAAGATCGCGTCGGTGCCGTGCTGGCGCGGCAAGGGCTGCGACGCGTGCGGCGGCAACGGCATGAAGGGACGTCAGGGCCTGTACGAGGTGATGTTCATGACCCCGCGCCTGCGCCGCCTCATCCTGCAGAACGTCGGCGCGGCCGAAATCAGGGAAGGCGGCATCGAGGACGGGATGCTGACGCTCCGCATGGACGGCTGGCTCAAGGTCCTGAAGGGCGTCGTGCCGCTCGAACAAGTGCTCCGCGAAACCAGCGCCTGACGCCTGGTGCGCGGCGCCGAATACCAATGACCCGGAACTGACCATGACTGGCGCTCCCCCCGCCGCCCCATCCGCAGCGCCCCAGCAACAGGGCGTCAACCTGCGCGTCCTGCTCGAGGAGATGATCGAGCGTGGGGCGTCCGATTTGCACATCACCGCCGGTGAGCGCGCCAAGATGCGCATCGACGGCGAGATCACGAACTCGCGCATCGAGTACGTGCTGAACCCCAAGGACACGCTGCAGCTGGCCTACTCGGTGCTCACCGAGAACCAGAAGAAGCGCTTTGAAATGGACGACGAGCTCGACTTCTCGTTCGGCATCCAGAACCTGGCGCGCTTCCGCGGCAACGTCTTCAAGCAGCGCGGCTGCGTCTCCATCGTGATGCGGCAAATCCCGTTCTCCATCAAGACGTTCGACGACCTCAAGCTGCCGCCGGTCATCGCGCGCATGGCCGAGAAGCCGCGCGGCCTTGTGCTGGTGACGGGCCCCACCGGTTCCGGAAAATCGACCACGCTGGCGGCGATGATTGACAAGATCAACCGCGAGCGGCACGGGCACATCATCACCGTCGAAGACCCCATCGAGTTCATCCACCGGCATCAGGGGTGCATCGTCAACCAGCGCGAGGTCGGCACCGACACCAAGTCGTTCCAGAACTCGCTCAAGTACGCGCTGCGGCAGGACCCCGACGTCATCCTCATCGGCGAAATGCGCGACCTGGAGACGATCCAGGCGGCGCTCACCATCGCCGAGACGGGCCACTTGGCCTTCGCCACGCTGCACACCAACTCGGCGGCCGAGGCGATCAACCGTATCATCGACGTCTTCCCCAGCCATCAGCAGTCGCAGGTGCGCGCGCAGTTGGCGTTTGTGCTCGAGGGGATCATCACGCAGACCCTGCTGCCCAAGAAGAGCGGCAAGGGACGCGCGATGGCGGCCGAGATTCTCGTGGTGACGCCGGCGATCCGCGCGCTCATCCGCGACGACAAGATTCACCAGATCTACTCGTCCATGCAGTCGGGCAAGAAGTTCGGCATGCAGACGATGAACGACGCGCTGTACCAGCTCTACATGACGCGCGACGTGTCGGAGGAGGAGTGCCTGCGCGTCTCCAGCGACCCCAACGAGTTCATGCGGCTGATCGGCAAGAGTCCCGTCGAAGGCGACACCGGCACCAAGGAAGTGCCGCAGAGCCGGCAGGGGACGCAGCCGGGTGGCGGGTTGCGCCGGTAGGGGCTGGGCCGTCATTCAGTAGGGCCTTTTCACGCCGCACCGGGTAACGAGCACGCATGCCGTCTTTCCAGTATACCGCACGCGACGCCAAGGGCGACCTGAAGACCGGGACGCTCGAAGCCGCGACCAAGGACGATGTGATGACGCAGCTGCGCCAAAAGCGCATGAACGTCGTCAAGATCGAGGAGCAGGCGAAGGCGAAGCAGAAGACCGCCGGGTCGATCGCGATGCGCGACATCGTGATCTTCACCCGTCAGTTCTCCACGATGATCAACTCCGGCCTGCCGCTGGTGCAGGCGCTCGACATTCTCAGCAAGCAGACCGAGAACAAGGCGCTGTCGGCCGTGACGCGGCAGGTCGTGTTCGACGTCGAGTCGGGCCACACGGTGGCCGACGCGCTGGCCAAGCATCCCAAGGCGTTCAGCGACCTGTACGTCAACATGGTGGCGGCCGGCGAGGCCGGCGGTATTCTCGACACCATCCTGATGCGCTTGGCGACGTTCATGGAAAAGAACGACGCCCTGGTGCGCAAGGTGAAGGGCGCGATGATCTACCCTGGCGTGATCATGAGCGTGGCCGTGATCGCCGTGGTGGTGCTGCTCATCTTCGTCATTCCCGTCTTCCAGTCGATGTTCGAGTCGGTGGGACTCACGCTGCCGCTGCCGACGCGCATCGTCGTCGGGATGTCGCAGGCGCTCAAGGCGTACTGGTGGCTCATCGGCGGCGCCGGGTACGGCGGCGTCATCGCGATCCAGCGCTACTACGCCACGCCCAGCGGCAAGCTGGTGCTCGACAAGCTGATGCTGCAGATGCCCATTCTGGGCGACGTGCTGCGCAAGTCGGCCGTGTCGCGCTTCACCCGTACGCTTGGCACGCTCATCAGCTCGGGCGTCAGCATCCTCGACGGCCTTGAAATCACGGCCAAGACCGCCGGTAACCGCGTGATTCACGACGCCATCATGCAGTCGCGCGCGTCGATCGCCGGCGGTGACACCATTTCAGCGCCGCTCGCCAAGAGCAACGTCTTTCCGCCAATGGTGATTTCGATGATCGCCGTGGGTGAGCAGACCGGCGGCCTGGACGAAATGCTCAGCAAGATCGCCGACTTTTATGACGAAGAAGTGGACGCTGCCGTCAGCGCGCTGCTCTCCGCGATGGAGCCGATCATGATCGTCTTCCTCGGCCTCGTGGTCGGCGGCATGGTGGTGGCGTGCTACCTGCCGATTTTCGATATGATCAACGCGGTGCAGTAGGAGGGGTTTGTTGGGCGCGGCCGATTCCAGACGCTGCGCGCACTGCATAACGCAACACGTGCCTAACTGACGGTGTGACAACGAGTTCTCGATGGGCGGCTTCCGACGGAGGCCGCCCATCGTTTCGCATGCGAGCGATATGCGTGCGCGCATTCGTGCGCGGCGTCCACCGCGAAGGCGAAAGTGCATCATCAGCTAGCAGTGCGCGCTGGGGAAACGCAACGCAAAACGCAACGGTGACGTCAGGCCGGTGATGCCGTTTCAGCATGAATTGCTACGGCGCATATCGTTCGCATTTTCATGCACGCGGCTTCCGCTGCTAGGCGTGCGCAGCGAGCGAGATGTGAACCGCGGGGGCGCCGTACCGGTGGAGTCAACGAGTAACGGGGTGGCGAATATCGCCACCCCGCTTCACCAAGCGCGCGCGAGCGCAGCGCTTTCGCACACCCGATCCATCTCTCGCTATAGGGTCAGCAGCTCGCGCTCACCGACCTCCTGCTCCCACGATCGCAGCGTCCATAACGCCAGTCGCGCAATCCGCCGGTCGGAATCGCGACTAAGGACCCGTACGAGGTCCCGATGGACCAGTTCGAGTCCTGTCGCACGCGGGAGCAGCGGCTTCCGGGCAAGGCCGATCACGGCAAACTCCATCGCCGCGCTCGCCCGCCGAGTCTGACGGCGCTCGGCTTCAAGGAACCTCGCGAGGGCCTCGCGCGCACCCATGCTGTCGAGGATTGCCAGGCAGGCGGCGGCGACCATCGCGTCGTGCTCATTGCCGTTCATCAGAAGCCACGCGAAGACGTCGGCTTCACTCAGGTCGCCGAGGACCTCCTCGGCATAGGCACCGATGGCCACCCAGTTTGGCCCGCCTGCCTTTCGGAGAAGGTAGCAAAGAACGCGAGAGCGACGAAGATACACTCGCGCCCGTCCGCCCTTGCGGCGCGTCTCGGGTGCCAGGGCGACGCGGGATGGAACGGTGCGTTCAACAGCCCCCAGCCGGCGCGCCAGCCGGCCACTCAGCTCGCGTTGGGACTTTCCGCGCGGAAGGCCAGCGGTCACCGCTGCAGCCTCGACGGTCAGAGTGGGCACGACTGCTCCGTCGTCAGGAATATCAGGAACGTCGCACGTGAGCTGAATGCCATCGCCGCCGGAGGCTCGCACGGCTGCCGCGAGCTCATGCTCAACGTCGCCTGCACTCGCGATCAACGCCCGATGTTGCTCGGCCTCGTTTGAAGTCAGAAGGGATCGAGCGTCCATTTGACCGAGAACCTCTCTCCGCCATTGGACGCGGGCCGCGAACTCCGCGAAGCGTGCGGCCGCGACAACAGCTGGAACCCGGACGCCTGAGTCCGAGATCCCGGTCCCGGCGATTCCACGGAGGATCCGCAGTTCTGCGGACTCGAGAAGCCTCGACAGCTGATACTCTGCGATCCGAAGGTCCACGTATGGCGAGTGTGACGCCTTGGAAAATGCGTAGAAGTGCCGCGTACCAATCGATCCAACGCAGCGCAGCGACACGTCCGATGTAGTCCGGAACGTCGATGTCGCGCTGCCGATGGCGGCCGACAGATTGCCTGCGTTCAGTGCACTGGGAGAAATGCTCGTGTTGACCGCAGCAAGGATCTCTGCTTTCTCAAACGGGCGGCCCCGTAGCGCCGCGAGGTCCGATGGCAAAGCGCTGGCAAAACGCTGTTGCTCGAGCGCGCGCACCAACGAGGCGACCGCGGCCGCAAGCGTCGTCGTGACGTGTCCGGCGAGGAGGGCGGTCGCGTAGTTCCGCACAACGCGGCTCCGCGCACGCGTTGAAAGCGCGCGGTACGCGCGGGGTTCGAAGTAGAGGCGGTCGCATCCGGTTTTGCCGACGCGGACCAGCCTTCCCTGGGTCGCAAGCGCGCCGATCCCGGAGGCCACAAAACCTGCGCCTCGCACGTCCGATGCGAGTCGCGCGGTGATGTCGCGAGACGTGAAGGGAGTGGCGGGATTGTCACGGTGGAATTGCCGCGCTGCTTCGAGGAACTGAGCGGCCATCGAGTATGGAAGTTTGGGAGGCAGCGCACCATGCCAGTTCTTCGGCGCGTAGAAGCTCGTCCGCCTTCCTTCGAGTTTCCACCGCCGGATCAGTCCAGCTTCCGCAAACTTCGGGAGGTAGTGACTGAAGAGCCGGTCGAAGGTGGCTGGGAGTCCAGTAATCGCCGCGGCATTCAGCGCCCTGATCTGCCTCGGCAGCGCAGGGAGCCCGAGCTCTCTCGTCGCTTTCGCTACCATTTGCGGCAAGACGACTCGATATACTGGGTGAACGGCATGCGCCTTCCCGCTCGTGACCTCGTGATGTCCTTGCTTGGAGCGTTTCACCGTGGGCGTTTTGTCAGGCCACGTTGCTTCAGAACCTGACTGGCCTTGGCGGCGTTCTCGCGCCCTTTCGAGGCGCGACGGTTTGGGGGCAGCGGTTTCGCTTCAGGTCTCAGCCGCCGGTCCGCAGTGCCGGCATCCTCCTCGGTTGCATCCGGGAATGCCGTGCGCGCCCTGATTGCGTCTCCAAGCGCCGATTCGATGCTTGAGATGTCCCGCTTCGAAGCTCGCCGCGCCGCGTCCTGCATCAGCGTTCGAAGGTGTGTGTTCAGGCCGCGAGTCTCTTCGTGTATAGTGCCGAACAGGCTAGGCGCCGCGTCGCTCCAGCGCGGATCGCGCAACGAGAAGCCCTGCTCGATGGCCTGTTTCACCTCATCTGGCGAAGACAACGGAGCCATCATCGCAGAGCACCCTCCTATCAGCGACGCAAGCGATGGTGATCGAGTCTGAAGGAACTCTGGCTCCGCGCTGCCTGCAAAGATCAGCGTCACGGGCGGTTCTGCCCGTTCCGGCACTCCCCCGTCAGATGTTCGTTGATCCTGATCGAGAAACTCGGCGAACTCCACCAACTTGTCGAGAGAGTCGCCGTTCGCACGATGGATGTGATCCACAATCACGCCAACCACCCGGGTACGACGGAGATGTTCGCACAGTCCCGCGAGCATCCGATATGAGCTTCGATACCTTAGGTCGCTGAAGGAGAGCGGATACCCAACGGCGGCCGATATGGCGTCGAGAAGCCGGCTCGCCGCCGTCTGCCCTGCTGGGAGTGAGAGATACTGCACACGCATGGCGCATCGGCGCGACGCGTTTGAATGGCGTTGAAGACTGCGGTCATTCTCTGCAGAAGCGTCGACAGCCCGACGCCGAGATCGGTCTGATAGCAGAGCGCGTGCGCTCCGACTTCAAGGGCGCGACAGAACGCTGCCTCAACCTCGGTAGTCTGCGACGGAATACGCCACGCAGCGACCCCAGCGGGCTGTAGCTCAACCGGAAGAATCGGCCGCTGTGTGGTACCGGGGACGTCGAGGGCCGTATCGAAACCTTGGAAGTCGATGGAGCGGCGGATGGCCAGCGACGCCTTCGGCCGAGCCAGGCTCAGTCGCGGCAAAGTCGATGGCGGCAGCAGGACAGGATGCGGTGTCGGCATAATGACCTAGCTAGCGAGCCGCGGGCGGTTGCGTCGCGCCGTGATGCGCGCGTCAGCCTTCATGAAGCGCGCCACGGGATCGTGTGGTGTGAGCACTCCGAGGTAATGCGCCATTTCACCCGAGAACACGACGAGGTGACGGATCGACTTCTCGTATGGGTCGAAATACAGACGAACTGACGTATCGCGCAGAACCTGCAGCAGCGCCTCTCCTGACCATGTCACTCCTGCGTGTTTCACCCCGTCGACGGATCTTTGGACATCCGCGTACGGGAGGAGCGTCAGCATCTGCTCAAGCGGGACTGCGGCGCTACCGGCAATCGACTGCCGCGTCTGGTACCGCGCTGCGGGCGCCTCCTTTGTGGAGGAGTGGACTCGGGCGTTGTAATCGTCGCAGTACTGCTCGAGTCGTTGCTCAAGCGCCGACCGGGTGAGCAGATCCTCGGGTCGCCACGTCTTTGGCTTCACCGGCGATATGAAGCCCGGAAGCATCGGAAGCAGCTCTTCCTTCATGGTGCGGAACCAGCGCTCGAGCTTCCCACGTCCTTGCGGTTCGCCCGGCAGCGTTGTGCGAAGCTCAATGCCGAGCAGGATCAGGACCTCACGCATCTCCTCGCAGATAAGGTCGGCGCCGTTATCCGTATAGAGAATCCTAGGCTTGCCAAAGCGTCGGAGGGCCTCGAACAGCACGAGCATGTTCTCGCGGTGCGTCGGCGCGAAGGGCCAGATGCGCTTTCCGATGATCATCCGTGAGCACGCGTCCATGATGACGGTGGCCATCAGTATTTCCTGCTTCACACGGCGATCGTCGTCCAGGTACCAAAACGGGATCTTCTCGCGCGCCTCCTCGCCGGGTTGCACGCGCAGGTATGAATGGTCCATGATCCAGACGTCGTTAGAGTGCGGCGTCTCCCAAGCGAGCCGAAGCGAGAGTAGTTCCTTCTCGGTAGCATCTCCACCGTATGTGAGCAGTAGCCACTTCGCGCCGAAGTGTTCGCGAACGATGTTCTGCAGTTGGCGCGAACCCAGCTTGGATTTCCCATCCTCACGCAGCATCTCGCCGAGCTTGGCGATTGAGAGCTGCGGGAACTGCCTGTGCAACTGCCAGAGGTGGTCAGCAACCGGAGGGCGCGCAGTCTCGCGAGTGGCATTGCCGTGCCTGAGCGTATCGCTAAGCGGTGCCGCGACCGTCCCGCTAGCGGCAGCACGCGTCTCCGCTTCGCTCGTACCCGCGACCCAGCGTCCGACCGTCGAGGCTGTGATGTTCCTGTACTTGCGAACTACCTCGTGCACACATCCCTGCGGCAACGCCATCGTGAGGGCCGACGATTTGCCGGACGCCAAAGCCCGCAGTTCAGCGGCGGCCTCGCGCCGTGACCTTGAGCCGTTCAAGACGACGATGACCACGGCCGCTCTGATCATCGCATGGGTCGTTGTGGTGTCGGCGCGCAGGATAGGGCAGCGAGCGGGTTTCTCGGCAGTCGCGGCGGGGACGGAAGTGCCTACGGTAGGCGCAGGGGGAATCGGCGGTTTCGGTGCCAAGGACACGGCAGCGCCGCCCGCTGCCCCCTTTGACCTGCGGAGACGAGCGTCCAGGTCGCTGGCTGCCTTGGAGGCGTCGCTAATGAGGCGCGCGAAGCAGTCGCTGTCGCGCGGCTTTCCGAGCGCCCTATTCAGCAGCTTCAGCCGAGAGATTTCGTCCTGTGACCGGAGCTTCGCCCCAAGCGCACTGGCCATTGCCCCCTGAAGCAGGGCGGAAGTCGCCTTTGCCGCTTCGACTGCCATCCTAGTCGGTTTCGGATCTAGAACTTGCATTTTCTTGGTTCAGCCTCCATGAAGAAATGCATAGTCTGGTGGAAAATGCAATGCCCTTGCCCATAAAATGCAACAGTTGTCGCCATAATGCAAGATCTCTAAGTGTGCCTATTGCAATATTGCCATTCCTTCTATTGAATGGCCTTCAACATGCAAATGTCACGGAGTTGCGGCCGTTGCGTTTTCAGCTGAGCCTTCGGAGATTCCAGTATCGCTTCTCGACTCGATCGTCAGCTCCGGAGTCCGGCCCCAACTAACCACGCAGGTGCGTTCCCCTGTCAGAGCATCCGTCCATTCCGCAGGAAGACCCGCTCGACCCGACCAACTCTGGCGGGCCTGATGGTGCCGACGGTCCCGATCTGCAGCGCAAGTCGCCCTCGGATCCGTTCGTCGCTGAAATCGAAGCGCTTCGGAGGCAACTGGGTTCCGCCATTGGCGCTAAACGGCCGCTCTCGGCCGCCGAGTTCGCACAGGAGCTCTCTGAGCGCCTGGGAATAGAATCGCTGAACTCGTCGACCACTTGGCGTTGGCTCAATGGGAAGTCGCGCCCGCCCCGCGCGATGTTCGAGCGGCTTCGCGCTTTGTCGCGGACAATTGCGGACGTTGAAAGCGCGACTGACGAGCGCGTTTCCGAGACCGAGGAGGCGATACGGGCCATCTGCCTCCGCGCGAGAGTGCGCGTGCTGCACAGGGTTCTTGAGAGTGCTCCCACGGAGCTAGAGCGCGCCGAAGGCATCGCTCGGGTGGTCGAAGAGATCGTTGCGCTCTGCTCTTCCCACGTCGGAATCACGGAGAACGATGCGTTCGTCTTGATGTGGCAGCTGATTACCCATGCCACTGATCACCCAGAGCTGCGCACGCAGGGTGAGGGGCTGCATCTATCGGAATGGGGTGGCGGAGTAATCGCGCAGCGTCTTGTCGAGCTGGCCGGCCTGTTGGTCGGGGCTGAGGCGTAGCCACATATAGAAGGACTGGGCACGATCACGTCGCGAACGGGTTCGGCCAGAATGCGCAGGCCCTACTCGCCTTCTGTACGGCAGGACCTCCTCGGCAGATGCTCCGAAGCCGCACGTTCGAATCTCACCGAGGCCGCTATCTCCTCGGACCATCCCGGCTGCCTGCTTCATCGGGGGGAGCTCACCGCTGCCGCTTGGCGAGTTCTCTTTCGGGACTCTGTCTGAACAGCCCCGCGTGACGCCCAGGCGTACTATCTCAGTGGGCCGATTATCCATCTCGGTGTGGCAGGAGCCGCAGGGGTACCCTCAACGCCGGAGCAGTATGCTATCCTGGCCGAGTGGCACACTCGGAATGAGAAACTGGTTGTGAACTCCGCGTTGGCGGTAGTGGCGGCGGCGATCCGGGGGACTGCCGGAAAGAGGTCCTAGGTCTTGAACGATGGCGCGCCTCTTAGTGGATAGTTCTCACGCCGCTTCGCCGTCGCCTGAAAGTGACACCACGGCACGCTCGAGCGATCCCGCCGGTAGGCAGAGAGGACTCGCAGCCTCCGCAGCCTCGTCCTTGAGCTCGACGTTGAGCGCGAGAAGCGTGCTCTGCGCCTTCCGCAGAAGCAAGTCGAGCGCCTTCTGCGCCTTGCGGATTTCGTCGCTGATTCCGTCGACGTTCTTCCGGATCGAGTCGCTGTGTTTCTCCATCTTCTCGAGTCTCGTCAGTTCGGATTCGATGCGCGACTCGACGTCCCGCAGCGCCGTGATATCACCCTCATCGCCCGCCGCCTTCGTGCGGGTAATGAGCCCGATTCCCAGTAGAATCGCCGCGTGGAGGTAAGCGTCGGTGTTCGCGTCCTGATCGTCCCATACGACGAAGACATTGTTGCCGTAGCGCGCGAACCGCGGGAACACGTCACTGGCGTGTGAGCGCGCCATGACGAAGACGCCCGCCGATGCGTTGCGGTTCTTCCTGGCCGCGTCGAGTTCATCGAGGGCTTTCTGCACCGTATAACCTTCCTCGCGCTTGGCCTCAAACACGACTCCTGCGCCGGCGAACGCACTTTCGTCGGTGAACCGCACAATGGCATCGCCCTTCTTGCTTCGACCGATGCCGGCCGTCGCCCCCGTGGCGTCGAAGACGCACGGCGCACCCTGCGTTGCGGCGCGTACGTATGCCACGACCGCGTCCTCGAAATCGAGACCGCCGCGGGTGGTCTTCTGGTCATGCAGACGCTTCGTTTCGATGCGGGTGAGTGCCTCGCGGACTTCCTTTTCGAACTGTACCTGTCTCTCCTCCTGTCGCCTGACCAGGTCGAGGTGTGCCATCGACTGCTCCTCGAGAAGCCTGGACAGGCTCGCCTTCAGGAGCGCCATCGGAGACGATGGCGCGTCAGGGTTCACGGCTGCAAGCACGTCTTGGCGTGCATGGTGCGTTTCGCGAACGAGGCGGCTGAGGAGTGAGTTCTCGTCGTTCGCGTCCAGCGCGGCGAGCGCTGTTGAGAGCTGCTCTTGGCGATCCTCGTCGGCGCCCCTTAGTTCATCGCGCAGACTCTTGAGGAACCGTGCGACCGCTCCATCTTCAGCGAGTGGGTCGAGTGCGCGCACGAGTTCAGTGTGGCCTTCGTCCATGACCGCGCGAAGCTGAGTCTCGAGTACCTTGACCAGTCCCGTACTGTCGGTGGGGCTCAGCTTCTTGAAGAGCGGGCTGGTCTCGCCAACCTGTCTCGCCAGCGCTTCGGCGAGCACGCTGTTCTGCGGACCGAGGAATCTCTCGAGGAGGCGCGCCAGCACGCCCTCGTCGTCGACGAAGGCCGAAAGCCGCTGTGTAACCTGACCATCAGCAGGGTCGAAGTAGCGTCCAAGCACCGTACTGATCGTGTTGTGTTGCTTTTCAACATGAATGTTGAGTTGACGGTCAATGTCGCCTAGGAGTGCTGCACCGACGTCCTTGAGTTTGGACTCTTGAGCCGCTGCGTGAGCGTTCGCGAGTGCCCGCAGGCCAATCGTCCACGCGTCGTGCGCGAACTGCTCCCGGGCGTCCGTGTCGAGTTCGCCGAAGAGCCCGAGGCTGTCGGGGCGGCGGTCTCGAAGATCGATAGCCACTTCGTCGGTGGAGAACAGGAGGGAGACCGCGAGGGGCTGCGTGTGAATCATGTTCGTCATACCGGCCTGCATTTGCAGCAATCGTGCCAGCGCTGCTGCGGCCGCCAAAGCCCCGTGAAGCGACAGGTTCACATGCCAGTACGTCGCGTTGGATACAACGCTCCTTGTGCGATGGTAAGAAAACTTGCATTCTTCGTCTATGCGCAAAGTTCTCGTGGCATGGATCGGGAAGACGGACCTCCGGGCCCCCACTGAGGGTGAGCTTGTGGGGCTGGGGCCGATCGCGCAGGCCCTCGAGGGGCGGCCCTTCGACGAAGTCTTCTTGCTCTCTAACTACGATGACCAACTCGTGCAGCCATATCTGAAGTGGCTGCGCGGGCGGTCCTCAGCGCGAGTTGAAGTGCACTCGGAGAAACTCTCCGGGCCGACACAGTTCGGCGAGATCTACGAAGCGGCCGTTCGCGGCATCGAGCGCGCCCTTGGCGAGCAGCGACGCGCGACGTCGCTCGCGCTTCATCTGAGCCCAGGCACGCCAGCGATGGCCGCGGTGTGGATCATCCTGGGGAAGACACGATTCCCCGCCGAGTTGATCGAATCGTCGCGCGATCACGGCGTGCGAACTGCTTCAGTGCCCTTCGATCTGTCTGCCGAGTTCCTGCCCGACCTACTGCGAGAACCAGACGAGCGTCTGCGCGAGGCGAGCGGGGGCGAGCCTCCAGAAGCCCCAGAGTTCGCCGACATCATCCACAAAAGCCGCGTAATGGATCGGCTGATTCAGCGCGCCCGGCGCGTTGCTATTCGATCAGTTCCGGTCCTAATCGAGGGCGAGTCCGGCACAGGAAAGGAGATGCTCGCGCGCGCCATCCACCGCGCCAGTCCGCGTAGGGAACGCCCCTTCGTCGCAGTAAACTGCGGGGCAATCCCAGCAGACCTCGTGGAGTCAGAGCTGTTCGGCCACGAAAAGGGGGCGTTTACGGGAGCTACACAGCAACGCAAAGGACATTTTGAGGTGGCAGACGGTGGCACGCTCTTTCTAGACGAGCTGGGCGAGTTGCCGGGTCCCGCACAAGTGAAGCTGTTGCGCGCGGTTCAGGAAGGCGAGGTTGTCCGCCTCGGCTCCAGCAAGCCCACTGCTGTTGATGTGAGGATCGTCGCGGCCACCAATCGCACGCTGACTGACGAGATCGCGTCCGGTCGTTTCCGAGAGGATCTTTTCTATAGGCTCGCCGTCGCTGTATTGAGGCTTCCCCCGCTCCGTGAGCGCCCGGGTGATCTAGGCCTCCTCATTGATTACCTGCTCGGGCAGGTAAATGTGGAAGCACAGGCTGAGCCGGGTTTCAAAGAGAAGAAACTTTCCTCTGGCGCAAGAAATCTTCTTCTATCGCATCCCTGGCCCGGCAACGTCCGCGAACTCCTGAACACCCTTCGCCGCGCCGCCATTTGGAGCGACTCCGCCGCAATATCATCCGAGGACGTTCGGGAGGCGCTTCTTCCTACAATCCCGTCGGCGAAGCACGATGTCCTTAGGCGCCCCCTGGGCGGCGGCCTCAGCCTGCCCGACCTCTTGAAGGAGGTGGCGCAGCACTACCTCGGGCGAGCGATGGACGAAGCGCACGGCAACAAGACGAAGGCCTCGGAGCTGGTCGGTCTGCCCAGCTATCAGACGCTCAGCAACTGGCTGGCCAAGTACGAGGTCAATCTCTAGCGGCAAGGTCATTCAGCAAGAGGGCCGGATTCCTCGGCTTGGGTGCTCATGTACCCATCAGTCTCGCCGCATACTGGCTTCTGCGGGAATCAAGTGACCAGCTGGCACAGCTTGTGCACTATGTCGGTTCTCTTCAGACAGAGATACTGCAACGGAGTCCGAACTTGAGCACCCAGAACAACGAAACTGACGCACGCATCCTGATCGACGATCAGTTACGAGCAGCCGGCTGGAATCCCGCCGACAAGTCAGCTGTGCTCACCGAGGTGAAAGTCTCCGGTGGCTATCGCGTGGCGGAAGCCGGCGCGCAGCCGAACACGGTGCGCACCTCCGATGGCGACAGTATTCCCACCGGTCGTGCCGATTACGTACTCCTGGACCAGCGTGGTCGTCCGCTGGCAATTATCGAGGCGAAGAAGCAGGCGATTCAGCCGTACATCGCCAAACAGCAGGCGCTGCCGTACGCCAAGATGATCGGCGCTCCGTTCATCTTTCTTACCAATGGCGAGCTGATCTACTTCTGGGACTACCAGAACGACGACGCGCGCATCGTCAGCTCGTTCTTCTCTCGCCGTGACCTGGAACGCTTGGTACACATGCGTGCCGAGCGCAAGCCGCTGGCAACCGTGCCGATTCCAAGCACGTACGCTCGCCAGGGCGAGACGCGCTTGCTACGGCCGTATCAGAAAGAAGCTATGCAGGCGCTCGACCGCGCAGTAGAGCTCGGCAAGCGTCGCTTTCTGATCGAACTGCCCACCGGCAGCGGCAAGACAGACATGATCGCGCTCTATCTCCAGCGCCTCGTGCAGGCCGGACAAGCCGAGCGTGTGTTGTTCCTAGTCGACCGCGAGCAGCTTGCCAAGCAGGCTATCGAGGCCATTCAGGATCTGTTGCCCGGCTACTCCAGCTACTGGCTGAAGCCGGGAATGATCCGACAGGAGAAACAGGTCACCGTCTGCCTGCTGCAGACCATGATTAGTCGCTATCCCGAGTTCACTAGCGGCTACTTCGACGTGGTCGTGATGGATGAATGCCACCGGTCGATCTACGGCTCGTGGCAAGCAGCGCTGTCGCACTTCGATGCTCTGCATATCGGCCTTACTGCTACGCCGGCCATCTACGTGGAACGCAACACCTTTCAGTTCTATCACTGCAAGGACGACGCGCCGGACTACTCGTATCCGATTCAAGAAGCTTTCAAGGAAGGCTTCTTGGTGCCGTACAAGTTCGCGACGGGCATCACCACGCTTGTGTCTGAAGGTGCCGATTACGAGGAGAAGCACTACGACCCTGCGGAGTTCGAGCGAAACTGGACCAACGAGGCCAGCAACCGTCTGATGGTGGAAGAGTTCGACCGGCTAGCTTGGCAGAATTTCCGTGAACTCGCCCCTGGCCAGAAGAACGGCCCAGGTAAGTCGGTGGTGTTCGCTATCACAAAGCACCACGCGGCGCGGCTGACGCAGTACCTAAACGAACTTCACCCAGAGCATAGGGGCCGCTACGCCGAGGTCATTACCTCCGATGTGGCAAACGCGGACGATCTGATCCGCCGCTTTAAGCAGGAAGACTTGCCCATGGTCGCGGTTAGCGTAGGAATGCTCGACACTGGGTTTGACTGCCGCGAAGTGCTGCACCTCGTGATGTGCCGCCGAGTGCGCAGCCCGATTTTGTACCAACAAATGCGTGGACGCGGCACGCGAACGGCCCCGCACATTGGCAAACAGAAGTTCGTCATTTATGACTTCTTTCGTAATCACGAGCATTTCAACGACTCCGATGCCGACGTGTTTTCGGGTGGGGGTGGCGGCTACGCACCCGGACCCAAGCAGCCTGGCGCCAAGACGCCGCGCGAGCTGATTGAGCTCGGCCTTGAAGATGAGTGGCTCGATGCCGTCCACTACATCGAAGTTGGTCCAGATGGTGAGCGCATTGATAAGCGCGACTACGTCACCGATTGGGAAGCCACCGTCCAGCTGGGAGCGGAAGCCGATCCCATCATCGCCAAGGTCAAGGCTGGCGACGCGCTGACGGAAGATGAGGAGACGCAGCTTGCGCGGCGCTTGAACCAGCCGCAGCGCTACTTCAATGAAGACAATCTGCGCCGAGCTTATCGGAACCCGGGTGGAAATCTCGTGGACTTCATCCGTGCCGCGCTTGGCATGCTCAAGATCAAGAGCCGGCCGGAGAGGGTGGAGGAGAACTTCCGAGCTTGGCTTGTCGCCAAGAACCTCTCGCCTGATCAGGCGCAATACCTCGCCTTGCTAAAGAACCGCGGCCTGGTGAAGGGGAGGGTTTCGCTTGACGACCTGTTTGCCCCGCCACTCTCGATATTGAACGCAGCGAACATCGGCATCGAGCTCTTCGGTGAGCAGGGGCTGCGCACCGTGATGGAAGAGATCAATCAAACCGTCTTGGTTGCGTGACGGCCAGGCGACACTAGGAACGCATAATGAACCAACAGCTGCGACGGAAGCTCGATCACATCACCGACATTCTCTGGGCGGGCGGTGTGACGAATCCGGTTACCTACATCGAGCAGATTTCCTATCTCATCTTCCTGAAGTTGTTGGATGAAGAGGAGTCTGACCGTGAACTGCGGGTTCGCCTTGGCGGCACCGGTGGCAATGTCGCACGGTTGTATCCTGCGCAATCGGAGCGCTACCGCTGGAACCAGTGGCGTTTCAAGAGCGGTAACGAACTGCGCGACTTCATTCGTGATGAAGTCTTTCCGTACATGGCCTCGCTCGCCAAAGATGAGCCCGAAGTGGCCGAGTACTTCCGCGACGCGGTCCTCGAGATTGTTGATCCCAACGTGCTCAAGCAGGTCATCGACGAGCTAGATGGATTCGAGTTTCGCAAGCTCGGGCCTGATGTAAAGGGCGACATCTTCGAGTACCTGCTTGTGCATCTTGGCTCTAGCGCGCTCAACGGGCAGTTTCGCACTCCGCGCCAAATCCGCGCGTTTATGGTTGAGATGGTGGACCCTGATATCGGTGACTCGCTGTACGATCCCGCTATGGGCACGGCCGGCTTCCTGATCGACGCTGTAGATTACCTGTTGGCTAAGTATTCCGACCACGTCAGCGAGTACCCCATCTACGGCGAGGACTGGCTCGAGAAGAAGGGGAAGTCACTAGCTGACATCAAGTTGGAGATCCCGCGCCTTCAAACGTATCGCAAGGGCGCAGGTGAGAAGATCCCAGACTGGAGTTTGCTCGAAGCCTCAGTATACGGAACAGATGTGTCGCGCCAGATGGTGCGCATCAGCATGATGAACCTTGTGCTGCACGGCATTCGACATGCAAAACTCAAGCGTGCGAATTCTCTGTCCGACATGGGCGGACTGACTGAGGACGATCTGCGCCGCCGCTACAACGTCATCTTGGCGAACCCGCCGTTTGCGGGCCAGTTGCCCAAGGAGTCCATTCGCTCCGATCTTCCGACGAACAGCAAGAAGAGCGAACTGCTGTTCCTTTCGTTGGTGATGCAGCATCTTGCCCCAGGCGGGCGTTGCGCGGTCGTCGTGCCGGAAGGACTGCTGTTCGGTTCGACTGGTGCGCACGTGGAGCTGCGAAAGAAGCTGGTGGAGGATTTTGATCTCCTAGCGGTCGTCAGCTTGCCTGCAGGAGTGTTCAAGCCGTACGCCGGTGTTAAGACAGCCGTGATCGTCTTTCGAAAGCCCGCGTCCGAGTTCGCGAGGCGCGTGGAAGCCGTATGGTTCTACGCACTGCGCAATGACGGCTATGATCCAGAAAGGATCTCTGGCGGTGGCCGTGTGGAGACGCCTGAGCGGAACGATATCCC
>JARIEY010000149.1 GCA_031127085.1 Gemmatimonadota bacterium | reverse complement strand
CCCGGCCAGCCGGCACAAGGAGGCGTTCGACTACGCGCGCGAGCACGACCTTCCGTGCACCTGCCACGCCGGCGAGGGCGACGGGCCGGACTCCGTGCGCGATGCGCTGCACCGTTGCTGCGCCTGCCGCATCGGTCACGGGACGCGCCTCATCGAGGACGAGTCGCTCACGCAGTACGTGGCCGATCGTCAGATCACCATCGAGTGCTGCCTGACAAGCAACGTGCAGACGCGCGCCGCGTCGTCGTTCGATACGCATCCGTTCCGCGCCTACTTCGACAAGGGGCTGAACGTGGCGTTGAGCACAGACAACCGGCTGATGAGCGGCATCACGCTGGTTGACGAATACCAGAAGGCGGCGCGCTATCTGGGCTTCACGTTCGAGGAACTCTGCGCCGTGGCGCGCAACGGCTTCAGCAGTGCCTTCCTGCACGAGCACGAACGGCGCGCCCTGCTCGCCACAGTCGATCGCGACATCGCCACCCTGTTGGCGGAGGTCAGAAAGTGAGTCATCCCCACGCGTCCCCATCGCACGGTGCCGAAGCGGCGCGTGCCGCCGCCGATGTCGTCCGCGCGCGCCTTGGCGTCAATGCCCCCGAGTGTGCGATCATCCTCGGCTCCGGCCTGGGCGGGCTCGCCGATCGCATTGAAGGGGCGCGGCGGTTGGACTACGCCGAGATCCCTGGTTTCCACGCGACGCACGTGGTGGGGCATAAGGGCCAGTTGATTGCCGGCACGCTCGGTGGGCGCGAAGTCATCGCGCTGGCTGGCCGGTTTCATATGTACGAAGGGCACTCTCCGCAGGTCAGCGCCTTCCCAGTGCGGGTCATTCACGCGTTGGGGGCCAAGACGCTGTTTGTCTCGAACGCCGCGGGTGGCATTCGCCGCACCTTCAGCGCCGGCGACCTGATGGTGATCGAGGACCACATCAACATGCAGTTCGTGAATCCGTTGGCAGGGCCCGTGGAGCCGACGGACGAACGGTTTCCCGACATGAGTGCGCCGTATTCGCCCCGTCTCAAGCAGCTGTTGCGCGCGGCGGCGGCGAAACTCGGGATGCCACTGCAGGCCGGCGTGTACGTTGGCTTGCTTGGCCCCACCTACGAGACGCTGGCGGAAGTGCGGATGCTCGAGCGTTTGGGCGCCGATGCCACGGGGATGAGCACTGTCCCCGAGGTGATTCTCGCCAACGCGCTCAAGCTCGAGGTGGCCGGCGTTTCGCTGATCTCGAACCCCGCTGCGGGCCTCTCACCGGAGAAGCTGAGCCACGCCGACGTGATGCGCGCGGCCGAAGCAGCCGGCGAGAAGTTCTGCGCGCTGGTGGAGGCGTATGTTGGGCTTTTGTGAGGTGGGATAGGGATGGCCGATGGCGGATGGCGGATGGCTGAGGGCACATCCCCGGCCATCCGCCATCTGCCATCTGCCATCTGCCATCTGCCATCTGCCATCCGCCTTCTACCGCCCCCACACCACCACCATCCCTACTTCTTTGGCGCCGGCAGGCCGAGGAGCCGCTTCTTGAAGGCCTGAAAGTTTGGCGTGTCGCGCGTGAGCCCCTTCAGCTGCGCGGCGGGGAGGGCCGCGATCATCCGGCGAGTCTCCGTGATGCGCGATTCTTCCATCGGGTGCGAGGCGAAGAATCGGTCGATTTCGGTCGGCGCCGTCTTCCGCTCCTTCTGCAGGATCTCGAACATCTCGGGAATCCCGTTGGGGTCGATGCCCGCGCGAATCACGTAGCGCACCCCCTCGTCGTCGGCCTCGGCTTCGTCGGTCCGGCTGAACTTGGCGAAGGCGGCGTTGGCTCCCAGGCTGATGGCTGTCTGCGAAAGTCCCGAGTTGCAGGCCGCCGTCAGGGTGCAGAGCAGGGTGGCGCCGATGTTCGCTCCCTGGGCCTTTTGCATCTGCTTGATGCTGTGCCGGCGCGTGACATGTCCGATTTCGTGGCCAATGACCCCAGCGACCTGCGCCATCGTGGTGGCGCGCTCGATCAGGCCACGATTCACGTAGATGAAACCGCCCGGCACGGCGAACGCATTCACTTCGCGGCTATCGACAACGGCGAAGTGCCAGTCGAGATTTCGCTGGTCGGCCATGCGCGCCAGCGAGTCGCCCAGTATCGTGATGTACCGGGTGATCTCGGGATCCTGCACCAGCGGCAGTTCCTTGGCGATCTGGTTGGCGAAGTTGGAGCCCATCTCCACTTCCTGCTGGGTGGAGACGGCGCACGACCCGGCGAAGGGGATGAGGCAGAGCAGTGACCAGCGGAGGACTCGGATGCGCATGGAGACAAAATAGCGGTGAAGTGGCTCACGGTGGCAAGGGATTTGAGGCGCCGGAAGGCGCGCGAGCGGAACGGACGGTTCGTCGCCGAGGGCGTGCGCACCGTCGAGGAACTCGTGCACTCGCCGCTGGGCATCGATGCGGTGCTGCACACGGCTCGCGCGGCGGATGAGCCGCGCGCCGGGGCGCTGATCGGTGCCGCAGCGGCGCGGGGTGTGCCCGTGCTGCCGCTCACCGATGAGGAGTTCGCCTCGGCCGCAGACACCGAGCACCCGCAGGGCATCCTCGCCGTCGCGCAGCAGCCGCGGCTGACGCTTGATGCCATCGATCCCGGCGTGACCACCCGTCTGCTCGTCCTCGATGCCATTCAGGATCCCGGCAACGTCGGGGTGCTCGTGCGGACCGCGGCCGCGCTGGAGGCGACCGCGGTGGTGGCGCTGCCGGGCACCGTAGACCTCTGGAACGCCAAGGTCGTGCGCAGCGCCGTGGGCACGCATTTTCGGTTCGCGGCGGTTGAGGCGTCTCTCCCAGACCTGCTCGCCTACCTCCAGCGGCACGGGGTGGCCCTCTGGGGAACGGATGCCGGCGGTGTGCCGGTGGAGGCCGCGTCGGCGCCAACGCGCCTGGCGGTAGCCGTGGGCAATGAAGGGGCCGGTCTTTCCGTCGCGCTGCGCGGGCACTGTGCGTCCATCGTGTCACTGCCCATGTCGCCCGAGGTGGAGTCGTTCAACGTCGCCGTGGCCGCCGGCATCACCCTCTTCGCCCTGCGCCCGTGAGTGAGTCCAGCTGGTTTGCCGCGTACGCCCCGGTCTTTGGCGCCTTCGGCGCCATCTTCGGGTCGTTCCTGAACGTCTGCATTGCGCGCTGGCCCAAGGATGAGTCGGTGGTGCGTCCGCGCTCACGCTGCCCCGGATGCGGCGGCGGCATTGCGTGGTACGACAACATTCCCGTCGTGAGTTGGCTGGCGTTGCGCGGACGCTGCCGACGGTGTGGCGAGCCCATCAGCGTCCAGTATCCGCTGGTGGAAGCGGCTACGGCGGCGCTCTGGGTGGGATCGCTCTGGCTGCTCGGGCCGTCGCTCCTCGCGGTGCGGCTGGCCGTGGTAGCGACCATCCTGCTCGGCGTCGCGGTCACGGATGCGCAGAGCTACCTGATTCCGGATGGTTTCACGATCAACGGCCTGGTGGTGGCAATGGTCGGGGCGTTGGCGGGCGCGCTCCTTGGCGAGCAACTCCCCTTTGCCGGGCCGTGGGACGCCGTGGTCGGCGCGTGCACGGGGGCCGGTGCCATCACGATCATTGGCTGGCTCGGTGAGGTGGCAATGAAGAAGGAGGCCATGGGCTACGGCGATGCCACTCTGATGGCCTTCGTTGGCGCCCTCCTGGGTCCTGTGCGTGCCCTCCTCTGCATCTTCGTTGGGGCCGCCCTCGCCGCCGCCGCGTTTCTGCTCCTCGTGTATCCCATTGTCTGGCTCCGAGCCAGGCGTTCCGGCACCGCGTTCGAGCCGCCGCTCGTCCCCTTTGGCGTCTTCCTTGCGCCGGCCGCGGTCGTCACGTTGCTTTTCGGCAATGCTCTGCTCGGCTGGTATGCCGGGCGAATGCTCGGCTGAGTCGCGGCTCCGCGCCGCGTCAATCTTGAGAGGCGTCATGCGTTCTTCGTTCCGTCGCGCGGTCCTGTGGTGCACCGCGGCGCTGGCCGTGCTCTCCGCGTGCGGCGACGCCAAGTCGACCGCCGCCAGCGGCCCCTACGGCGATCTGGTGGCCAAGTACGTGCCGAAGGTGGAGAAGGCCACCGGGCTGACGTTCAAGACGCCGCCCACGGTGGAACGGCGTTCGACCGACGAGGTGCGCGCCTTCCTCGAAAAAGAGTTCAACACCAGCCTGCCGCCCCTCGAACTCGAGGGAGCGTCCCGGGCCTACAAGCTGCTCGGGCTCCTCCCCGACACCATGGACCTGCGCCGCTTCATGCTGAAGTTGCTGGGCGAGCAGGTGATCGGTTACTACGATCCGTCCACGAAAGTCCTGTATGTAGTGAGCGACACCTCTGCCGGGCGCGCTGCGCTGGTGGAGGTGACCGTTGCGCACGAACTGGTGCATGCGCTGCAGGACCAGTACGTGCCGCTGGATTCGATTCAGAAGTCGCGGGACGACAACGACCGCCTGACGGCGGCTCAGTCGGTGATGGAAGGCCAGGCCACCTACGAGCAGATGTCCTCGATGCTCGGCGGCGACATGGCCGTACGAATGCCGGGCGGGTGGGATCGGGTGCGCGAGATGATCCGGGAGAACCAGACGGCGATGCCGGTCTTCGCCAGCGCGCCAATGCTTCTGCAGGAGTCGTTGCTCTTTCCGTATCTGAGCGGCGCCGAGTTCATGCGGCGCTTCAAGGACGCCAAGACGGGGCGTGCGCCGTGGGAGCCGCTGCCGGCGAGCACGGAGCAGGTATTGCACTACGAGAAGTACGCCGCGGGCGAACGCCCGCTCCGGGTTGAGATGCCGCCGCTGTTGATGGGCACGAAGGTGTACGAAAACAATCTCGGGGAGTTCGAGACGCGCCTGTTTCTGTTCCAGGCGCTGCAGGATCTTGGAACCTCGGCGCGTTCGGCAGCTGGATGGGGTGGCGATCGCTTCGTCGTGGCCAACCTGGCGGGCGGGGCGGGCATTACCTGGGTGACGGTGTGGGACACGCCAATCGATGCGGGGGAGTTCCGCGATGCCGCGCAGCGCGCGGCGCAACGGCGCCTCGGGGTGCCGGGCACGGGCGGGGCGGAGCAGAAGCGATATGAGGCGATGGGGCGCGTCATCGAGATCTCGGCGGTGACCGTGCAGGGCAAGGCCGCGATCATCTGGACCGACGTGCCGGCAGGGAGCGGCACGCGGCTCATTGACGCCGCGAAGCTGCGGCTGACGGAGAAGTAGGGGAGGAACGCCCGATGCGGGAGTCAATCATGAGACGATGTGCGCGCCTCGCGACGAGGGCAGCGCTGTTGGCGGCGAGCGCCAGCTGCATCGACTGGAAACAGTCGACCGCGCTGCCGGAAGATTCGGTGCGTCGCTTCGTCTCGCTGGTGCAGACGCTGGACGGGTCGCGCACGGCGCAATTGGTCGATCGCGTGGCCCCGTCGCCCGGGAGCGGCGCGCCAGTCACGGCCGAGCTTCCCAGTCAGGTGCTGCGTGGCGGCACCGTGCAGACCACCGTGTCATCGTCCACGCCGTTCAGCCGCGTCGTGTTCAGCGTGCCCGGCAACACCGATCACTGGGAGCTCACGCTCCCCCAGCCCGTCACCAGCGCGACGGTGCTGCTGGTGATCTCGGTGGAAATGCCCAAGACGACCTTCACGCTGCAGGTCGCGGGGGGCGGCACGGCCAATACCGGCCCGTATCAGTCCACGGATCTGGGCGTGATCTTCGTAGGCACCGGTGAGATCCAGACCAACGTCACGTGGGACACCAAGGCGGACGTCGACCTCCACCTCATCGATCCGTCGGGCAAGGAGATCTACTACGCGTCGCGCAACTCGCCCACCGGCGGGCAGCTCGACCTGGACTCCAACGCCGGCTGCGGCTCCGATGGCCCGCGCGCCGAGAACATCTTCTGGGGCGACGGCATTGTGGTGCCGCACGGCGAATACATCCTGCGCGTCGACTACTGGTCGAGCTGCGGGGCGCCGGCCACCAACTACACCGTGACCATCAACCTGCGCGGTCAGCCCCCCAAGATCTTCACCGGCCGGGTGACGGGCACGGGAACGAGTGGCGGCGCGGGGTCGGGCAAAACCATATCAGTATTTACATACTGAAGAGAAACAACAGAGAAAATACAGAGAGAAAACAGAGAAACACAGAGGCGGGAGCCCTTGCCCTCGCCTCTGTAGTTTTTCTGTTGTCTCTCTTGTCAGTCTATTAGTCTGCCTACGGCCCAGGTCGTCACGCCGATTACGGCGCCGAGGGCGTAGCCGAGATTCACGATCAAGTTCAGCTCCTTCTGCGTCACGTTGCGCACGAGTTCTTCCATGCGCTGCGTGCTGAAGCCCAGAACCTTGCGTTCCACCATCCCCTGCACGTCGAGGGTGGCCACCCACCCCGGCAGCTGGAGCATCAGCCAAGCCCACAGTGCGGGCCCTGCGCGCTGGGCGAGGCGGGCGCTGGCGTCGGGGGGGAGCACACGGGAGAGCTGGCCGATGGGGCGATCCAGCAGGGCGCGCCCCGCGTTTGCTGCCGCTTCACTGCCGAGTTCGCGCGAACGCTCGGAGCGCGCCGCCTCGATGATCCACCCGGCCACCACGTGGTCCTGCAAGGGCGCGAGTACCTCGCCCCACGTGCGCCCCTCGGCGCGCTCGAGCGCGTCGGCCACGGCGCGTTCCACGAACTGCTGGGTGCGCTCGGTCCCCGCGACGCGGAACAAGAAATCGCCGACCTTGGCGCGGATCGGGCGTCCTTCCTGCGTGCGCCCTTCCTCGAGCAGTTCGGTGGCAAGCAACGCCGCCTGCGCCGCCAACTCGGCGCGCCGCTCCGGGGTCAGCAGCATACCGAGCTCGACAGGAGCGAGCTCCGAGCGCACCCGCTGCACGAACGCCAGCACCTGACCCTCGAAGGCCGGCGTATCGGCGTGCTTCGCCAGCGCGGCGGCCAGCTGCGGGCCCAGGACATCGAGCGAGCGTTCCACCTCGGGAAGCACCGACGCCGGCAATAGCTCGCGCAGGGAGGGCCATTCACGGTCGAGCAGCCGCTGCACGAACTCTGCGAGCTTCGCGTCCACGGTTTCGCGCAATCCGTCCTTCTGCAGCGCCTCGCCGATGTCATCGGGGGTCAGCAGTCGCTCACCCACCACCCGTCCGATGCTCTTGGCCAGCCGCGCCTTGTTCTTGGGGATCGCACCGTGCAGGCCAAAGCGCCGGTCGTACGGATGAAAGAGCATCCAGACGGCGACGGCGTTCGTCAGGCCGCCGGCCACCGTGCCGACGACCACGTTGACGACAAAGCTGCCGAGCGGCGAACTCAGGTCCATCGCTCAGTCGCTGCGGCGCGCACGGCGCGTCACGACAGCTCCCAGCGTCGGCGTGCGGCGCGCACGAGCGCGTGGTACGGCTGGTACTTCGGCTTGAGGATCGAACCGCGGCAGCTGCGCGCGCGGCAGGCGCACGGGAACCGCTTCTTGCGCGCTGGCGTGTGCGGCTCGTCGAGCTCGATGGCGTAGTCGTACGCCAGCTCCTCGCCCGGGCGGATGTTGCGCACGGCCACAATCCACATGCGGTCGCCGGCCGGCATCGGTTCGCAGTTCGGCGCGCACGAATGGTTGATGAACCGCGCATCATTGCCGCCCACGTTCGCGTCGATCACGCGGTCGTCGTCGAGCTGCAGCAGGTACGTGTGCTCGGGTTCCTCGTGGTAATCCGGTGCCGTCGGGTAGCGACGTTCCCCTTCATTGTGCGAGATCAACTCGCCCGTGTACTCGATGATGCGCGTGCCGCGCGCGATGGGGCGCACGGCAAAGACGCCCCATCCGTGGCGCGCCGAGCGGCGCTTCTGAAACTGCGATCGCGTGGCGAGCGGAAGCTCGGAGATGCGTTTCTTGCCG
>JARIEY010000009.1 GCA_031127085.1 Gemmatimonadota bacterium | reverse complement strand
TCAGCCGTGAAGGGGCGCGCGGGCAAGAGTACAACGCGTGGGGTGGTGACGGCGGCAACCCACCGGAGCACGAGACCATTCTGTTCTTCACGCGCATGCTCGGCGGCCCGATGGACTTCACGCCGGGGATCTTCGACATCAGCATTACCCGCCCCACCGGCACGCCCCGCCCGCTGGACGCGTCGCGCCCGCGCACGACGCTCGCCAAGCAGTTGGCGCTGTATGTCGTACTGTATTCACCCATCCAGATGGCGGCCGACCTCCCCGAGAATTACGAGGGGCAGCCGGCCTTTCAGTTCATTCGCGACGTCGCCGTGGACTGGAATACCACGCGCGTGCTCGAGGGCAAGATCGGCGACTATGTGGTGGTCGCCCGCAAGGCGCGGGACAAGAACGAGTGGTTTGTTGGCGCGATCACTGACGAGGAAGCACGGACGTTCACCGTGCCACTGCACTTTCTGGACCCGAAGACCAAGTACGTGGCCGAAGTGTATGCCGACGGACCAGGCGCACACTTCCTCACAAACCCCACCGCCGTGGCGATCCGCACCGTCGACGTGAACGCGGCGGGCATGCTCACGCTCGCGCTCGCGCCGGGCGGGGGCCAGGCGATCCGCATCCGGCCAGCATCGACGCGCTGATCGGGCCTACGACGTGGAACGCCGGCCGCCTGTACGAGGCGGCCGGCGTTCTTTCATCCCGACCGAGACGAGGCGCCGACCTATCGCAGGAACGTCCCCGTAAGAACGGCCCCCTTGGGGAGATCGATCACATACTCGGCACCGACACGCCTGAGGTCGGCGCGATTCCACTCGGCCACGGCCCCGTTGAACGGATCGCGCAGACGCAGCCGCCCACCCGCCGTGCTCTCAATCCGCACCCGCTGGGTAACGCCGCGCTCGCGCCACGCACTCACGCGCCAGCCGCCTTCGGCGCGCAAATCGCGGAACGACACATCGCGCCACCGCTCACTAAGTGCAGGGAACACGCGGACCACCCCGCCCCATCCTTGCAACAGCATCTCCTGCGCGGCGTGGAGCGCGAGAAAATTCCCCTCGAGCGTCACCGGCCGATAATGCGCGTTCGACAGACCGAGGCGCGTCTGCTCGCCGTTGGCGTGAAAGCCGTTGCGCAGCAGAAAGCCGCGCCGATAATCCTCGAGATATCGCAGGGCCTCGTCGCCACGACCGCTGCGGGCCAGCATCGCGCTGTACCACGCGTAGCTGTAGCCCATCCACTCACCAGTGCCGAACTGGCGCAGCTGGTTGACCGTGCGCTGCACGACGAGCGTGTCGACAGGGGCGTCCACGGTCAACAATCCCAACGGATGAATGGCCATCGCGTTGGAGAAGTGGCGGTGTGACTCGGCCAATGGCAGGCCCGCCGCCACGGCGAGCGCGCCACTGGCGGCATCGATGGCCAGCGGTTCGAGCCGCGTGCGCGTGGCACGCCACCCCTGCCCCGCCGTTGTGTCGCCAAGCGCGGTTGCCATCTCATCGAGGGCGCCGAAGGCCCAGTGCAGCAACGCCAGATCGAAGTTTGACGACTGCGGCAGCCACGCCTTCAAGCTGTTGTCGTACAGTTCAGGACTGGACGAGAGCGGGAGGCGAAGGCGCCCGTTGGGGCCCTCCTGCAGCAGCGCTCGCGCCGCACGCCCGATCGCTGCCACGAAGGGATAGGCCCGGTCGCGCAGAAAGTCGGCGTCTCGCGTGTACTGCCACTCCAGATGGAACGACTGCGCGACCCACAGCCCCATCGTGGGCGACAGCGAGTACTGACCCCAACCGCCGAGCGCACGCCCGTCGAGCGCCATCACGCCGGGAATCGCCGCGCCGTCGACACCATAGAAGTCGCGCGCGAAACGGCGGTACGTGGGAAGCAGCTTCCAGTTGTAGTCGAGCCAGCCTCGCATGGCCTCCTCCGCCCCCGAGGCGTGCGCGGCCAGATAGGTCATCTGCGTGTTCAGGTCGTTGTGCAGATCGCCCTTCCACGGCGGAAGCGTGTTGGCGTCGGCCGTCCAAACGCCCTGCAACGGGATAGGCGGCGTGCCGCGGCGCGCAGCGGCGGCGTAGTAGTACTGCACAAGGTCGAGATGTGCCTGCAGCGCGGTGTCGGGCACCGTCAACGTGGCCACCGACCGCCAGTAGCGCGCCCACCACGCGGCGTGACGCCGCGCCGACAGCAGATAGCCGCGAGTCAGCGCGTCCGCGATACGGTGCCGGGCGATCGCCAGCGGGTCTGCGCCGTCGGCACTGGTGGCAATGCTCACCGCGACGAGCGAGGAATCGCCGGTGCGCTGTGTGCTGACCGCGAGCACGTAGGTTAGCCCCTCCGCGGCGCGCTGCAGCATCCACTGCGTACGCACGCCGGCCACGGTGTCGCCACCCACTGTCGCCGGCGGGTAGCCGAGCTTGTCGAGCGACGCGGGCCGCACGAGGTCAACACGGCGCAACGCCGGCACCTCAAACAGTGCCACGCTGTCGGCGGTGCCGAAGAAGCCGCGCACCGTGCCGCGGGTGAGCTGCACCTGCGCTTCCGCCCTGGCGAGGTCGAGCAGGAACGACTGGATGTAGCGGCCGTCTTCCAGCGTCAGCACCACGCGCCCGCCCGGGAGCTTGGTGGGATGCGGCACCTGTTCGTACGGATCGTCGAACCGCATGTGCAGTGAATCTTCCGCGCGCGCGGCGACCAGCCGCTGGATATCCGCCCAGCGATAGCCTTCGGTGCCGTACGGCGCCGCGGGACGCAGATCCCAGAGGTCGGCGCGGTCGAGCGACAGGTTGATCCGTGAGCCGCCGCCCCAGACGAGTCCGCCGAGGAGGCCGTTGCCGAGTGGGATCGCCTCGTCCCACGTCGTGATGGGCGCAGCGAGACGCAGGTTGGATGTCGGTCGCGGCTGTGCGCGAACCGTCGCGGCGAGGCCGATGAACAGGCACGGAGCAACGACGCGTGCGCAAACGCGCGAGGCACGCAGCATCGTGGACGTCATGTCAGTGTCTCGTGACGGGAGATCGCGGCTGAGGAGGACGCACGTCGATCACGAAAAATACCCGCACACTGGTGCGACCGTGGCCCGCTACCCGCCCGGCGTGATCAGTCGCCGGAAGGGCGGGTAGTCCGCAAGCGGCTGCCAGTCACCGAACCAGTGTAGCCGGCGGCGGATGCCAAAGCCCTGACCTTGGCGCAGCGACAGGTCGAGCAAAGAGACCGCCTCGGGCCAGTATTCGCGACCGCGATTCACCGTGATCGCCGCCCGCTCGTAGGTCGTAGTGCCCTGCAGTCGCTCACCGGGCCTGGCTTCCAGCCACCGGAGTTCGGCGTTCATCAACGCCACCTTCCCTTGCATCGCGTAGATCCGTCCGAGCATCCCGTGTGGCCGAACATCGGCGGTATCGGACGCGGCGGCACCGCGCATTTCGCGTTCTGCGTCGTCGATGCGACCCAGCATCACGAGCACAATGCCCTTACGCAGCCAGATGTTCACGGATCGCCGCACCTGCGCGTCGTTCTGTTCGAACCATCGCAGCGCGCGCTCCGCGAGCTCGCGGCCCTCAACCGGATGCCCGTGCGCGACGAGCTCGCTGGCCACGGTGAGATACGTGTTCCCCGCGAAACCGAACAGGGCGCCGTTCGACGCCGCCGACTCCACCTCGGGCAGCCGAACGCGCAGCGTGTCGAGCCAGCCCAACGCGGCCAGCGCCTGCAGTTCCTGGCCCAGGAAGGTGGCATCGGTGGGACGAATGGCCCGCGCACGGCCTACGGCGACGAGCGCGGAATCGTAGCGTCCCACGTAGTGCCAGTCTTCGGCGACACCGGACCAGAACCCGGCCTGCCGCGGCGGGTTGGCGGTGTCGGCGGCGAGCACATTGCGCCAGGTGGCGTATTTCTCGCGCAAGGCTTCCTGCGGGCGGTTCAACTCGAGCAGCCGGGTAGGAAAGACAACCTGCAGGGGCGAGTTCGGGTCGATCGTCAGCAGTTGTCGGATCGGATCAAGTACCGCATCGCCGAGTTCGGAATAGTTCGACTGGGCGACGCGTCCGAGGGCCGATTCGTAGGCGGTACCTCGCCGCTGCGCCTCACTCACCCAGCGGTCGACCGTGTCGGAGCGCTGCGCGCCGCCGGCCGAGCGGGCGATGTAGGGGCCCCATCCGTACTCGAATCCCAGCCACAGCTTGGCCTGCAGAAAAGTGCTGTCGGCCTCCACGCAGCGCTGCAGCGGACGCAGCACGCGCGCCTCAAAGTCGGTCGTGCCCAGCACGAGGCCAATGCTCGAAAGCGCACCTTCGAACTCGCGAAAGATCGAGAGTGCCGGCATTTCGCCCGATGGCATGGTGACCGGTCCGAGGCTTGGACTCGTCGCGAAACCAGTGGCGACGATCAACGGGCTGACCGCGTCCTGCACTTCGCGGGGCGACGGCGCGCGCGCAAGCGTCGCGCTGGAGAGTTGTCGCAGTATGTTGCCGGCGTGCGCGTCGAGGAGCCGCATCCGCAACTGCGCTCCGTCGCCGTTGGCGAGCAGTGCGGCCACCGCCACCGTCGCCGCCCCCGCCGCACGCGCCTCGGCCACCGCGTCGGCATCGGTGGCCAGTGCCGCCCTCGCCGATTGCACGCGCACCCACGCGAGCTGCGAGAACTGTTGCGCAATCGCGTCGTCCACCATCGCCGCGTGCGCGGCCAGCGATGCGTTGCCACCCGTCGCCGTCGGCAGCACAAGGACCACGCGTTGGTCGAGTGGCTTGTCAGCGAGGCGGTCGCGGGCGAACCAGAGCCCAGCGGCAGCGGCCACCATGACACCCGCCGCGACGAGGGCGCGGAACATCCATCGCGGCACGGGGCCCGACTGACGGACTGCCGGCGCCGCCAACGCCAAGGCAAATGCGCTCGTCGTGGCGAAGCGATCGGCGGGCGCCTTGCTCAGAGCCTTCGCGAGCGCCGCGCTGATGTGCGCCGGCACACTGGCGCGCGTAGCGTTCACCGGGCGCGGCGCCTCGGTGAGGAGCCGCGCGAGGATGATCTGCGCGGTGCCGCCCGTATGCGGCGGTTCACCCGCGAGCAGCTCGTACGCCACCGCCGCGAGCGAATACTGATCCGACCGGGCATCGAGCTGCCGTTCGCCGGTGGCTTGCTCCGGCGACATATACTGCGGCGTACCCAGCGACAGTCCCGTCTGCGTGACGCGGGCCCCGCCCGCGTTGCTCACGGCCAGGGCAATGCCGAAGTCCGCCAGCACGGGCTGCCCCGCCTGCAGCAGGATGTTCTCGGGCTTCAGGTCGCGATGGATGACGCCGTGACCGTGGGCGTAGTCGAGCGCACCGGCGATCGCCGTGATGATCCGCAACGCTTCGTCCACCGGGAGTTGCCGTTCTCGCTCCAGCCGCGCGCGCAGCGTTTCGCCCTGCACGTACGGCATTACGTAGAACAGCTGTCCGGCCGCCTCGCCGCTGTCGAACAGCGGAAGCAGGTTGGGATGCTGCAGCGCCGCAGTCACCTTGATCTCGGCCTGGAACCGTTCGTGGCCGAGCACTGCCCCCAGTTCGGGCTCAAGGACCTTGATGGCGACGCGACGATCGTGCTTGAGGTCGCGCGCCAGGAAGACGGTGGCCATACCACCGCGCCCAAGCTCGCGCTCGACCGCGTAGCGGTCGGCGAGGGCGTGCGTCAACGCGTCAGTGAGGGGGCGGTCCATGGGGGCGTTGGATAATCGCACAACGACACGCGGCGAGCCATCCCCGGCGGGTGATGCCATCGGCCCGCCAAGACCGCGACCTGCGGCGAGAGGGCGGCGGCGCTAGGTGGCGCCGCCGCCGGTGTGACTACCCCTCGCTCGTCATGATGAAGAGCGGCGCCATTTCGAAGCTGTGGAAGTACGGCCGGTAGCGCTCGACGTTGTAGAAGCGCTCCACGTCCACGACCTTCTTGGTGCTCGTCACCACGTCCAGCGGAATGTTGCCGTAGCAGCCGTTCTTGACCACCACGAGCCGGCCGTGCACGCCCTGCAGCAGGAGGTCGAGCGCGAGGTTGCCATAGGCCATCGGGACGATCGAATCCATGGCGTCCGGATCGCCGCCGCGCACCAAATAACCGAGCTTCTGGTTGATGATGTGAACTTCCTTGCCGCCATTGAACTGCGCGGTGCGCTTCTGCACTTCGTTGGAGACGATGTCGCCGATGCCGCCGAGCTTGGCGTGGCCAAACGCGTCCTGCACATCGCTCTGCCAGACCATCTGGCCGCCCTGGGGCACCGCGCCCTCCGACACGAGCGCCACCGCGTACCTCGACGGGTTGCGGTTGCGATCGTACATCAGCATCTCGGTGAGCACGTCAACGTCGAACTTGTGCTCGGGAATCACGCAGCGGGTCGCCGCGCCGGCCATCGTCGGCAGCATCGCCGTAAAGCCCGCGTAGCGCCCAAAGACTTCCATCACCAGCAGGCGCTCGTGCGAGCCCGCCGAGGTGCGCAGCCGATGCGCCATCTCGATGGTGCGCGTCACACAGGTGCTGAAGCCAATGCAGTAGTCCGTGCCGGGCACGTCGTTGTCCATCGTCTTCGGGATGGCGATGACCTTCACGCCCTCCTGATGCATCCGCATGCCGTAGCTCAGCGTGTCGTCCCCGCCGATCGGGATCAGGTAGTCGACACCCAGCCAGTCGAGGTTCTTGAGCACCTCGGGGGTGAGGTCGTTCACCGGGGCCGTGTACTTGTCCTTCAGGTGCTGCGGCACGTCGTCGGCCTTCACGCTGCTCGGGCGCGTGCGCGAGGTGTGCAGGAAGGTGCCGCCGGTGCGGCCGGCGCGGTTCACGATCTCTTCCGACAGGAACTGGAAGTTGTTGCTGTTGTCGTAGAGATGGTCGCGCACGATTTCCATCACACCCGCCCACCCACGGCGCAGGCCAATGACATCCCACCCTTCGCGCAGCGCACGAATGGTGACGGCCCGGATGGCCGGGTTGAGGCCCGGGACGTCGCCGCCGCCGGTGAGGATCGCTATGCGCTTCTTGCCGCTATTGATGCTGGACATGGGGTGTTCCTTGCGAGTTCAGGGTACGCCGAAGCGACGATGCCCGCGGCGTCCCCGTAATTTAGAGAACGGCGGCGGCGCGGTGAACCTCCGCCCCCCAGCTCCCCGCATCGGCCCCGTGCGGGGGGCCAGCCCGCAGCGCGACTCAGCGTCTCGCGCGCACGGGCTCGGCGGCCCCCATCCCCCGAAACTGTACCTCGATGGCCAGACCATCGCCGGCAAAGTCCGATTCCATCTGGTAGGAATGCGCACCGGGCGACAGCATCGGGGGGAGCGCGCGCAGCGTAAAGCGTCCCTTCGGTTTGCCGGTCGCATCGTAGACTCGCACGACGTCGGTGCCATCCACCACTAGGCTTTCTCCCTGCCGGAGCTCACCGGGGAGCTCCAGCGCCGCGTAGCGGTCGACGGTGAGGCGAAGAGCCCGCACCACGCTGGCAGCGCTGCCCGTCTCGGGGACGCCAGCCGCACCGGAGACACGCAGGCGGAACTGCAGCCGCTGTTCGTCCCAGGGTTGGTCAAAGCGCCACTCGGTGTGCGTGGGCTCACCCGGCTGGCGCTCGACCCGCGTTCGCGTAAACGCGGGCGACATCGCCATTTCGTACAGCCGCCACGCGCCGTCGGCGACCCGCTCCAGGTGAAACTCGCGGGCGGGGTCCTTGAGCCGCGCCACCTGCGCACTGTCGAACGCGCGACTCGTGCGCGCGGACTCCCACTCGCGAATCGCGTCGAGCAGCTGCGGCGTGAGCGGGTTGCCGCGCAACGCCTTGGGGCGGGCAACCATCGCAAAGCCGGCACCGTACCCCGCCGCGCGCGCCAGCATCCACTCCATCTCGGCGCGCGTCGTCGTCTCGGTGAGCAGGTACCACCCGAGCATATGCGGCATGAAGTTGCGCGCGAAGAGCGCCTGATTGTCGATGCGATACTGCTGCATCGACTCGGCGAAGCCGCCGTACCAGGGCTCCCCCCAGTTGTAGTACGAGCCAATGTGCCAATAGAACGTCTTGCTGATGCTCGTTCCGTTGATGAGGTCGTGGCGCACCTGCGAGAGGACATCGCTGGCAAAGACGGCCAACGCGTAGTCGCCCTGCCCCGACGCCAGCGCCCCCTCGTGCCCATCGAAGTCGATGTGGTCCACGCCGGTCTCGTTCAGGAAATCCGCGAGGTTGCGCGCCACCTCACGCTGCATCGCGAAGTTCGGAAAGAAGACCTTGTACGGATGATCGAGCAGCTTCCCCACCGTCGCGCTGGCCGCGTGTGCGGCGGGCGTGGTGCCGAATGCGCCGCGCTGACAATCGAGCAATCGGTACGGCGCCGTCGCCGTAACCGCGCGATACTGAATCAGCTCCGCGCCGATCCGCACAGTGTGCAGGTTGTCGTGCTTGTCGTTGGCGAAGTACTCGGGGGATCGCACTTCGATCTCCGTCTGCCGCGTATCGACCGCCGACACGAGGGCTGAGATGCCGGTGACCGCCAACCGCTCGTCGGGGACGGGCGTGACGTACGGGTCGTTGGTGTTGATGAAGTTGGTGAGCGTGTGCACACCAAAGTGCAGCCCCGCCGCGCGGGCCTTCGCCACGGCCGCCTTGAGGCCGGGCCGCCCGGACGGCCAGCGCGCGCTGTCGAGCACAAAGTGTCCCCAGTTCTTGAACGGCCCCTCGTGGTAGAGCGAGTACAATCCCGATCGCGTGGCGTAACCGATCATCTGGTCCACTTCGGCTTCACCGAAATCGGAAATCATGTAGGAGCGTTCGAACAGTGGCGACTTGCGGAACCAGACGCCGTCGATCGTCGGATGCGGCAGCCCCTCGGCGACCTCGATGCGCTCCATCGCGTCGAGCGCCTGAGCCGCCGGCGTCAAGAAGAGCGCAATGGCGCTGCCGACGACCGTCTCGCCAGCGATCGGCGACACTGGCATGTTCGGGAAATCCCCGCCCCATCCGTCCACGGTACGCGCGCGCGCGCGGTTGATGGCGTAGGCGTTCAGAAAGCTCCCCCACGCCTGCTGCCGTGCGGCGATGCCACGTGCCCAGGTGCTCCCTTCGCGGTTCGGCAGGTCGCCGCCGAGCGTCTTGGCGTTGAGCACTTGGAGTCCAAGGGCGACGTCCCCGTCTTGGACGACCCCCACGACTTCGCCCACCGTGTGGCCGATGGTGGTGGCGTACGGCCCCCAGATCACCGCCTCAACCTTCGCGGACGGTTCGGCGCGCACGATCTCGAGCGCGAGATATGCGGCAGTCTCGCGCACCCGCACGCCGACGCGCACGCCACCTGCATAGCGGAGCGCCAGCGTCTTGACGCCGCCCGCCGTGCTGAGCTGCATCGCGGTGGGCGCCAGCCGCGCCCCCGCGTGGACCACGGTGATCAAGGGCGACGGCATGCCGGCGTAACGGTAATCCTTGCCCGTCACGGAGCTGCGCAACGCGGTGATCTCGCCCTGCGCATTGACTGAGAGGGCGAGGGCGCCCGCCGAGAGTGTCACCTGTCCGTGCGCCGTCGTGGCGGCGAGCAGCTGCCACACCGCAACGATCGCGCACCAGGCCAGCGAGCGGCGCGTGCGAGCCGCAATGACGCGACGGCACATGGAAAACTCCGAGCAGAAGATGCCGTGCATTCTACGCGCCGTCGTCGGCACCGTCGACCAGGCGGTGCCCGCGGCGCGGCGACGAGGCGGCGTACGGAGGGCCGCTCCGGATCGCTCGCCGCCGTGAGACGGGAGCCGTATGTTTGTGGCCAATCTGGACCGCTGTACGGCATCCGGCGCAGCCGGCGACGTCATTCCGGGACTTCGTGTGCGTTCTCGCATCATAGCGTTGTGTGCGCTGACCTCTCTGGTCACGCTGAAGGGGTGCGGGGGCGGTGACGGCGGGTCGACGTCACCGACAAGCACGGTCGCGATCGTGGATGTCACCCCGGCCACGGCGACCGTGAATGTCGGCGCCTCCCAGCAGCTTGCCGCCGCGCCCAAAACGAGCACCGGCACACTGGTCGCCGGCAAGACGGCGACGTGGAGCACGGCGGCCGCGACGGTCGCCACCGTCGACGCGACCGGGCTGGTGCGCGGCGTCGGCGCCGGCACGGCCGCGATCACCGCCACCGTCGACGGCAAGTCGGGGACGGCAACCATCACCGTGGTCGCACTTCCCGTAGCCTCGGTGACCGTCGCGCCCGCGACAGTGAGTGTCGCGTTCGGATCGGCCGCCCAGTTGACGGCGTCGCCGAAAGACGCGTCTGGCACCGCCCTCACGGGGCGCACGGTCACGTGGACGTCCGCAAATACCACGGTGGCCACGGTGAGCGGCACGGGACTCGTCACCGCAGGGAATGCCGGCACGACCACGGTGACGGCGACGTCGGAGGGAAAGAGCGGGAGCGCGACGATCATCGTAACGCCCAATAGCGCCATCACCTTTGCCGCCTCTGGCCGCGTCGTGGAGGCCGCCGGCGCGCCGGGTATCGCTGGCGCGCGCGTCACCGCACAGGACGCCAACGCCACCGTGCTGGCGACCACGACTACGGACGCCACCGGCAACTGGACGCTGAGCGGGCTCGCCGCCGGCACCAACGTGCAGTTCGCGGTCAGCGCCACAGGGTACGTGTCGACGCTCGTCGCGCCGACGCCGCTGTCGGCGCCGCTTGCGGTGGAGTCGGTGCCGCTGGTGCGCACCAGCACCGCCAGCGGCGGGGTGAGCGGCCGCGCGCGCGACGCGAGCACCAATGCCGCCATCACGACGGGCATCGCGGTGGAGTTGCGCGACGGAATGAACGCCGTCACCGGACTCGCTCTGCAGACGACGACCACGGCCGCAGACGGCAGCTACACCCTGGCCGCCGTAGCCGCCGGCACCTACACGCTGGTGATGCGCGGCGCCGGATATACGCAGACGTCGCGCACCGTGGCGATCTCCGGCGGCGCAACGCTCGCCAACGCGGACCTGACGCTGTCGGCGAACGCGAATGCCAATCAGTGGCGTGCGGTTCTGACGTGGGTGTCAGCGGCGCGCGATCTCGACCTCTATCTCACACTCCCCGGCACAGGCAGCACGCGCCAGCAGGTCTACTTCCTGCAGCCCGGGAACTGTGGCGTGGCTCCGTTTGCCTGCCTCGACCGCGATGCCGCCGCCGCGCCGGGTCCAGAGACCATCACCATCAGTCAGTTGGGAACGGGGACGTACCGCTTTTACGTGCACAACTACAACACGCCGAGTTCGGCCACCGACAACTCGTTGATGCTGTCGGGCGCGCAGCTGCGCATCTTCCGCGGCGCCACGCAGATGGGGGCGTACTCGGTGCCGCAGCTGCCCGGCACGCTCTGGACGGTGGTCGAACTGGACGGCGCCACGGGGACGGTTACCACTCGGAACACGATCGCCGCCGGCGCCCCCGGCGACCCCGTGGCCACGCTGCGCGCCCCCGATGCGCGCGCGTCACGCAGCGGAAAGACCGATCCGGGGCTGCGGCTCCCGTAGGCCCCCCCCCGATGGGCCGCGGCGATGGGTGGGCACACCCTAGCCGCGGCAGTCGACGCCAGCGATTTTCACCCAATGACCCCCTCGCGCCCCACCCGCCGCGCCTTCACGCTGATCGAGATCATCGTCGTCATCGTCGTGCTCGCGGTGCTGGCCACCTTGGTGGCGCCCAACGTTTTTCGCCACGTGGGTGCTGCGCGCGAAACCACGGCGCGCACGCAGATGGAGATGCTCGGCGCCGCGCTCGATGCGTATCGCCTGGACAATGGCCGGTATCCCAGCACGGAGCAGGGGCTCGCCGCGCTCTGGCAGACGCCAAGCACGGACCCGCGCCCGATGAACTGGCGCGGGCCGTACCTCCGCAAAAGCGTACCGGCCGATCCGTGGGGTGGCGCGTACGTCTACCGCGCACCGGGTGAGCAATCGGGAAGCGGGTACGACCTGCTCTCGTACGGCAGCGATCTGAAGCCCGGCGGCGAAGGCGAAGCCGCCGACATCCTGGGCTGGAAGTAGCACGCTGAGCGCCCCCTGATGCCCGCGTTCGAGTATCGGACGATCACCGCCGACGGGCGGCGCGCACGCGGGCGCGGCACCGCCGCCGACGCCCCCGCGATGGTGCGCGAACTCGAATCACGCGGGCTCACCGTGCTGGACGTGGCGGCCGGCGAGGCGCACGCAAGCGGCGCGGCGCACCTGCCGCGCGCCGTCGTCTCCGACACGGTGCGCTCCGTTGCCGCGTTGCTCGCGGCAGGGCTCCCAATCGCCCGCGCACTCGACATTGCCGCGCGCACCGCCCCGCCGGCCTTCGGCTCGGTGCTTCACGACGTGCGCGCCCGCATTGAACGCGGCGAGCACGTGGCCGCGGCGCTGGCGGCGCATCCGGACATTTTTTCCACGGCCGCGGTGGGCGTCATTCGCGCGGGCGAGCGCGCGGGTGATCTGGACGGCGCATTCAACCGGCTTGCCGCGCAGCTCGAGCGCGCCGACGCGCTGCGCGCGCGGCTGACGTCGGCACTGATCTATCCCGCCGTCCTTGCCATCGCTGGCGGCGCCGCTGTCTTGGTGCTGCTGCTCTTCGTCCTGCCGCGCTTTGCCACGCTGCTGGCCGACACCGGATTGCCGCTGCCGCGCAGCACGGCGGCGCTCCTGACGTTGGCCACGTTCCTGCGCGCGCAGTGGATCGCGCTGGTGCTGCTGGCGGCCGCCGCCGTGGCGATGGCCCTCTGGTTGCACACCACGCCGCCGGGGCGTCGGCTCAGGGCGCGCGTCCTGCTGGCGTTGCCGCTGGTGGGGGCGTTTCGGCGCGACCTGCTCGCAGCCAGCGCCGCGCGCACGCTCGGTGTTCTGCTGCGCGGCGGCGCGCCGCTGTCGAGCGCGCTTGATGACGCGGCGGACGCGGCGAGCGACCCGCTGCTCGCCGAGGCGCTGCGCGGGGTGCGCGTACGCGTCGTCGCGGGAAGCACGATGCACGGCGCGCTGCAGGCCGACGGCCTGTTCAGCGACATCTTCGTCGCGCTCGTTGCCACCGGCGAAGAGGCCGGCCGGCTCGTCGATTTCCTCGAGCGCGCCGCCGACTTCTTTGAGCAACGCACCGAACGCGGCGCCCAGCGCCTGGTGGCACTCGCTGAACCGGCGATGATCGTCGCCTTCGGCGTAGTCGTAGGCGGCATAGCGCTCTCGCTCTTGCAGGCGATCTACGGCATCAATCCGGCGGGGTTGCGATGAGATCGCGCCGCGCCGGCTACACGCTGCTGGAAGTCGCGGTGGTGCTCGTCATCCTCGCGATGGCCGGCGCGGTGGCCGTCCCCGCCTTTGCGACGCTGCGCCCGGCGAGCGCCATCGATGCCGCGAGTACGCAGCTCATCGGCGCTGTGCAGGCCGCGCGGGCGCGCGCGTTGGGCAGCGGCCGGTCCGCCGAACTCGTGGTCGATGCGGCGCGCGCGCGCGTGTGGCTGCGACCGCGCGATACCACGTTCACGCTCGACCTGCCCACGGACTGCCAGCTCCGCGGGCCAGCGCGCGCCGTCCTGCACGTCGCCCCCGACGGTGCGACACGCGGTCAGCTCCCCACGGTGGCCTGCGGCGCCGCGCGGGTGCGCGTCGCCATCGATGCGGTCACCGGTCGCACAACCCTCGAGGCGCTCCCGTGAGGCGCACAGGGTTTACGCTGCTCGAAGCCACGGTCGCGCTGGCACTCGTTGGCGTGGTCGCCATTGGCGCACTCGAAGCATTCGCCGCCGAGTCGCGCGCGGCCTTCCGCAGCCGCCAACTTGCCCCGGCGGTGGCGCTCGCCAGTGAACGGCTCGCGCGCCTTGAGCTTCTGGATGCCACGCGGTTGCGTGCCCTGCCGGAGTCTCTGCGGACTGGAACTGTGCGCGACGGGGCACAGGACTACACGTGGCACGGCGACGTCTCGCCGGTGCCCAACGAGCCGGACCTCTACGCGCTCACCGTGGACGTTCGCTGGGCAGCGGGCGCGTATCGCGTGGGAGCGCGCGTCTTTCGTGCCACACCGGTGGGTGGCCAATGAGCGCACGCCGCGGCTTCACCCTGCTCGAGCTGCTCGTCGCGCTCACCGTCGGCGGGGCGGCGCTGGCCGCCGGTGGAGCGGCTTTCGCCACACTCGTTGACCAGCGCGCGGCGGCGAGAGTCGACGCCGACGCGGTGACGCGCGCCTTGGGGGTACGACAGGCCCTCGAGGCGTGGTTGCTGGAGGCGCGCGCCGAACCCGGCACCGTCGACGCGCTGCTGGGCACGCACGCGCTGCTTCGCTCAGCCGCCGGCCCTGTGGACGACGACACGCTCGCCTTTGTGACCACCGCGGACGGCGAGACGCGGCAACTGCGTCTGTTTATCGACCGCGCGGCGGCGCGGCCCGCGCTGGTGGTCGAGCAGACCGATACCGCGGGAGCCGCGGTGCGCACGACGCTGGTGTTCGACGTCGCCGGCCTCAGCGTCTCGTATTACACGACGGCGTTCGGGCGCGCAGAATGGCGCCGCACCTGGGCGGGCGGGGCGCTCCTCCCGGCGGCTATTCAAGTGCGCCTATATGCACGGCCCGAGACCCCGTTGCCGGTCGCGCTCACTATGCCGATCACCGTGCCACTGGCCAACGGATTATGACGGCGCGCCGTGGCTTTGCCCTTGTGGCCAGTGTCTGGCTGGTCGTCGCCATCACGGCGGTCGCACTCGAAGTCTCGTGGCTCGCGCGCGCTCGGCGGCTGCAGGTGGCCAACACGGCGGACGCCGTGGTGGCGCGCGCCGCCGCCCGGTCGGGACTGGAGCACGCCCGCGCGCGACTCGTGCAGGCACTGCGGCCCACCGCGAATGACGCGCTGGCCGATCCCTGGCGCTGGCCGATGGATGGCGGCAGCGCGCTCGGGGCCGCCCAGTACACTTTCACGGTCCGTGATGACGCCTCGACGCTGGACGTCAACACGAGCGACGAAGCCTCGCTCGCGCGCCTCTTCGTTGCCTGCGGCGCCGACCTGCCAGTGGCCGAGCAAGCGGCGGCGCGCCTCGCCGACTGGATCGACGCGGACCAGCTGCGCCGCGCACGCGGCGCGGAGCGCGCGGACTATTTGGCCGTCGGTGCGCGCGCCGTGCCACGAGACGGCGCCGTGCCACGCGTGGCCGAACTCGACGACGTGCTGGAACTCCCCGTCGCCCCGTGGGCGTGCGTGCGCCCGTTGCTCTCCACCGGCGGCGCGGCCCGTGTGAATCCAAACACTGCGTCGCTGGCGCTGCTGCGGGCGCTGGCCGGAATCGACGCTGTGGGTGCGTCAGCCATCGTGGCCGCGCGCCGCGGGGGACGACTGCGCGACTTCCGGGAACTGGTGGCGGTCGTGCCTCCGGGACATCGTGCAGGAATGGAACAGAACGCCGAGTCGCTGCAGCGCCAACTCGTCTACCGCGTGGATGTAGTGCGCGTCGCCAGCGAGGCGTCCGTCGCGGGCAGTCCCGTGCGCATCCGAGCCGAGGCCTTGATGCGGCGGACGGGCGGCTCGGTATTCACGGCGTGGCGGGTGTTCCGGTGACGGCGCGGGTCGCGGGGCTCTCACTCGGCGACGGCCGCGGTGTGTTCGCGGGCTGGCAGGCCGGCGGCACGACGGCACCCCGTCTTGAGCCGTTCGTGTTCAATGCCTCCGCGCTGGCAGCGGGCGATGAGATAAATCTCGTCGAGGCGCTGGAGCGACTGAGACGACACGTGCCGGAGGCGCGTGCGCTGCACGTGGCGCTCGCCGCCCCGTGGAGTGCACCTCGGGTTCTCGGGCTGCCGCCCATGACTCTGCGTGAGGCGCGCGTCGTGCTCGCGCGCGACGCGGCGCGGTACTTTCCGCGCGTCGGCGCCGAACCGGTGGTGACGGCGCGCGTCCTGGCGCGAGGATCCTGGCTCGCGTGCGACGCCGACGGCGTTGTGCTCGACGCGATTGCGCGCGCAGGGCGTGCGGCCGGGTTCGCCGACGTTCGCATTGTGCCGGCCGTTGGTGCGTGGGCGCAGGCCGTCGACGGTTCGGCCCCGCGCGCTTTTGCGGTCGATGGAGAAGCAGCCCTCGTAAGCGCGCATCGCGGGTACGTCACCGCCCTGCGACGACTGCGCACCGCTGAACTGACGAAGGCGATGGCCGGTGCCCCGGACGCCCTGGCGCTGGCGGCCCGTTACGCGCCCTCCAGTCTCGAGCCGACGTTCGAGAGTAGGCGGGTCGCGACGGCCCGCGAGCGCGCAACGACGCAGGCCGCCCGTCGACTCGTGGCGCTGGGAATCGGGCTACTGACCGCTGCGGCGGCCCTGTATGGGTGGGGCGCCACGCACCGTGCGGATGCCATCGAGACGCAGCGTGCCGCGCTGCGCCCCACGCTCGCGGCGCCGCTCGCTGCCCACGACTCGTTGTGGCAGCTTACGGAGTCCGTTGCTGCGGTGCGAGATGCCGACCGCACGGCGCCAAAGTGGCTGCGGCGCCTCGATGCATTGGCGACTGCGCTCCCGGAGGACGCGTACTTCACGGTCGTGCGCGGCAGCGGCGATTCCGTGGTCGTGGAAGGACGCGCCGACGACGCGGCGGCGGCTGTCACGGCGCTGCGCAGCGTGCGCGGCGCGGCCGTGCGGGCACTAACTCCTCCGGCGACCGATGATGACCTGCCCGCCTTCGCCGCCGTCGTCCATTTTGGTCGGACGGTGCGGCCATGAGCGCTCTGACCCCGCGCGATCGTCGGGCGCTTTGGCTTGGCGCCATCACACTCAGCGCAGCGCTCCTCTGGCGTGCCGTCGTTCTGCCGGTCACGTCTTCTGCGGCCCAAGCTGAGGCCCGCGCGGAAGCCGCGGCCGCCCTGCTGGCGCGCGAACAGGCAATCCTGCGCGACGCCCCTGCGGTTCCGGCTCGCCTCGCCGCGGTGCGTCGTCAGTTCGACAGCGTCACCACGCGCCTGTTCGTCGCCGACGACACGGTGGGCGCGCAGCAGGCGCTGATCGGGGCGCTCCGCTCCACCGCGTCGCGTGCCGGCCTCACGGACTTTCGGGTGGAATCCGCCCCGGCCACGCCACCGGCGGGCGGGCTGCTCGCGCTCCAGATGGAGCTTCGCGGGCGCGCGTCGACGCGCGCACTCGCCGCGTGGCTCGCCGCGCTCGAGCGCAGCGAACGCCTGGTGATGATCGAGCGGCTCGATATCGCGGTGGACGGAGACAACGGGCTCGCCGTCAGTGCCACCGTACGCGCGCTGGCACGGGTGGGTGACCGATGACGTGGACCATCTGGCACTCTCGGCGTGTGCGGTTGGCCACGCTCTTCGTTGCCGGTGCGCTGACGCTCGCGGGCGCTGTGCTGGTATGGGCGCTGCGTCCGGTCGTCATTCCGCCCTCAGACGCCGCCACGCCGGCAATGGCGCCAGCGGGTGAACTGCCCCTGGCGCCCGTGGCACCGGCACATCTCGAGGCCCTCGATCCCTTTGCCGAACAGCGCCAATCAGAGGCGGCGCCCGACGTGGTGCCCCCGACGGCGCCGTTCGCGCTGCTCGGCACCATCGCTGGAACTACGCCTCCCACCGCCGTCTGCCAGCTGGGGAACGCCACGCCGCGCATCCTGCACCCGGGCGATACGCTCGGCGGCTGGCGCCTGCAGCAGGTGTGGCCCGGGCGGGCCCTGTTCATTGACGGCGGAGGCGCGCAACGCGAGCTTCGCCTTTCACCCTTGGGACACTGACGTGATCTCGTTCCGGCAGTGCGCACTCTGTGCGCTTCTTCTCGCCGCTGCGCCGTGCGTGATGCGAGCCCAGCAGGGCGTTCGCACCACGGACAGCGGCGTCATCGTGGACTTCCAGGATGCCGACCTGCGCGTGGTGCTGTCAGCGCTGGCCGAGGCCGGCAAGGTGAACCTCGTCTTTGGCGACCTGCCGGACCGGCGCGTGACGCTCCGACTGCGCGAGGCGATTCCCGCGAGCGAAGTCGCCGCGCTGATTCGCAGCCTGGCCACCGGCAGCGGACTACGCGTGGAACAGGACGGCCCGCTGCTCCGCGTGCTCGCCCCGACCGCGCCGGCGCCGGTTGCGGCGAGCGGCAGCGACGTCCGCCTGCACGTGTACCGGCTCAAACACGTGCGCGCCGCGACGCTCGCGGCCACGCTGCAGTCGCTTTTTGGCGGCGCGCGCCCCGCCGCACCTACGGGCCTTGCCACGCCGACACTCACGGAACGTCTGCAGTCGCAGCGGCTCGCCATACTCGCGGGTGACTCTGGCCCCGCGGCGCCGGCCGATGCGGGACTGCGTGCCGAACTGAAGGGGCCCGTGCAGGTGGTGCCTGACGAAGCCAGCAACTCGCTCCTCGTGCGAGCGCTTCCCGCCGACTGGGCGCTCGTACAGGAGGCCATCACCGCGCTCGACCTGCGCCCGCTGCAGGTCATGATCGAGGTGCTCATCGCCGAGGTCCGGCAGTCGCGCGATCTCGATGTGCGCGTGAGCGGCGGCGCTGCCAAATCGCCCGACGTCGACACACGCACCAGCGGCACGCTGGGCGGCGAGGAGCCCTCCACCGCCGCGTTCCTGCTGCGCCTCGCGCGCGGCGGCACCATCAGCGCGGACGTGGCGCTGGCCGCGCTCTCGACGCGCGGCGACGTGCGCGTGCTGTCGCGGCCGCTGTTGCTCGCCCAGAACAACCTCGAGGCGCGCATGCTCGTGGGAAGCCAGCGGCCGTTCGTACAGGTCTTCCGCTCGCTGCCCACCGACAACGGCGTGCGCGATCAGGTGGTGCAGTACCGTGACGTGGGCACGACGCTCGCCATCCTGCCGACCATCAACCCTGACGGCTACGTGTCGCTGCAGGTCTCGCAGGAGGTCAGCTCCGCGACCAACGAGACGCAGTTCGGCGCCCCCGTCATCAGCACGCGCGAGGCCACGACGCACCTCTTTGTGAAGGACGGTCAGACCGCGGTGCTCGGTGGCCTGGTGGACCGCACGCAGGAGAAGACGCGCACCGGCATTCCGGGGCTCAGCAGCCTGCCGTGGATCGGCGGCGCCTTTGGCAGCACGCGCACCGCCACCGCCAACAGCGAGCTGTTCCTCTTCCTCACGCCGCATATCATTGCGAACGACGAGGACCTTGAGCGCATTCGCGGTGCGGTGGAGCGAAAGACCCCGGCCGACGCCGTTCCGGCGAATCCACCGGTACTCCCGCGCAAGCCATAGCCGTGGATCTGCTCGCCCTCGTCCCTGTCGTGCCGGCGCCGTCTGCCGCGTACCTCGAGCAGCACGGCGTGCTGCCGCTCGAGTTGCGCGATGGCGTGCTGCGCGTTGCCAGCTGGCTCGACACACCGGCGTCGCAGGCACTCGACGACCTCGCGCTGCTGTGCGGCGCGCGCGTCGTTGTGGAACGCGGCGATGAACCGGCGCTGCGGCGCGCCATTCAGCGCGTCTACGGCGCCGAGAGCACCGCGCAGGGGATGATAGACGCGCTCGGCGCCGACGCGCGCGGCGGTCCGGATCCGGTGCGTGCGCTCGACGACCTCGTGGCGCAGGCCAATGAAGCACCGGTGATTCGACTGGTGAACTTGCTCATCCTCGAGGCGTTGCAGGCCCGCGCCTCGGACGTGCATCTCGAGACCTACGCCGGTGAACTGCGGGTCCGCTACCGCGTGGATGGCGTGCTGCAAGACGCGCCGTCGCCGCCACGCCAGCTGGCGCCGGCCGTGGTGAGCCGCATCAAGATCATGGCGGAGCTCGACATCGCCGAGCGGCGCGTGCCGCAGGACGGGCGAATCCGTCTGCGGCTCCAGGATCGCGGCGTCGACGTGCGCGTTTCGACCGTGCCGACCCTGCACGGCGAAAGCGTGGTGCTGCGACTGCTCGATGCCTCACGCGGGCGGTTCGCACTTGACGCGCTGGGTATGGCCGACGACACGCTCGCGCGCTTTCGTGCCGCGATTGCGCGTCCGCACGGCATCGTGCTGGTGACCGGTCCCACTGGCAGCGGCAAGACGACCACCCTGTACGCCGCCGTGGAGGCGCTGCGCACCGGACGCGAGAAGATTCTGGCCGTGGAGGACCCGGTGGAGTACGAACTTGCCGGCGTCCCGCAGGTCCCCGTGCACGAAAAGGCGGGCGTCACCTTTGCCTCGGCGTTGCGCGCCATGCTGCGCCAGGACCCCGACATCATGCTGGTCGGCGAGATCCGCGACGGCGAAACGGCGGCCATCGCCACGCAGGCCGCCCTGACGGGCCACCTCGTGCTCTCGACCCTTCACACCAACGACGCGGCCGGCGCGCTGACGCGGCTGCGGGAACTGGGGGTTGAACCGTATCTCGTGGCCAGTACCGTGGAGGCCGTCCTGGCGCAGCGCCTGGTACGTACGATCTGCATCGACTGCCGAGGCGCCGGGTGCGACGGGTGCCGCCAGACGGGCTATCGCGGCCGCGCCGGCATTCACGAGTTGCTCGTAATGACCGATGCGCTGCGCGAGGCGGTTCAGCGCGGCGCCGACACGACGACGCTTCGCCGCATGGCACTGGCCGACGGCATGCGCACCCTGCGCGCCGACGGCGAGCGGCGTGTGGCGTTGGGGGAGACGGCGACAGAGGAAGTGATGCGCGTCACCGCGTGAGGTGCAAAACGTGCGTTTGTTTAGCAGTTTGTAGCACCCACGATATCGCGGGATCTCGTGGCGAGGGGAAGAGCGACGCCCTACGGGGCTGATTCGTGACCGGGAGACTTCGTCGATGACCGAACCGTCCAGCCGTCGCTCTGCCATCGCCGCCGGCGCGGCGGCGCTCGCGGCGCTTGCCGTGCCCCGCTCCGCCGAGGGGCAGCGCCGGCGTGGCGCGGCCCCTGCGCAGCCAGACACGCGAGCGACCCTGAGTACGGCCGAGCTGTTCCACCCGCGCCGCGCGCCGGCCGCCGTTGCCGCCACCGAAAGCTGGTCGCGTCCCGCGTTGCGCCTCGCACGGCGCATCACGTTCGGTCTCACGCCAGCCGAAGCGCAGCGCGCCCTCAAGCTGGGATACAAGGGCTTTCTGGAGTACCAGCTCAATACCGCCGCGCTCGACGACACGGCGGTCGAGAGCGCGGTGGCTACCAACTGGCCGATGGTCAACCAGCTCCCGACGCAGCTGGTGCAGGCCAACCAGGGCACCATCCTGCAGCAGCTGACCGATGCCACGATCTATCGCCAGGTGATGTCGCCGCGGCAGTTGCACGAGCGGATGGTCGAGTTCTGGAACGACCACTTTACGATCTACTTCAACAAGGTCGGCTACCTGATGGTGGCCGACCATCGCGAGGTCATTCGCAAGAACGCGCTGGGCAATTTCGGGACGCTGCTCAAGGCCAGCGCACACAGCCCGGCGATGCTGGCGTACCTCGACAACAACGTCAATCGGAACGGCTCGCCCAATCAGAACTACGCGCGCGAGATCCTCGAGCTTCATTCGGTGGGCGTCGACGGTGGGTACACGCAGAACGATGTTGCCGAGTTGAGCCGCTGCCTCACCGGCTGGACGCTCAACGCGCAGGGCGCGTTCGTCTTCAACGCTGCGTTGCACGACTTCAATGCCAAGACCGTCCTCGGGGTCACCATTCCCCAGCGCGCGACGAACAGCGGGCAGGGGCAAACGGACATGGAGCAGATGCTCGACGTCCTGATCGCGCACCCCAGCACGGCGACATTCATTGCCACGAAGCTGCTGAAGTTCTTCGTGCGCCCCGACCCCACCGCCGAGCAGGTGGCCGCCGTGGCCAGCGCGTACACGCAGACCGGCGGCGACATCAAGGCGATGTTGCGCGTGGTCTTCACGCAGAGCTGGCTGGTTGCCGCGCCCGCACGATACAAGCGCCCGTACCATCTGATGATCAGCGCCCTGCGCGGCAGCGGCGCGCTGATTCCCGCCGCCTCGCTCAGCACGATGCGCGGCATGCTCTCGCAGATGGGGCACGTGATGTTCGACTGGGAGACTCCGGACGGGTACCCGGATCGCGTGGAGTACTGGTCGGGCAATGTGCTGCCACGATGGAACTCGATGTCGACCATCGCCAACTCCGCCTCCGGCCAGATCATCGTGTCGGACGCCGTGTACACACGGTTCGGTTCCACCGCGGCGGCCATCTGCGACACGATTGACGCCATGGCGTTTGGCGGGGAAATGCACGCGACGCTGCGCGGCGAACTGACCACCTATCTCACGGCCGGCACCATCAACGCCACGCGCGTCCGTGAGACGCTCGCCCTGGCCCTGTCGTCGAGCGCCTTCCAATGGTACTGAGCCCTAGCCCCCGGAGCCGGCGATGAGCGATCGCGAACACGAAGCCTGCGGCTGCGACGAATACGCCGCGCTCTCGCGGCGCCGATTCGTGATGAACGCGGCGGGCGCGTCGGTTTTCGCCGCCGCCGTCCCTGAGTGGCTCCCACGGGTCATCCTCGCTCCGACCGCGAGCACGCGCGACATCATCGTGCACGTGTTCATGCGCGGCGGTGCGGACGGGCTGTCGTTGTGCGTCCCGTGGGGCGACACCAACTACTACACAGGGCGCTCGACCATCGCGATCCCGCGCCCCGACGCCTCTGGCACCGCCAAGGCGACGGCGCTCGACAGCACGATGTGGGGCTTTGCGCCCGCGATGCTCGGTCTGCTGCCGAGCTATCAGGCCGGCCAGTTGCTGGTGATTCAGGGCGCTGGCCTCTCGTACAACTCACGGTCGCACTTCGATGCCCAACGGTTCATCGAAGTCGGCAAGGCCGCTGATCCCTCGGTTTCTACCGGCTGGCTCGGCCGGCACCTCGCCACCGTGCCGCCCATGAGCACCGCCGCGACGCTGCGCGCACTGTCGGTGTCGCAGGGACTCCCCAACGCACTCGAGGGAGCCCCGAAAGTGCTCCCCATCCCGGATCCCGCGAACTACGTGCTGGCCGGCAGCAGCACCACGCGCACGGCACGTCAGGCCTGGCTCAACGCCAACTACGCGCTGACCGAAGAACCCGTGCGCAGCGCCGCGCTCGACGCCGCCGCCACGCTCTCGCTGCTGGCCTCGCTCAACATCAGCACCTACGCGCCGGCCAACGGGGCCACGTATCCCAACTCGAGCTTTGGTCGCGGCCTGCGATCGGCGGCCGCGCTCATCAAGGCGGACGTGGGCGTGGAGGCGATCCAGGTGGACATCGGCGGCTGGGACACGCACCAGACGCAGAATCCGCTGTCGGGGCTGATGGCCACGCTGATGACCGACTTCTCCAACGGGCTGGGCGCCTTCTGGGCCGACGTGCTACAGGGCAACGGCAACTACAACGTGACGGTCGTGGCGATGTCGGAGTTCGGCCGGAATGTTCGTGAGAACGGCTCGCAGGGCACGGACCACGGGCGCGGCAGCTGCATGTTCGTCATGGGCAAGCAGATCGCCGGCGGCCGCGTGCACACCAAGAACTGGATGCCGCTGGCGCGGGAAAATCTGGCCGACAGCCAGGACGTGAAGGTGACGGTGGATCACCGCGACGTGCTCGCCGAGATCGTGAAGAACCGGCTGGGCAACCCGAACCTCGACCTCATCTTCCCGGGCTACACCCCGACGTTCCAGGGCGTCACGAAGTAGGCGAGGCGAGGGCTACTTCACTTCCACCTGCCCGCTCATCCCCGGATGCACGGAGCAGTCGTACGGGAAGAGGCCGCGCGCGTTGAACGTGCGCGCGACGTTGACGTTGCGCGTGATCTGGATGTCGGCCGGCCGCCCGGTGATGGCCGCGAAGAGCACGTTGTGATCGACGGAGCCGAACCGGAACGTGACGGTGCCGCCCACACCAATGGTGGTGAGAAACGGCGAGAACGTATTGCCGGGCATCGTGACTTCCGCCGCCAGCGGATACGCTCCCCCGGCGGCGCTTACGGTGACGGTGGCCGTCCCCGTGCGGCCGCCGACTGCCGCCGAGATCGTCGACACACCGGCGGCCACCGCGCTGACGAGCCCAGTGGATGACACCGTTGCCACGGCCGGCGCACTCGAACTCCACGAGGCCGTGCCCGACGTAACCGTCCCCGTGCTGGTCAGCGGCGTCGCCGAGAGTTGGAGCGTCTGCCCAACCCCCAACTGCGCGGAGGTGACATTGAGCGAAACCGACGCCACGCCGGCCGTGTCGCCGGGGGCCGTTGAATCTCCGCCGCCGCTGCAGGCGACCACGAGCGCACTCAGCACGACCGGATAGGGAAAGCGCATCGCACTCGCTCGTTGGGGGACTGGGGAAGCTAGCAGGAACGGGCCGCCGTTCGCGAGGGAGGACGCCGACACGAACGCGGCCGCCCTGACTCGACGCCCGGCGGCCGCCATCTGCGCCGCTCTGCCGCTTGAAGGCGCGGGGGCATAAACTCTGGGCACGTCTGTTGCGCCAGCCGCCCCTACCAGAGACCGCAATGAGCATCGATCACGATCGCCTCGACGCCCTGGAACCCCGAATCGCCGCGATGGCGGAACGACTGGAAGCCGAGAGCGGCATCGACCGCAGACATTTCATGCTCTATTCGCTGGCCGCGGCAGCGGCGAGCACCTTCGGCGCATCGGCCGCGCGGGCCATGGGCGCGCCGGTGCCCGATCCGCTCGTGGCAGACGATCCCTCGTTCACTCCGCCTCAGGCACCCGCGCAGGGAACGCCCCCGCTGCCACTCGGCAATGGCGAGGCGCCGGCGCTCCAGTTCCAGGCCTATCCTGGCGGGACCGGCGCGCTGTTGGACACGCTGCTCCGCGAGCGTGGCGCGGCGGCCTTTGCGCGCACCGCATTCACCGTGCGTCCCTTCAAGGGTGCGGTGCCGGCGAGTGACGAGGACATCGCGTTCCTCCCGGCGCACCGTCAGGCCGCATTGATCAAGGCCCGCAAGTTGACCTCCGTGCGGCTCACCGACATTTACCTGGAACGCCTGAAGCGGCTGAACCCCACGCTGAACTGTGTGGTGACGCTCATGGAAGCGTCGGCGCGCGAGGAGGCGCGAGGCGCCGATCAGGAGATCGCTGCCGGCAAATACCGCGGTCCACTGCACGGCCTGCCCTATGGCCTCAAGGACCTGTTCAGTACGCGAGGCGGCGTTCCCACCACGTGGGGGGCCTCGGATTTCAAGGACCGCGTCATCGACGAGGACGCCGAGATCGTCGTGCGGTTGCGCAACGCCGGTGCGGTACTCGTGGCCAAGCTTTCCACGGGGCTGTTTGCGCAGAATGACCAGTGGTTTGGTGGTCGCACCAACAACCCGTGGAACCTCAGCATCGGTTCAAGCGGATCATCGGCCGGCCCAGCCTCTGCGACTGCCGCCGGCTGCGTGGCATTCGCGATCGGCACGGAGACGCAGGGCTCCATCGTCTCGCCAGCCATTCGCTGCGGGCTGAGCGCACTGCGCCCAACATTTGGACGCACCACACGGCACGGCGGGATGGTGCTCGCCTGGTCGCAGGATCGCGTGGGACCGCTCTGCCGCACGGCAGAAGACTGCGCGATGGTCTTCAACGCCTACCACGGCGTCGATGACAAGGATCCATCGACGATCACCACGCCGTTCCACTTCGATCGCGCGCTGAAGCTCTCCACGCTGCGCATCGGGGTGGACCCGGCCGCCCCCAAGGAATTGGTCGACACGCTGAAGTCGCTGGGCGTAAAGCCACGGGAGATTGGTGCGCGGCCTACGGTGGCCGGCGTCGGCCAGGGGAGCCTGAACGTGGAATATGCGGCGGCATTCGACGCGTATGTGCAGCGCAAGGCAAAGGAGATAGGCCTCGACCTCAATGCGCTTCCGGCCCCTATCCCGGGGCGTGCCCCCGCGCCGTTCGGCAATGCCCCAGCCTCTACCAGCCCTATGGCACCCGCCGACTGGAACCCGCGCTTCGTGGCCGGCCGCGCGGTGCGCGCTTTCGAGTACGTGCAGAACCAGCGCCGCCGGCTGGCGCTGGTGCAGGCGTGGGGCGTGTTCATGAGGGACCTGGACTGCTTCATCGGCGCGCCGACGGCCGATGTGGCGCCCAATGCGCAGACGGGACATCCGTGCGTCGTAGTCCCGTACAAGTTCGACGTGCCGCAGTTCGGGTTCCCCGGCCAACGCGCCGACACCACGCGGGCGCGTCCGACACTCTCGCCTCAGCCCATCGGGGGCGTGATCACCGGCGCACTCTTCCACGACGATGTGCTTCTGAGCGTTGCGCACCAGATCCAGGAAGCGACCACGGTGCACCTCAAGCGTCCGGCACTGTAGCAGCGCGGCACGCGCCGGCTACGCCGAGCCCGCCGAGAGGAGATCCACGTATGCGCCGTCGATCAACTGCGACGGCGCCACGCCCAGCGACGCCATCACCTCGTGGGCCACGGCCACGCCGGTCGCCGTCGATTCGTGGTCCTCGAGCACGACCTCCAACTCGAGGAAGTCGCCCAACCCGTCGACCACATCCAGATGGATGCGCGTGCGCTGCGCCAGGAAGAGCGTCCGCTGCTTCACCACGCGCCCACGCTGTCCGTACGCCTGAGTCATCAGCTCCCGCAGCGCGGCCGCATCGGCGGTGCGCGACAACAGGTAGTATGACTCCTTGGGCCCCTGCTGATCGGCACGGCGGTAGAAGATCAGCTCACCGCTGCCATCGCTGAAGGCGCGCAACTTCAGTCGCCCCGCGTCGCAGGGAAAGAACGTGTCATCCTGCGCAATCTGCGTCGGTCCCTGATTGGCGATCGCCGCGGCCCTCGGCACCAGCGCGGCAACGCTGGCGATGCGCGCCTTAATCTCAATGTTGCGTGGCATGGGAAAAGAGTGGTGCCAAGGAGACGCCGTGCGCAATCGCACGGCGTTCCGTCGCATGATGTTCCCTCACATCGCGCGCCACCCAGCGGCGCGCGATTACGCCCCGCGCGCGGCGGCCGGCGGCTTCACCATCAAACTCGCCACGACCGACAGCACCAGCACGACGCCCACGGTGCCGAGCATCGCCAGAATCGGGATCTTGTAGATGTCCATCAGCATCATCTTCACGCCGACCAGGGTGACGATCACGGCCAAGCCGTAGCCGAGCAGATGGAAGTGATCCGCCATGTCGGCCAGCATGAAGTACATCGCGCGCAGGCCGAGAATGGCGAACGTGTTCGCAGTGAAGACGACGAACGGATCGCCCGTCACCGCGAAGATCGCGGGAATGCTGTCCACGGCGAAGATCACGTCGCTCACTTCCACCAGCACCAGCACCAGGGCCAGCGGCGTCAGCGCGCGCTTGCCCGCCTCGAGCACGGAGAACTGCTCGCCGTGCAGCGTGTCGGTGATGCGCAGGTGACCACGCAGCCACCGCAGCAGCGGGTTGGTGCCGAGGTCGCTCTTCTTGCCCGTGAAGAAGAACATCTTGATGCCCGTCGCGATCAGGAACAGGCCGAACACGTAGAAGATCCACGTGAACTGCTCAATGAGCAGCGCGCCCAGGTAAATGAGCACCGCCCGCATCGCGATCGCCCCCACCACGCCCCAGAGCAGGACGCGCTTCTGGAGCTCGGCCGGAATAGCGAAGTAGGAGAAGATCGTAATCCAGACGAAGACGTTCTCGATGGCGAGCCCCTTCTCGATGAGGTAGCCCGTCGCGTATTGGAGCGTCTTCTCGTTGGCCACCGTGGGGCCATACGTCCCGTTCAGGTGCCACCAGAACCAGCCGCCAAAGGCGGCCGCGGCGAACACCCAGACCACCGACCAGAGGGCGGCTTCCTTGACCGATACCTTGTGGCTCCCCTGCGCGCGCAGGAGCAGGAAATCGACGGCGAGCAGCACCACAACAAGCGCGGTGAAGCCCGCATAAAGCATCGGCGTGCCAGTATGTTCCATGGGACCGAAGAGGCAGATATGACACCGGCGACATCCGTTGTGGACGTCGCCGGCGTTGGCTCCCTCAGTAACGTCCTACGGGCAGCCGCAGTTCCGGAGAGCAGGTGCCCGCAGCGGCCCGGCCCCGGGGCATGCACCCGAGCCCAACCCGCTCCGGTTACCGCCCGGCCGGCGTCATCGTGGCGGCCTCATAGAGCCGACCGTTGGCCATCACCCACCGGATCGCACTGCTGTGCCGGATGCTTTCCAGCGGATTGCGATCGAGCACCAGCAGGTCGGCCAGCTTCCCCTTGGCCAGCGAGCCAATGTCCGCATCGAGCCCCAACGACTCGGCCCCGTTGATCGTCGCCGCGCGCAGCACATTGTGCGGGGACATGCCACCCTGGGCCAGCATCCACATCTCCCAATGCAGGCCCAACCCCTGGAGCTGGCCATGCGCGCCCGTGTTCACGCGCACCCCCAGATCATTGAGCGCCTTGGCCGCCCGCGATGTCGCCTGAAACGACCAGTCGTCCTGCGCCGCCGTCTCGCGCCGGCGCGCGCGCGCCTCAAGCGCGCCGGGGAACATGAAACGGCGCAGGCGCTCGTCCTTCCAGACTTCGTCGTAGGCATACCAGTAGTACTCGCCGCTCAGTCCGCCGTAGTTGACGATGAGCGTGGGCGTGTACCCGGTTTTGCTCGCCGCAAAGACCTTCAACACGTCGCCGTACAGCGGCGCCACCGGCAGGTTGTGCTCCACCGTGGTATGGCCATCCAGCACGTGCGTCATGTTGAAGAAGAACGTGCTGCCACCCTCGGGCACCACCTCCATGCCGAGCTGGCGTGCGGCTTCGACGATTTGCTGCCGCGCATCGCGCCGCGGCTGGTTGTAGCTCTTCACGCTGAACGCCCCCACGGCCTGCATGCGTCGCAGGTGCGTGAGCGCTTCATCGAACGTCGTCGTGATCGCCTTGATGCTCCCTTCGGCGCCATACAGGATGGTGCCGGTGGAGAAGAGCCGCGGTGCGACGGCAAGCGCGCCCGACTTCTGCATTTCCGACGCGCTGAAGACCATGTCCGTCGCGTTCGACGGATCGTGCATCGTCGTCACGCCGAAGGCCATGGCCTGTAGCATCTGCGAATTGCGGAGCGCCGTGATCCCCGCCGAGCCGGTGCCAATGTGCGCGTGCGCGTCGACGAAGCCCGGGACGATGTACTTGCCCGACACATCCACGCGACGGGCGCCCGCCGGCACCTTCACCGCCCCCGCGGCGCCGATGGCAGTAATGCGGTTGCCGTCCACCACGATGGTCGCGTTGCGAATCACCTCACGCCCGTTCATCGTGATCGCCGTGCCGCCGGTCAGTGCCACGACGCCAGTGGGCTTGGCCGTGGGAGCCCGAAAGCTGATGGCCCGACCGCTCGGCTCAGGCTCCTTGCGCACGGTGGCGCTGTCGGCAGTCTCGAACGCGAACGTCTCGCTTAGCGCGCGGGTGAAGAGCTGCGGACCAAGCGTCCAGAACATCGTCTTCGAGTCCGCCGACCAATGCAGATCGGTGCCGGCATCGCGGGAGACGCGGCGCACGGGAATGTCGGTCGTCGACGGCCCGATGCTCACGGCGCGTCCAGTCGCCGCAAACGGCGCCACGAAGGCGTTGAACCGCTCGGCCCACGCGATGTACTGCTCGTCCGGTGAGGGCGCAAACTCAGTGGCGTTCTCGGCCACCAGGTGCACACGCCGCTCGCCCCCTGTGAGGTTGACGGAGATGAGTGCCGCTTTCTCGCCTTCGCTCGACGAGAGGAAGAGGCGGTTGCCGCTGCGCATGAACCGCGGGTCGCTGCCCTCGCGCGTCACGAAGGCCGGGTCGCCGCCGTCTGCCGACACGACGTAGATCCCCTGCTCGCGGCTGTGTTCGACGCTGCGCAGCTGGTCGCCACCCGTGCGGCGGAACACCACCCGTTGACCGTCGGGTGAGAACTGCGGCGCGATGTAGTGCCCGGGGCGCGTGGTCAGCCGGCGGGGCGCGCTGCCATCGATGGCCACGGTGCGAATGGCCCCCAGCGAATCTTCGTCGTACGAGGCGTACACGAGGCGGCGGCCGTCCGGCGACCAGGCCGGGTAGAGTTCAAGCCCGCGCGCAGCCGTCGTGACCCTGCGAGGGGCACCGTCGGGAAGCGTGCGGACGTACAGCTTGCCGAGCGCGGTGTACGCCACCTGCCGCTGATCGGGCGACACCGAAACCCAGCGCAGCATCTTCACATCGAAGGAGTCAGGTGCGACCGCCTGCGGAAAGCGCACGGCCTCGGTGATCGTCTGCGTGACCGATGCGGTGAATGGAATGTTGCGGGTGGCGCCGCTCGCGGCATCCACGCGCCACAGCTTGCCCTGCGCCCAGAGCACCAGCGCCGACCCATCGGGGGTCCAGTCGAAGCCGGGGTAGGTGCCAAAGATGGCCCACGCTTCCTGCTGATCGTGGTCCAGGCCGTCCCACAGCGCGCGTTCCTTGCCGCTTTCCTGATCGTGGAGGGTAAGCACCGACTTGATGCCGACGCGACGCACAAAGGCCAAGGTCTTGCCGTTGGGCGACAGCGTGGGGCGCAGCGAGCCGCCATTGCCGCCAATCCAGGTCGTGCGCTCCCCCGTCTCGCGGTCGAGTCGCTGAATCACGTACACCACCGCATGCGGATTCCGGTTGTACTGGAAGCCGCCGCCCGGCGACACGTCTTCGCTGAAGTAGACGTAGCGACCATCCGGCGAAACCGTGGGTTCGGTGGCGTTCTGCTCCCAGTTGCGCCGGTCGGTCAGCTTGATGCCGGCACCGCCTGCCACGTGGTACAGCCACATTTCGCCGGAGCCCAGCGAGCGCGTGTTGCGGAAATGCTTGCGCCCGATGAGAAAGCGGCCGTCTGGCGTCCACGCCGGGTTGGACACCTGACGTTCCTTCTCCTTGCTCACCTGCCGGAGATCGCTCCCATCGGCGGCCATCGTCCACAGGTTCTCGATGCCGTCACGATCCGAGGTGAACGCGATGCGCGTGCCATCGGGCGACCAACGGGGCATCGTCTCGTACGCCGGGCCGCCGCGCAGCAGCGCGGCTTTGCCGCCCTCGATCGGCAGCGTGTAGAGATCGCCGAGCAGATCGAAGACGAGGGTGCGTCCGTCGGGCGAGATGTCGACCGACATCCACGTGCCTTCGGAGGTCTCGAAGGTCAGGTCCTTTGACGGGCCGTGTTTGGCCAGCACATCCCACTTGGCGGGGATGGTCGGCGTTCCCGGCTTGGGTTCATCCTGGGCAGCCGCGGACGCGGCACAAAGGGCGAGCGCGACGGGCGACAGCGCGCGACGAAGCAGGCGGGTCATCAGAAAAGGGGGCTGGGGGTCCGACAAAGATACGGCGAGCGGCTCGCGGCGGCAGGCGGGAGCGGTGAGGCCGTCGCCAGGCTACCGCTCATACCGCGGCGCCAGAATGACCCCTTCGTCGCTGAGTAAGGTCGCCAGCTGCGGGTCATTCAGGATCGCCTCGTAGGTGCGGGTCGTGCCATCCACCTGCATCCAGCGGCGCACCGGGCGGATGCCGTGGCTGTAGTCCACGTACCAGTCGACGTGTCCCGTGTACAGCGGTTGAATCGGCTCCCCGCGGACGTAGTGCCAACCGTAGATCGCTACGCGGTTCGCGCGTTCCTGCAGGCGGTTGGTCACCACCACATCCTTCTTCATGCCGGCCACCAGTGCGCCACGCCCCTGGCCGGCCAGTTGCTCCTCGATGAGGCGATGGTGCTGCAGGAAGGTGCGCGCTGAATCGCGATCCTGCACCAGTGGCCGCGGTTCGACGCGAACCGTCGCCGCTGTCCAGATATCGTTGACCATCTTGCGCGTCGGCAAGACGAACCCGAAGGCATCGCAAAAGGTCTGCGCCGTGTACGGATCCATTGGCATGCGCACAAAGTCGTCGTCCGATCCGATAGCGAGGTAATCCGGCATCACCGCATAGGTCACGGTGTGCGGAACGCCGTCGGGCCCCGCCGCTCGCACCGTGACGGAACGCAGTGTGCGAAGGAACACCGGGATGTTGCCAGCCATCAGCTCCCGACGCACGGCGGCTTCGCGCGCCTCGCGCGGCAGCCCCGCCACGGATGCTATGAACGCGCTCCCCGTGGGCGCGCCGAGGGCGCGCGGGGGAATGGCCGGCGGCGTTGCCTCCGGGAGCGTGGGGGCGGCGCGGATGAACGGCACGTACGCGCGCGGCGGCCCCAGCACCGGCGCACCCTGCGCGTACGACGGCCGACCGACGAGCAGGGCGTGCATATACCCGTTCATGTCGCCGATCATAGACGTGTGCAGGATCCTGTTCTCGGGATTCGGATGGCGCAGCAGTTCTACCTGTGGCGCGCGCAGCCGCTCAAATCCGGCGAGGGTGTCGCGGATCAACGTGAGCGTGCGGCCCAGATGTACGATCATCCGCCCCGTCGCGCGCCACGTCCCGCCCGAGTCCGACACCACCTTCTTGCCGTCGAGCGTGATCTCGCGATCGTCATACGCCAGGACGCCCAGCACGTGTCGCGCGTCGCGCTGCAGCCACGCCACCAGTTTGTCGCCGTGCGCCGCCGTGAAGTTGTAGTTCGCGTCAAGAAACACGATGCGCGAAATCCAGTCGGGAATCGCGTCCTGTGCTTCGATGAACCCGAACATCAGCGATCCGCCGCCACTGTGGCCGGCCAGCGTCACCGCCTGCTCCGTGGGGCGGCCGACCTCGACGCGCACCTGCTCGATGAGCTCGACGAGACGGCGGTTCGCGCGGGCATAGCCCATCCGGCTTCGCCAGGCGGGCCAGCTCTTGGTTTCGGCCTCAAGGTACACCACCACGGCCTGCGACAGCCCGCGCACGCGCAGGGCGCGAGTCTGTGCGCCGATATGCTGAATGTCGTACCGCCACCCTACGCTGTCGCCCATCAGCCGCCCCATCGTTTCGGCGGTCGAGTTGCCGTTCGGCAGCGCGTAGAGAATGACCTCCACGGGACGGCGCGCGTCGAGCCGGTCCGGCGCCACGATGGTCGCCGTCACACCAGGAGAAAGCGCCAGCACGCGAATGCGCTCGCCGTCGACCGCGACGGCGCGCGGCGCGTCCAACACCGGCGGTGCGTGTGGTGGCGCACACGACGCCAACAGCGCCGTCACCGACAGCTGCGTTGTCAGCCGTGCCCATTGCCGTGCGCGGCGGAGTGCTCGGTTCAATGCCACTGCAACTCCCTGGGAATCGGGGGTGTCGCCCCCGGTTGCGAACAGACATAGGCCGCCACGCGGTTCGCGTGCACGGCCGTTTCCGTCAGGGGGCGGCCGTGCAGCAGCCCCACCAGCAAGGCCGCCGCGAAGGCATCCCCGGCGCCTACCGTATCCACGACCGATGTCGGCACTCCCGCGACCTCCTCGCACGAAGTCTCCGTGACGATGAGGGCACCAGCGGGTCCGCGGGTCAACACGGCGAGCGCCAAGTCGAAGCGCGCGCGCAACGACGCGACTTGCTCTGCTGGCGCGCTTCCCTCCGCCCCGCAAAGCCGCGCGACGACCGGGAGTTCCTCCTCGTTCAGCTTGACCGCATTGGCTAGCCGCAACGAGGCCGTGAGGACATCGGCATCGTGAAACGACTGCCGCAGATTGACGTCGAAGAGCCGCCAGCGCGCCGTTCGCGCCGTTGCCACCGCGCGTTGAATCGTGGCACGCGACACATCGCGACGCTGCGCGATGGAGCCAAAGCAGACCGCATCGGCGCGCGCCGATACTGCGGCCACCGCGGCCGACCACGGAATGCAATCGCGCGCACTGCGAGGGGTGAACGCGTACGCCGGCTGTCCTGACGCATCGAGCGTGACCGAGACGGCGCCAGTGGGGTGCTCCGCGAGCGACGCAACGGCCGCGCGATCCACGCCCGCGGCATCGAGCCGCGCCAGCGCGGCCGCGCCGCGCGCATCGCATCCCACCGCGCTGACGAGCGCGCCGGCCGCCCCCAACGCCACGGCATGCAGCGCCACGTTGGCCGGCGCGCCGCCAAAGTGCTCGGCATCGGGATACACGTCCCAGAGCACCTCGCCCACGCCGAGCACGAGCGGCTGGGTCAGGCGATCCACCCCTGCGCCACTGCCTTGCGAGCGAGTGCCACCAGGCCGACCCCGATCAGCAGCACCACGCTTTGCAGTACGAGCGCCGTGGGATCCATCGCGGTCGACGCGCTCACCATCATCAGCGAGATGTCCTGCACCACGAGGCCGGCGAGCGAAGCCATCAACACCGGCGTCGCCCAGCGCCGGCGCATCAGCAGCCCCACGCAGCCGGCGGCGCCGCCCCAGACCGCGATCGCCGTTGCCGCCACCGACCAGGCAGGGCGCGCCGCGTACATGGCCTGCTCGGCCGCTCCGAGTTTGGCGATGTCCTCGGGAGTCAGCATCACGTCGCTAAGGTAGGCGGCACAGCCGATCAGGTTCCACAGAAGGGCAACGATGGCAGTTGGAACGAACCACTTGGGTGCAGCAGTCACGGGGGGCTCCGCGGGCGAGGGTAGAGGCGAGCATACGAACCGCCGGGAGTTGCCGCAAGGTCACCGCGGCGCCAGGGCCGCGCGGTACCGCACGATGGCCGCGGAGGCACGAGTGGGCGTAGGTTTGGCGAGACATCGCAGCCGCCTCGTCTCCACTCGCCCGGACCCGCCATGAAACTGGCCGCCCTTCTCCCCGCGCTCACGCTCCTCAGCCTGCCGACACCCACGCGCGGCCCCGCTCCGGCTCGTGAGACCGTCGACATCCTGATCACGCGGGGCACGGTCATCACGATGGACTCCGCACGGCGGGTGCTGGAAGACGGCGCCGTGGCCATTCGCGGCGACCGCATCGTCGCCGTGGGGCCAAGCGCCGCATTGTCGGCTCGCTTTACGGCACGCCAGACCATCGACGCCGCGCGCAAGATCGTGATGCCGGGTCTCATCGACGGCCATGGCCACGCCGGACACGGCCTCGTGAAGACGCTCGGCATGGACACCGAACAGTGGTACGGTGCCACCGAAACCGTATACGCACGCGGCTCCACCGTCGACTTCTGGCGCGCCGAGGCGCTGCTCACCGGTGTCGAGCGCGTGCGATTCGGGGTGACCACGGCGCTCAGCTTCTTTGGTGGTGGCGATATGGTCGTGCGCACCGACGACCGGCGCTACGGCGACGCCTATCTGGCGGCGATCGATACGGTGGGACTCCGCTTCATTCTCGCCGTGGGGCCGCGGCGCCCGCCCTTTCCACGCACCTACACGGACTGGAGCTCCGGAAGTCCGCGCGAGTACGCTGTCACGTTTGCGCGGCAGCTCGAAGTCTCGGAGACACTGATCAAGCAGTGGAACGGGGCGGGCGCCGGTCGCCTGCACGTGGCTGTGATGTTCCCCACGCATCACCCGGAGACGATGCCCGACACGGGCGCCGCCGTGGCGGAGATCAAGGCCCAAGCGCTTGCCGCACGCGCGCTGTCGCGCCGCTACGGCGTTCTGTTCACCGAAGACGGACACTCGCGCGGCACCATCAAGTGGATGCACGAGCAGCTGGGCATCCTCGGCCCCGACGTCCTGCTCTCACACGCCACCGGCATGACGGATGAGGAAATCGGCATCGTGGCGCGCACCGGCACCAAGATCGTGCACAACCCGAGCGCCAACGCCGCGATGCGCGAGCCATTCCGGCTCATCGAACTGCTCGACGCCGGCGCCACCGTGATGCTCGGCTCCGATGGCGTCGCGCCCGACCGCAGCTACGACATGTTCCGACACATGTTCCAGGCGATGCGGTATCACCGGGCGGCCTTCCGCGACACCAACGTGCTCCCCGCAGGCAAAGTGCTGGAGATGGTGACGATCGACGCCGCTCGTGCGCTCGGCCTCGAGCGGGAGATCGGCTCGCTCGAGCCCGGCAAGAAAGCCGATGTCATCCTGATCGACGCGTTCCGTCCGCATATGGTGCCGATGAACATGCCGCTGTATCGCGTTGCCTATTTTGCCAACGGCAACGATGTGAGCACGGTGCTCGTGAACGGCCGCGTGCTAATGCGCGACCGACGGGTGCTGAGCGTCAATGAGGAATCGGTGCTCACCTTCGCCGAGCGCGAGGCCAACGCCGCCATTCGGCGCAGCGGACTGGAGCCCCTGATGCAGACGCCCGACGGTTTCTGGGGGCGGAGCCGGCTCCCCAAGCGGCCGTAGGCGCGTCGGCGCGTCGGCGCGCCTCACGCTGATCCTCGTGTCGGAACTATTGGAAGCACTCTGAAGAAATTCCCCGACAGTCGCTCGCGTGCGGCGCTGTAGGTTGGAAGCAGCCAGCAGGCGCTGGCCTTTCGCCGATCAGGAGACCCCTGCCGTGACTATGATCTCACATATCGATGGCAACGAAGGCGTTGCCACGACCACGCATCCGCTGCCGCATCGCGGCGCGCACGTCGCCGTTCAAACCACGCTGGAAGGCAAGCGCGGCGCCGACATCCTTCACGATCCCCTGCTGAACAAGGGCACCAGCTTCACCGAAACCGAACGCGATGCGCTCGGGCTGCGCGGGCTGCTCCCGCCGAAGGTGACGACGCAGGCGCAGCAGGTGGACAAGATCCTGAACAACATCCGTCGCAAGCCCACCGATCTGGACAAGTACACGTATCTGGTGTCGCTGCAGGAGCGCAACGCCGCGCTGTTCTATCGCGTGGTCATCGACAATCTCTCGGAGATGATGCCGATCATCTACACGCCGACCGTGGGTCAGGCGTGCCAGAAGTACGCGCTCATTTTCCGTCGCCCGCAGGGGCTCTTCATTTCGAGCCAGGACCGCGGGCGCATCAAGGAGCTGCTCGCCAACTGGCCACACGCCGATGTTCGGATGATCGTCGTCACGGACGGCGAGCGCATTCTCGGCCTCGGCGATCTGGGCTCATGCGGGATGGGCATTCCGGTGGGCAAGCTGTCGCTTTACACCGCGTGCGCGGGCCTGCCGCCCGAACAGTGCCTCCCGGTGATGCTCGATGTGGGCACCAACAACCAGGCTCTGCGCGACGATCCGCTGTATATCGGCCTCGCGCAGGAGCGCCTGCGCGGCCCGGCGTACGATGAGCTGGTCGAGGAGTTCGTGACGGCGGTTCACGAGACCTTCCCGCGGGCCTGCATCCAGTTTGAGGACTTCGGCAACACCAACGCGTTCCGGATGCTGCGCAAGTACCGCGACCGCGTGTGCACGTTCAACGACGACATCCAGGGCACGGCGGGCGTCACGGTCGCCGGCCTGTACTCGTCACTGCGCCTGACGGGCGGCAAGCTCGCCGACAAGAAGTTCCTCTTCCTCGGCGCTGGCGAGGCCGGCGTTGGGATCTGCGACCTTATTGTGCAGGCGTTGATGGCCGAAGGGGTGAGTGAAGCCGACGCGCGCGCCAAGTGCTGGCTGGTGGATTCACACGGCTTGGTCACCAAGCACCGCACCGATCTGGCGGAGCACAAGTTGCCGTACGCCCACGACCATGCGCCGGTCCCCGACCTGCTCGCTGCGGTTGAGGCGCTCAAGCCGACGGCGCTGATCGGCGTGTCGGGTACGCCGCAGGCGTTCACCGAGGACGTGGTGAAGGCGATGGGACGGCTGAACGCGCGCCCCGTCATCTTCGCGCTCTCAAACCCCACGTCGAAGGCCGAGTGCACGGCCGAGCAGGCGTACACTTGGACGGAAGGACGCGCGATCTTTGCCAGCGGCAGCCCGTTCGCGCCGTTCACGCTCGCCGGCAAGACGCATGTTTCTGGCCAGGGAAACAACTCCTACATCTTCCCTGGCGTCGGACTCGGCGTCATCGCGGCTGAATCCACGCGCGTCACCGACGAGATGTTCTTCGTCGCCGCCAAGACCTTGGCGTCGCTCGTGACCGAAGAAGATCTCGCCTCCGGCAGCGTCTACCCCGACCTGCATCGCATCCGCGAAGTCTCGGCCAAGATTGCCGTAGAGGTCGCCGAGGTCATTTACGCACGCAAGCTCACCAGCATGCCGCGTCCCACGGACATCGCAGCCCACGTGCTGGCGCAGATGTACGAGCCCGCGTATCAGGCGTACGTGTAGCACTCGCCGGACGGCCGGACACTCGAGGGGCGCCGCGAAGCATCGCGGCGCCCCTCGCGGCGTACTGGGCCAAGCGCGCTT
>JARIEY010000148.1 GCA_031127085.1 Gemmatimonadota bacterium | reverse complement strand
AGTGATGTCCCATGCGCGCGCCCACGGGTGGGCAGCCGAGGTGGTGCGCGACTTCGATCGCGCGCTGCTACGGGCCGACGAGGAAGGGGCGACCGTGGTGGTGACGGGCTCATTCCACACCGTGGGCGATGCGATGGCGCGGTTGGGCGTGGCGCCGAACTAGGGGGCGGACGAGGGGCGGTCGCCGAAAGTGGTCGACCGGCTAGGCGGGGGCCGCGCAATGGGGCCAAATGCTGATTTGAGGCCAGTTTGCGGTTGCCGGGAGTACCCTGTGGCGGGTAATTTTCAGGGATGCAACCGAAAGGCTCCCTTGATGGCTTCCGCGACTTCTACCCCGAGGACCTGGCCCGGCGCACGCTGATCTTCCGCGCCTGGCGGTCGGTGGCTCGCCGGTACTCGTTCGTGGAATACGATGGACCGCCGCTGGAACCGCTCGACTTGTACACGGCGAAGAGCGGGGAAGAGATCGTCACCCAGCTCTACAACTTCACCGATAAGGGCGGGCGCGCCGTGTCGTTGCGGCCCGAGATGACGCCGACCTTTGCGCGAATGGTGTCGGCGCGGGCCAACGCGCTGCCCAAGCCGGTGCGGTGGTTTTCCATTCCGCAGCTCTTCCGCTACGAACGCGCGCAGCGCGGCCGGAAGCGTGAACATTTCCAGCTCAACATCGACATCGTCGGCGAGGCGAGCGAGCTGGCGGACGCCGAGCTTCTGGCCGTCGCGGTGGACATCATGCGCGAGTTGGGGCTTGGCCCCGACGACGTGCGTGCGAAAGTCAGCGACCGTCGGCTGCTGAACGCGCTGCTCGAGGCGATTGGCGTGACGGAGGCGCAGCGCGGGGCGGTGTACGCCGTGCTCGACAAGATCGCGCGCCAGCCACACGTGGTGTCGCGCGAGAAGCTCGAGGCGGCCGGTCTGGCGCCCAATCAGGTGGAGCGAATTCTCGCGCTGCCCGACATCGGCAGCATCGATGATCTCGAGCGCGATTTCGGGCACGTTGACGGCTGCAAGGCGTCGATCGCCGCGTTCGCCAAGTACGTCGCGCACACGCACGCGCTCGGCATCGGGGCGTGGGTTGATCTCGACCTGTCGATCGTTCGAGGGCTCGCGTACTACACGGGGACGGTCTTCGAGCTGTTCGATGCGCGCGGCGAGTTGCGCGCCATCTGCGGCGGCGGGCGCTACGACCATCTGCTCTCACAGCTCGGCGGGGTCGATCTTCCCGCGCTTGGCTTCGGGATGGGCGACGTCGTGCTGGGCGAACTGCTCAAGGAGCGCGGTCTGTTTGGCGACGCGGTAATGGACTGCCCGGATTTCTGGGTGGTCTGTGCCGAAGGCGCCGAGCCCGCTGCGGTGCTCCATGCGGCGGCCTGCCTGCGCCGGATGGGATACGCCGCCGAGTACGTGCTGAACGAGGAGAAGCTGCGCACGCAAAAGTCCACCGCGCAAATCAAGGCGGCCGAGCGGGCCGGGGCGGCGTGGCTGTTGATCGTGCGGGATGCGGCCCACGCGGAGGTGCGACCGCTGTCCCGCACCCGCGGCGAAGGGCCGGCCGAGGGTGCGGTGATCGAGTTGCACGACCTCGAGGATGCAGAGCGCGGATTCGCTGCGCTCTCCGAAGCGGGAGTTCCCGCGCCACGCGAAGACTGAGTCCACACCGATGGCTGACGATAAGAAGCTGACCACCCGCGCCGACGACTTCAGCGCCTGGTATAACGAACTGATTCTCCGCTCCGAACTGGCTGACTATTCGCCGGTGAAGGGGTCGATGGTCATTCGCCCCAACGGCTACGGCATCTGGGAACGGATGCAGCGCGCCCTGGACGACATGTTCAAGGAGACGGGGCACCAGAACGCCTACTTCCCGCTCTTCATCCCCGAGAGCTTCCTGAAGAAGGAGGCGCAGCACGTGGAAGGGTTCGCCCCCGAATGCGCGGTGGTGACGCACGGCGGCGGCAAGCTGCTCGAGGAGCCGCTGGTGGTGCGTCCGACGTCGGAGACGATCATCTACCACATGTTCGCCAAGTGGACGCAGTCGTACCGCGACCTGCCCATTCTGATCAATCAGTGGGCCAACGTGGTGCGGTGGGAAATGCGCACGCGGCTGTTCCTGCGCACGCTTGAGTTCCTGTGGCAGGAAGGGCACACGGCGCACGCCACCCACGACGAGGCGGAGGAAGAGGCGCGCAAGATGCTTGGCGTCTACCGCACGTTCATGGAAGGGTGGATGGCCATGCCGGTGATCACCGGGCTCAAGAGCGACGGCGAGAAGTTCGCGGGGGCGCTGCGCACGTATTCGTGCGAGGCCATGATGCAGGACAACAAGGCGCTGCAGGCCGGAACGTCGCACAATCTGGGGCAGAACTTCGCCAAGGCGTTCGAGCTGCAGTTCCAGGACGAGAAGGGCGAGATGGCGTTTGCCTGGAACACGTCGTGGGGGGTGAGCACGCGTATGGTGGGCGGGCTGGTGATGACGCACGGCGACGACAACGGCCTGCGCACGCCGCCGCGTCTGGCGCCGATCGAAATCGTGATCGTTCCCATCTGGAAGAGCGACGAGGAGCGCGAGAAGATGTGCTCGGCCGCGCTTCGGCTGAAGGAAGAACTGACGACGTGGACGGGGCGCGGCGCGACGGACCGGCTGCGCGTGCACGTCGATGCGCGCGACGGCATGCGGTCGGGCGCCAAGTACTACGAGTGGGAATTGCGCGGCGTCCCCCTGCGCTTCGAGTTGGGGCCGAAGGATCTGGACAAGCAGGCCGTGTTCGCGGCGCGTCGCGACACGCGCGAGAAGCAGTCGATGCCGATGGACGGCCTGCCAGCCGCCGCCGCCGCGCTGCTGGAGAAGATCCAGAACGACATGTTCCAGGCGGCGCTCGATCGTCGCGAGGCGAACAGCGTGCGCGGCGCGATTTCGTACGACGAGTTCAAGACGCTGATGGACGGGAAGGGCGGCTTCGTGTTTGCCGGCTGGTGCTGCGACGCGAAGTGCGAGGCCAAGGTGAAGGAGGACACGAAGGCGACCATCCGTGTGATGCCGGATGAGGAGTTCCGGAGCGCCGTGGCTCCGACGACGTGCCTGTGCTGTGGTGGTCCTTCCAAGGCCGAGGCCGTGTGGGCGCGGGCGTACTAGGGCGCCCGTTCCAGCGCCGCGACGGGACCCTCTGGTGTGAAGAGGTCCCGTTGGAGGCGATCGCGGCGGCGGTCGGCACCCCGGCGTATGTGTACAGTGCCAACGCGCTGCGCGAACGGTATCGCGCGCTCGACGCGGCGCTCGCGGGCGTTCCGCACCGCATTCACTACTCGATGAAGGCGAACAGCAGCCGCGGGCTGCTGCGCGTGTTGCAGGCCGAAGGGTGCCGCGCCGACGTCGTCTCGGGCGGGGAGCTCTTCCGGGCGCTGCGCGCAGGGTTCGCCCCCGAGCACATCATCTTCGGCGGCGTGGGCAAGCGACGCGACGAGATCGTGGCCGGGCTCGAGGCCGGCGTGCTGCTGATCAATGTGGAGTCGGCGGCAGAACTGGAGATCGTGGAAGACGAGGCGCGGCGGCTCGGCGTGCGTGCGCGCATCGCGTTCCGCGTGAACCCCGAGGTGCACGTGGCCAACGCGCACCAGTACATCGCCACGGGGTCGCGCGGCCACAAGTTCGGCATTCCGTGGGGCGACGTGCCCGCGGTGGCGGCGCGCGCGCTGGCCTCACCCCATATCGAACTGGCCGGTCTCGATATGCACGTGGGCTCGCAGTTGCTTTCGCTCGCACCGTACCGCGATGGCGTGGAGCGGCTTGCGGAACTCGCTCGCTTGCTGCAGCAGCAGGGCGCCCCGCTGCGCTTCTTCGACGCCGGCGGCGGACTCCCGGCGCGCTACGACGCGGAGGATGCCCCGGATCTCGCGCTCTTCGCCGAGATCATTGTCCCCGTGGTCCAATCGCTCGGGCTCGAACTGATCGTGGAGCCGGGGCGGTTCGTGGTGGCCGAGTCGGGGACGCTCCTCACGCGCGTCCTCTACCGCAAGCCGACCGGCGGCACCGACTTTGTGATCACCGACGCCGGGATGAGCGAGTTGTTGCGCCCCTCGCACTACGACGCCTTCCACGCCATTGAGTCGCTCCGCCCGCGGGGCGGCCAGGCGACGGTCGACGTGGTGGGGCCCATCTGCGAGACAGGCGATTTCCTCGCCCGGGATCGCCAGATGGACGACGCACAGCCGGGCGACGTGCTAGCGGTTCACACGACGGGCGCGTACGGTTACGTGATGGCGCTGACGTATAACACGCGCCCGAGGGCCCCCGAGGTGCTGGTGGACGGTAGCCGGTGGGCGATCATTTCCCGCCGCGAGACGCTGGAAGACCTGGTCCGGCTGGAAGCCGAGACCCTCGAATGGAAGGAGGCCTGATGAAGATCGGTCTCATCGCCGATACGCACGACCGGCTCCCCGCCATCACCGCGCTGCTCGCGGAGTTCCAGGCGCGTGGGGTGGAGATGGTGCTGCACGCAGGCGACTACTGCTCGGCCTTTGCCTTGCAGCCGTTTCTCGAATACGCCGCCCCGATGGTTGGTGTGTTCGGGCGCAACGACGGCGACCGCGAAGGGCTGCGCGGGATGGCGGCGCAGGCGCTGGCCTGCGAGCTGTTTGAGTCGCCGCACTCGATGCAAATCGGGGAGCACAAGATTCTGCTGGTGCACGATCTTGCGGACGTTTCGGAGCGGTCCATGCTCTCGCACGGCTTCGTGATTCACGGGCACGAACACAAGCAGGAGATGAAGACGCGGGGCGAGACGCTGATCGTGAATCCCGGCGAGGGATGCGGCTGGGTGAACGGTGCGCCCACGGCGGCGATCATCGACCTCGATTCGAAGCACGTGGAGTTCGTGAAGCTCGACGCGGCGGAGTGGAAGTACTGAACGGCAGATGGCGGATGGTAGATGGCAGATGGCAGATGGTAGATGGCAGATGGTGGATGGCAGATGGCGGATCGTCGACGACAACCCCACAGATCGTGTCGCGCATACTGATTCTTGATTGCGGGTCGCAGTTCACGCAGCTCATTGCGCGACGGGTGCGAGAGGCGCACGTCTTTTGCGAAATCCATCCGCCCACGCGGTCGCTGGAGTGGATCCGTGAGTGGAACCCGGCGGGGATCATCCTGTCGGGTGGGCCGAGTTCGGTCACCGATGAGGGGGCGCCGTCCTTCGACGCGGGCATTCTCGACATCGCCCCGCTGCTCGGTGTCTGCTACGGGATGCAGTGGATCGCCTTCTCCGAGGGCGGTGAGGTTGTGGGCGGAGGTGGGCGCGAGTACGGCCGCGCCGAGGTGCAGGTGGTGGAGCCCGCGGGACTCTTTGCTGGCTTCGACGCCGGCGAAAAGACGACGGTGTGGATGAGCCACGGCGACCACGTGGAGCAGGCGCCCCCGGGCTACGTGGTGACCGCGCGGAGCGACCGGGTGATCGCAGGATTCCGTCACGAGACCAAGCCTGTCTTCGCGGTGCAGTTCCATTCCGAAGTGGCGCACACGGTGCGCGGCGCCGAGATTATCCAGAACTTTCTCTTTGGCATCTGCGGCTGCAAGCCGGACTGGACGCCGGGGCATTTCATCGACATCGAGGTCGCGAAGATCCGCGCCCTCGTTGGCGACAAGCACGTCATCTGCGGGCTCTCGGGAGGCGTCGATTCCTCGGTTGCTGCCGCCTTGGTGCATAAGGCGATCGGCGACCAGCTGACCTGCATCTTTGTCGATACGGGGATGCTGCGGTTGCACGAGCGCGAGCAGGTGGAGCGGTTGATGGGGCGGCACCTGGGGATCAAGCTGGTCACGGTGCGCGCCGAAGACCGCTTCCTCGATGCGCTGGTCGGCGTCGACGAGCCGGAACGGAAGCGCAAGATCATCGGCCACACGTTCATCGACGTGTTCGAGGATGCAGCCGCCGACGCGGGCAAGGACGCGGCGTTCCTAGTGCAGGGAACGCTCTATCCCGACGTCATCGAGTCGGTGAGCGCCAAGGGTGGCCCGAGTGCCACCATCAAGACGCACCACAACGTGGGTGGCCTGAAGCCCGACATGAAGTTCACGCTCATCGAACCACTGCGTGAACTGTTCAAGGACGAAGTGCGCAACGTCGGGCGCGAACTGGGCCTCCCCGAGGAACTGGTGGGGCGCCATCCGTTTCCGGGGCCGGGGCTGGCCATTCGCGTCCTCGGCGCGCTCGATCGCACCGTGCTCGACACGTTGCGGCAGGCCGACGCGATCTACCTCGAGGAGATTCGTGCCGCGGGGCTCTACGACACGATTTGGCAGGCCTTCGCGGTCTTCCTTCCCGTGCGCTCGGTCGGCGTGATGGGCGACGGACGCACGTACGAACACGTCATCGCGCTGCGCGCCGTCACCAGCACTGATGGGATGACCGCCGACTGGTACGCCTTCCCGCCCGACGTGCTGGGCCGCATCTCAAGCCGCATCATCAACGAGGTGAAGGGCGTGAACCGCGTCGTGTACGACGTCAGTTCCAAGCCGCCGGCCACGATTGAGTGGGAGTAGGCCCTCGCGGCGCGCGTCGCTAGCTGAAGAGCGACGGCTGCCGCGCGGCCCACTCGGTGCGCCACACCGCGAACGCCTCGGCCGACATCGGCCTGCCGATAAAGTAGCCCTGCGCCAAGTCGCAGGCGTGCAGGCGCAACCAGGCTAAGTCAGCCGCGTCCTCCACGCCCTCGGCAACGGTGCGCATGCCGATGCGTCGCGCGAGGTCGAGGCTCGACGTGACGATGGCGCCAAGGATCGGATTGCTCCCGGCGCCGTGCACGAAGGAGCCGTCGACCTTCACCTCATTGAACGGCAGGTCGCGCAGCTGCGCGAGCGATGACGTGCCCGTGCCAAAGTCGTCGATCGACATCGTCACGCGGCGCAGCCGCAGGCGGCTGACCGTCGCGAGGGCCGCGTCGGGATTGGTGGCAAAGCGCTGCTCCGTCACCTCGAGAATCAGATCCCGTGGCGGCACGCCGCTTCGCTCGAGCTCCGCGAAGACGTAATCGGCAAAGTCCGTGCGTGCCAAGTCATCCATCGACACGTTCACCGCCACCGCGAGCTCGAGCCCTTCCTGACGCCACGCCTTGCCCTGCGTAAGCGCAGCGCGCAAGACCAGGCGCGTCAGGTCGCGGATCAGGCCGCGCTCCTCGGCGACCGCGATGAATTGCGCCGGCATAATGATGCCGTGCTGCGGGTGTTTCCACCGCACCAGCGTTTCGACGCCCACCAATGCCCCCGTGGCGAGATCGATGGTGGGTTGGTAATGCGGCAGGAACTCGCCATGCAGAATGGCGCGGGCCACTTCCTCGGCCGGATACTGCGCCGGCGGCGCGTTGACCGGGGCCGGCGACTCCCAGCGGTCGAGCACGGCACGCAGCTCAGCCGGCCAGACGGGCTTGGGCACGGTGCCGAGGATGGTGAGGTGCTGGGACGCCCCAAAACGGGCCGCCGTCTCGATGAGTCGCTCGTCCTCGCCGCTCACCAGGATGACGGGCACTTCGGCGCGGCGTTCTGCCAACAGCCGAAGGAAGGCCACGCCGTCGACGCCCGGCATATTCAGGTCGAGCAGTATCAGGCCGACATCGCGCCCCGGCGCGGCGAGCGCGGCAAGCGCCGCGGCTGCGGTGTTGCATCCGATGAGCTTCGTGTACCCCAAGCCGTTCAGGGTGCGCGCCAGCATCTTCAGCTGCAGCGGATCGTCGTCGAGGAGCAGGATCTCGGTCACGGGCGCGTTCCGGAGGTGGGCGCCGCCCGAGCGAAAGGGCTGGCGGCAACGAGCAGCGTGCGAGGGGGCGCGGCGTTTTGCCGCGAGCGCGGGGACTGTGCAATAGAATAGCGCACGCGGCCCCCGGCC
>JARIEY010000147.1 GCA_031127085.1 Gemmatimonadota bacterium | reverse complement strand
GGCCCGCGCGGCTCCTGGAAATCGCGAGAAAGCGATCACACGGACCATCAAATCGGCTGGCTCAGCATCCCGTGACCCCGCAATTCTCGACAACGCAGAGTGATTTCATCGAAACGTCCCGTTTTTCAGCATCCTGCTAACGCGGCAGGCGGCGGGCCGTGCATCGCGCACGGCCCGCTGGTCACCCCTGCGCGAAGGTGCGCAGCTTGCGCAGCATCGCGCGGTCGTTGGAGACCATATCGTCGCCCTTCGGGGTCTCGAGCACCTTGGGAATGCCGGCCAGACGCGGGTCCGTCATGATGCGGCGGAACGGGCCATCGCCGATGGCCCCGGCGCCAATGAGTTCGTGCCGGTCCTTGTGCGAGCCCAGCGGCGCCTTGGAGTCGTTGAGGTGCAGCAGCCCAAGCCGCGCGAGCCCGATCACGTCGGCAAACCGCGCGATCACGCCGTCGAAGTCGTGCACCAAGTCGTAGCCTGCCGCGAAGACGTGCGCGGTGTCGAGACAGACGCCGACCCGCGACTGCACGGCAGCGGGAAGGCGCGCGAGCAGCGCCGCCATTTCCTCGAAGGTGGAGCCGATCACTGTGCCCTGGCCGGCCGTCAGCTCCATCAGCAGGCGCGTGGGCCCGCTGACGCGTTCCATCACCTCGGCAATCGCATCGGCGTTTCGCGCGATGCCGCTGGCTCGGTCGTCCATGAAGTTCCCCGGGTGCGAGACCACGGCGTCGAGCCCCAGTGCAGTGCTTCGCTGCATCTCGCACTCGAACGACGCGATCGAACGGGCGCGCAGCTCGGGATTTGGTGAGGCGAGGTTGATGAGGTAGCTGTCGTGCGCGTTCGTGAACGCCACGCCGGTGGGGGTGAGGGCGTCGCGAAACCCCTGCACCTCGGCGGCGTCGAACAGCCGCTCCGCCCACTGATTGGCCTGCTTGGTGAAGAGCTGGATGGCCGTGGCGCCGATGTCGACCCCGCGCGGCGGCGCATTGCGCACGCCGCCGGCGGTAGAGACGTGCGCGCCAAGCGGGGCGCCCGCGTACGGGATGTCGTACGGTGAAGGCCCGGCCGTGGCCGGAACGGTTCCCGGTTTCGGGACCGTGACGGCGCGGCTGGACGTGGGACGCACGGCGCGCGGCGCTGGGGTCGCTGCCGCGCGCTGCGTGGTCGCTGACTTCTTGGTGGCCGGCTTCTTGCCTGCGGGCTTCTCGTCTGCCGGCTTCTTGCCAGCCGACTTCTTGGTCGTGGGCTTCTTGCCTGCGGCTGTCTTGGCCGCAGGGCGCTTCGCCGTCTTCTTTTTCACCAGACGCTCCTCAGGATGCCTACTCGAACTCGTCGTCGCGCCCGCGCAGTCGCTTGCCGCAGCGGGGGCAGTGGAGCAGGTCGCCGGCCTCGTGCAGTGCGTACTCGTAGCCGCGTCCGCAGGAGCAGGCTGGCTCGAGCGCGTCCGAGCCGCAGACAATGCAGTAGCGGTCGTCCGACTCGTAGGCGCGAATGCGGCTGCACACCGCGCAGCGCTTGGTGATCACCGGCGGTTTCTTAGCCACTCGAGCGGGTCGACGGCGCGTCCCTTGGGACGCATCTCGAAGTGGAGGTGCGCGTCGAGGTCGGGATCGGTGCGCCCCACGGTGCCAACCACCTGCCCCTTCTGGATCGACTGGCCTTTGCGGACGTCGAGGCGCGCGAGCGACCCGTACACCGAGAAGTCGCCGTCGCCATGGCTGACGATGACGGTCTGGCCGTACGTGCCGAATGGCTCCGCGAGCACCACCGAGCCGCCGGCCACGGACTTGACCGGCGTTCCGGCGGCCGCGCCGATGCCCACGCCGTTCCACCGCGTGGTGGTGTTGTTGGCGTTCACGACGCGACCAAAGCGATAGAGGATCTGTCCCTCCACCGGCCAGTCGAGTCGACCGAGGTCGCTGGTGCGCAGGCTGCTCGATGCGGCGGGCGCGTTGGGGCGCGCGGCGATCGTGCGGCGACGCTCGGCCTCGAACGTGGCCAGCAGGTCGGTCAGCCGCTTCTCGTCGCGCTGCAGCTGCTTGAGTCGCGTCTCGGTGACCTTGGCAGTTTGCTGCACCTTGGCGAGCGACTTGGCGCGCTGCCCTTCGAGTTCGCGCAGGCGGCGTTCCTCCTCGCTCTTCTGCTCACGACTGAGCTCCATCTCGCCGCGCAGTCGCACCAACTGGGTGCGGGTGCCGGAGATCTGCTCGTTGAGCATTTCCACGCGGCGCACGAGCGCCCGGTCGCGTTGCGCGACGAGGTGGAGGTACTTGTAACGCGCGACGAGCGCACCGAACGACTGCGCGGAGAGTAGCGCCTCGAGCGAGTACAGCGCCCCGCGCTTGTAGATCTCGCGCACGCGGCGCTGCAACATGGAGCGCTTGATGACGAGTTCGTCCTGCGCGAGCACCAGACTGGCCGATGCATTGTCGACCTCGCCTTCCAGCGCGCCGATCTGCGAGTCGAGCGACCGCACGAGGCGCGCGGTGGCGTCGGCCTGCCGCTCGATGTTGGTGCGTTCCTCGCTGATGTCGTGCGCGCTGCTCTGCAGCTGGCGCATGCGCTGCTCCAGCCGCTCACGCTCGGCACGCATCCGGTCGAGCTCTTCGCGATTGGCGCGGGCGCGGTCGGCTGGCGTTTGCTGCTGGACCGTTGGCGGGCCCTGCGAGAGGGCGGGGGACGGGAGCGCGAGGACAAACAGGAGGCAGAGGGCGGCGCAGAGATGGCGTATGGCGGATGGCAAACGGCGGATGCGCGGCGCCGGCGTGCAGGCCTCCGCCATCCGCGCTCTGCCATCCGCCATCTGCCCTCGGCCGCCTGCCAATGCTCGCCCCGCGCGCATGATCCTTACACCTTCTGCAAATGCCGGCCCACGCTCAGCGCGGAGCCGGCGAGACCGATGCACGCGCCGGCCAGCACACCCACCGCGCCCATCCACGGGTCAAAGAAGGCGGCCTGCACGACAAAGCGGTTGATGATCCCCAGCGCCACCCAGGCAAGAACCAGCGCGAGCACTCCACCGAGTGTCCCCTTGAGGAAGCCCTCGATAAGGAATGGCGCACGGATGAAGCCGTTGGTCGCGCCGACCAAGCGCATAATGGAGATCTCGCGCGAGCGCGCCATCACCGCCATGCGAATGGTGGAGCCGATGATGATGATGGCGACCGTGGCAAAGGTCAGGCCGAGTGCAACGCCGGCGAGCGTGGCGATGTTGCGGAGGCGATGGAGCTTCTCCACCCACTCTTCACCAAAGCGGATGTCATCCACGAAATCGTAGACTTCAATGCGTTTGGCGACCGCGCGCACGGTAGCCGGGTCGCGGAAGCCGGGCTTCAGGCGCAGTTCGATGGACGCCGGGAGGATGCCCTCCTCAAACACGTCGCTGAACTCGCCCAGTTCGAGGCGGGCGCGGTCGAGCGCCTGCGCCTGCGAGACCAAGCGCACCGAGGCCGCTTCGGGGAAGGCGCCGATGTCGCCCAACGCGGCGGCGGTGGCTTCGCTCCCGGTGCCGTCGGCGATGAAGGCACGAATCTCCACGCGGTCTTCGACGGTCCGAAGCGCGTTGCGGATGTTGAGTGCCACCAGCCCAAAGAGCCCGAAGGCGAAGAGCGAGAATGCGATCGTGGTGATGGAGAGCGCGCTGAGCATCGGCGCGCGACGGAAGGCGAGCAGCGCTTCACGGACGGCGAGTCTCACGCGTCGTCCTCCACGGCCGCACTGGCCCCCGAGGCGCGGAAGCCGCCGTCGGCGGCCGAGTCGAAGACCACCTGTCCGCGGTTCACTTCGATGGTGCGGCACCCCGAGCGTCGCACGAGGTCGAGGTCGTGCGTCGCCATCAACACGGCCGTTCCGCTGGCGTTGATGTCGCGGAAGAGCTGGTAGATGCCGCGGGTCGCGCGCTCGTCGAGGTTGCCGGTCGGTTCGTCGGCGATCAGCGCTACCGGGTCGTTGGCGAGCGCGCGGGCGATCGCCACGCGTTGCTGCTCACCACCGGAGAGTTCGCGAGGCAGCGACGTGGCCTTGGCGGCGAGTCCCACCTGCGCGAGCAGCCGTGCGACGCGCGGGCCAATCTGCGCCGGCGGCGTGCCGGTGACTTCCAGCGCGAACGCGATGTTGCTTTCGACGTTGCGGTCCTCGAGCAGCCGAAAATCCTGGAACACCACGCCGAGCCGGCGACGCAGCTTGGGGACGTCGCCAGGCCGGTAGGTTGCCGAACTGGTGCCGTAGACCTTCACCTCGCCCTTGGACGGCATTTCCTCGAAGAAGCAGAGCTTGAGAATGGTGCTCTTGCCGGCGCCGCTGGGGCCGGTGATGAACACGAACTCGCCCTTGTTCAGCTGGAACGACACGTCCTGCAGCGCCGCGCCGGTGCGCGCAAACGACTTGTGTACGTGGGAGAATCGAATCATCGGTTAGCGCAGCGCCTGCTCGAGGTCGGCGATAATGTCGGTCACCCCCTCGAGCCCGACGCTCAGGCGAATGAAGCCGTCGGGAATGCCGATGCGGGCGCGCTCGTCGCTCGACATCCGCGCGTGCGACGAAAAACGAGGTTCGCTCACCAGCGTGTCGACGCCGCCCAGCGACGCCGCGTAGCGAATGAGCTTGATGCGCTTGGCAAAGCGGTCGGCCGAGCGCGCACCGCCGGCGAGTTCGAACGCCACCATACCGCCAAACCCGTCGAGCTGGTCCACCGCCACCGCGTGATCGGGGTGGCTCTCCAGCCCTGGGTAGTGACAACGGCGGACTTCCTTGCGTCCCTCGAGCCAGGTGGCGATTTCGGCGGCCGACTCGTTCTGACGTTGCACCCGCACGTCCAGCGTCTTGAGGCCGCGTTCCAGCAGCCAGCACGCAAACGGATCGGGCGTCTGGCCCCACACAATCTCCTTCTGGCGCACTTCATCGATGTACGGGACGGTGCCGCAGACGACGCCGCCGAGCACATCGTGGTGCCCGTTCAGGAACTTCGTCGCGGAGTGAATCACGACATCAGCCCCGTGCTCGATGGGGCGGAAGTTCACCGGGCTCGCAAAGGTCGAGTCGACGACGAGGGCGATTCCCAGCTCCTTGGTGAGGAGCGAGACACCGCGCATGTCGAGCACGCGGCAGGTGGGATTGACCGGCGACTCGATGAAGATGGCGCGGGTTTCCTTGCGCAGGCGGCGCCGCCAGGCGCGCGGCTCGAACGGATCGACGAGCGTGACGTCGATCCCCATCTGCGTGAACTCTTCGGTGAGCAAGCGGTGCGTGCCGCCGTAGATGTACTGGCTGGCGAGCAGGTGGTCACCCGGGCGCAGGAGTGCGAGCAGGCCGCAGGCCGTGGCCGCCATACCGCTGGAGAGCATCAGCGCCTGTTCGGCCCCTTCCAGCGCGGCGATGCGCTTCTGGATGCGGTCGGCATTCGGTGTGTTGCCGTAGCGGGTGTACATCAGGTTGTCGCTGCCCGGCTCCTGCACGTAGTTCACCGACTGCACCAGCGGCGGCACGACCGGATCGCCGGCGGCGTGCGGCGCCTCGCCGGCGTGCAGCACGAGCGTGGCGAGCGTGTGGGGACGGACGGGCTTCTTGGACGATGCCATAGGTCAGACCGGCTTGGGATTCAGCACGGGACGGTCGGCGTCGACACGAACCAGGCGGATGATTTCCGTTGGCGCGATGCCGGCGACGTCACGCACGACCACGCTGCCACGCGGCAGCGTGTCGTCGACGATCATGGTGGCGAGATCGTGCCGGCGCGGGCCGTAGATCCAGACCAGCCCGCCGTCCGTCAGGTCGCGGATGGCCGCGTCGTCGGGGCGCACGCGCACCGCCGGCCCGCGCTCGGCGTCGCCGCGCCGCGTGGCGATGAAGCCAACCACCTGCAGGGGGGGATTGTAGCCGTCGGCCATTACTGCACCAGGTCGCCGGCGTCCAACGCCTGAAAGGCGTCGGTCCCGCGGCGGATCAGACGGCGGCGCGAGAGATCGTCGAGCACGCGCGCGACAATCTCCTCGCCAAAGCCGAACTCGTCGGCGAGGTCGGCAGGAACGGCCCGGCCGCGCAGGCGCACCATGTCCCACGCACGGCGCTCGGCGTCCGAGACCTTGCCAATCAGGCGCGGAATGCCGTCCTCGCACAGGCAGACGAGGGCCAGCCCGTGGTGCGTGAGCACCGACTCAACGAGCTCCAGATGTTCGTCGCCGATGCCGCGGAACACCACGTATCCGCCGCGCGTGATGTCGTCGTTCTGCAGCAGGACGAGCAGCTTGGCCACGACTTCGTCGGCGCAGGAATAGTCCATCATCCCGATGCTCGAGAAGTCCAGCGACGTGATGCCGCCCTCGCGATGGGCGGCCAACTCGCGCTCGATCTGGTGGCGCACCGCCATCCCCGTATCGCGGGTGAGGAGGTTGCCGTAGTTCTGGTTCACGGCGCTGCGGAGCACCGCGCAGACATCGATCGTGTGCGGTGTCATCGTCACTTCTCGACCTTCTCGGGGATCACGATCAGCAGCTGAGTGCCAGGCATATGCGACAGCCCGTCACGGCGGGGGACATCCTCATCCCACGGCTGCACCATCGTCACGCGCGCCGTGCCGCTGCGCACGGTCAGCTTGCCCTGCCACTTGTTCAAGTAGCCGCGGATTCCCTTGAAGCCCTGGCCGCGTCCGTGATCGGGGAAACGACTCGTCCCCTGGATGACCGCGGTCTCCAGCGCCAAGCCGTCATCCCAGCGCTCCGTCAGCGGGCGACGGTTGCCGCTTTCGAGCGAGGCCCGGATGCCCATCCCCGCATCGCAGACGGCGATTTGCACCACGTGCCGGCCCAGGCGCTTCTTCCAGTTGTAGTTCTGCACCGCCACCCAGCCGCCGCGCCCGGCGTGCTCCACGATGTTCTGGCACGCCTCAGACAGCGTCATCGCGAAGCCGAGGACGGCGCGCGATTCGAGGTGCAGGTTCTGCGTGATGATGTGCGCGGCCTTGTCCTTGATGCGCTCCACCACGGTGTGCACATCGTCGCTGCGTGAGACCGGGGTGATTTCCAGCAGCGTCCCCGACTCGCGCTCGGCGCGTGCCGCAGGGAACTTGCCGCTGATCTCGAAGAGGTCGGCCGCGTACTCGAAGAAGCGGGCGCGCGCCCAGTACGAGACGGTGTCGTCCTTCTCAGGCACGATCAACTGCGGCTTCGTCGTAAAGGTCTGGGCCAGCGTGAGCAGGCTGGTAAGGCCGAAGGGCGAGCCCCAGGTGGTGAACCGCGCATCAAACAGCACGCGCGCGTCCGGCGGGAGCAAGGCCAGCTGTTCGAGCACCTGCTCGAACGTCTGGTCATCCAGGGACGAGGGGACGGTGATGACGTTCACGAGGGACTGAGCTCTCCACGAAGAAAATGCGCGAGCCCGGAGGCGCCGCGGTGCTGCACGTTGCGGGCGGCGGCGGCAATCGCCGCGCGTAGCGCCTCGGTCATTATATCACCCGCGAGCAGTCGTGAGTAGAAGCTTGCGCCGAACACGTCCCCGCATCCCGTGGGATCCCCCTTGACGTGCACGTCCCCGGGCGCCGGCGCGAGCAGCGCGGTGCGGAGCGCGCCACTTGACACCCCCAGCGGCGGCGCTCCAGTCCGGCGGTCGGCGAGCTGGGCGAAGTGCGACGGCGCGAAGTACACGACGCCGCGCGGGCCGAGTGTGACCACCAGCGATTGCACGCCGGCGGCAAGCGCCGTCGCCGCGAGCGCCAGCCCGTCCGGCGCCAGCATGGACAGTTCGTCCTCATTCACCTGCAGCACGTCGAAACACCGGCACCACTCGGCCACCCGCGGCAGTGGCTGCAGCGTGCGGAGCCCGGAGGGCTGCACCGCGAGTACCAGCGAGTGGAGGTCGCAGTAAATGGGGCCGGCGAAGTGCTGCCGCAGCAGCGTCGCGGTCTCGAT
>JARIEY010000146.1 GCA_031127085.1 Gemmatimonadota bacterium | reverse complement strand
CGTACAGCGCATTGTCGATCGGCTGGCCGACCAAGCCAATCACCCCTCGGGACTCTCCCCTTTGCAGCGTCGCTTCCTAGAGGATGTCGCGCGGTACGGCTCGGGTTCCTCACGGGGGTACCACCACGCGACGATGGCCCAGTGGCAGGTGTACAGCACCGGCTTTCGGGCCACGTTCACTCCGCGCTTGTACGACCTCGGGGACCCTGACGTGCGCATCATCCGGCGGCGGGACCTGGCGGGGACCTACGTTTCGCCCAACGATATCCAGTATCGCATGGACTTGGAGCCGAACGTCAACGGCTTGAACCCGGTTGCGAGTTGGCAGCACACCGTCACGACAGTCGTGCGGGAAGCCTTGGGGCTCTCATCGTGATGAAGCAGCCCTTGATACCTGGGTTGGCTCACGATCCGTTACGAAGCGGCCTTGAGAGCCGAGACCTTCCCGCTCAACCAAATGACCAGTTGCTGCTTCGTGGAGCCTTCCAACCACGAGTCCGGCGCGTCCAAGTCGCGAAAGATCGAGCAAAACGCCGGCGAGTCGCATCGCGTTCTCGTGGAAGGACCTATCGTCAAGGAGGAACGGGATGGCGATCGCCTTCGTCGGCACAACGATGAAGTTGATCAGTTGACGCCAGAGGTCGGGGCTTGGCGTATGGAGCTTCTCCCGCCAGTTGGCTCCGCTTGCGCACTGCACCATCATGGCAGGAGATGCTGGTCTCTGATCGTGGAACGACCAGAGGCATACTACTAGGTCGAGGCCCGCATCGTTCGCCGCAGGGAGCATGCCCGCTGCCGCTGGCACCCGCGTGGGCTCATACAGGAACTGCTGCGCGGCCAGTCCATGGGGAGCGCTGCGGCGCTTGTCGTTAGGCGGCCGTGGTGAGGGCGGGCGAAGCGCGTTCCGTGAGGGACGGGAACGGGCCGACCATTCGACACCGCAGGAGTGACGGTCGATGGCTGAATCTCGCCGATGGGCGAGCCGTTCCGTTCCCTGATCCCTCAGTCGCCGGAACGCGGAACGCACCACCTCCCCTCAGCGTCCCGCGCCACCCTCCGGGCGCTGGTCAGGTCCTCCAGGATCTGCCCCAGCCGCTCGTTCCGGATGCGCACCCGCGAACGCAGTTCGGTGCGCCCCAGGGGACCGTTGGCCAGGGCCTCGACCACCCGGGACGCGACCTCGTCCGGTTCGCCTCCCTGCTCCATGGGGGCAACGACCAGGTGCGGCGGGTCCCGCTCCAGCCGCAGGGCCAATGGGTCCGGGGCCGGGTGGTTCCGATGCTCGGAGTGCAGCTCCAGCCCGTCCTGGCCGTGCAGCACGAACAGGTTGCTGTCCGACCACGCGTGCAGGTCTCCCGAGCCGCGCCGGCCCTGGCCCGGCTGCGTCGCCGAGCCGCTCTTCCGGATGTGGTGCACCACCGCGATCGCGGTGTGGGTCTCGCGCTGGAGGTGACGGAGGAACGCCAGCAGCGCGCTCGTGTCCGCAGCGCTGTTCTCGTCGCCGTGGTGCAGACGGACCAGCGGGTCGAGGATCAACAGCTTCGCCTTGTTCTTGCGGACCGTTCGCAGCAGGCGGGTCTGGTGGTCCAGCCGATCGAGCGCGATCGACGGCTCGGTGATGAGCCCCACTGCCAGGCGCTCGAGATCGAGCTTTCGGGCTCGGGTGATACCCGACACCCGCGTGCGGATGGCGGCCGCGGAGTCCTCTGCGGCGTAGAGCACGACGGGTCCGCGCTCGACCACGGGGTAATGGCCGAGACACGGGCGCCCGGACGCGACCGCGACCGCCAGTTCGAGTGCCAGCCAGGTCTTGCAGCTCTTGGGCGTCCCGCCGATGAACCCGACGGCCTCGGCTCCCCAAAGGTCCCGGACGAGCCAGGCGGGCTCGACCGCCTCGGGGGCCGCGTGGGCCACACGCACCACGGGAAACGGCTCTTCGCTCATGATGGTCTCCAGATGCGACACGAGCCGGCCCCAGGGTTGGGACCGGCTCGTCGCTGGGTTCGGATGTGGGTTCAGATCAGCGGGGTGTGATGCAGGGCGCGCCGGAGGATGTCTCGGTCGACCCTGGGCTTGTCCTCCCGAGCGGCGAGCCGGAGCGCCGCCGAGGCCACGACGTCGACGCTGCGCAGCAGGCCGCCGGTCTCGTCGTGCAGCACCGCGAGCGCGTCGCCGGTGAACAGCTCGTCACGCGCTCCGGCGTCGGCCAGCCGTTTGCGGACGTAGGAAGCCGTCATCGACGGGTCCCCAGGGGTCAGCTCGACCTTGGTGTGGATGCGCGTGAGCAGCGAGCGGTGCATCGACAGGCGCAGCCGGTCGTGGAGCTCGACGAGGCCGACGAACACGAGCGACAACAGCGGCTGGCTGTCCCAGCCGAAGTTGGTGAGCACGTGCAGGTGCCCCAGCGTCACGTCCGGCATGAGTTGGGCCTCGTCCAGCACGATCACGGAGTGGACCCGGTGCTCCTGTGCGTTCTGGGCACACATACGTTGGAGCCCCTCGAACATCGCGGCGGGCGTGGTCTTGGGCTCGATGCCCAGCGCGAAGCAGAGCTGGCGGTAGAAGTCCCGGCGTCCCAGCGTGACGTGGGCGGTGTAGTGCAGGCGGAAGTGCGCGGGCGACATGCGCGCCCTGAGCGCACGTAGGACCGTTGTCTTCCCCGCTCCGGGTTCCCCGAGGACCAGCGCGTGCCGGCGGTGGGTCACGGCATCGACGAGGCGGCCGAGCGCCTCCTCGCGGCTCTTGTCCACCCAGATCAGCTCGTCGGGCACGTCCTTGTCGAAGGGCATGCGCGTGAGGCGGAAGGTCTCCTGGACGCCGTCACTCACCGGCCAGCTCCCGGGCCTTCGCGAGCAGGCCGGCGATGGGGTCGAAGGGCGCGTTCGCGTCGAGCGGCGCAGGCTCGAGGTCGGGCGCGCGACGCCGACGAGCGTTCATCACCGCGTCGCAGAGCCCGAAGCGCACCGGCCGCCTGTCGTGGGTGACCCGGAGGATCTTGCCGGACAGGCCGTCCTGGATCACGGTGACCTCGCGGGTGGCGAGGTGCCGCCCGTCGACCTCGTAGATGATGGCGTCCACGGAGAAGGTCCCGTCCTTACCGACCTTCCGCTTCAGCGCGACCTCCAGCGCCCGAGCGAGCTCCAGCGCGGTCAGCGGTCGTCGCGCGCTGCCCTCGCGGTAGACCTCCCTCGGCGTCTTGCCCATCAGGGAACCGTGCTTTCGACGGTGGTAGTCGACGTCGAGCCAGGACCACAGCGCGAGATCGACCTGGTTGCGGGTGCTGGTGGGGTGCAGGTGGTCGAGGCAGCGGCCGCGGGCCGTTTGCCAGAATCGCTCCATCTTCCCGCGTGCCTCCGGGTCGTACGGAGCGGCATGGACGAGGCGGATGTCGAGCCGGGCGCAGAGCAGGGCGAGGAGGTCACCCGAGTAGCAGGCGCCGTTATCCAGGTACAACGTACGAGGTGGCGGGTGCTGCAGCAGCGCGCCGCAGAGGACCTCGAGCATGTCGCGCTCGGTCTCCGTCGTGCGGGCCGACAGCGCGGTGACGTAGCGGCTGGTGTCGTCGAGGAAGCCGTGCACGTACACGGTCCGCTTGCCCTCGGGACCGGCCAGCACGGCGTGGCACACGTCCCCGTGCCACAGATCGCCGGGCGCGGCGGCCACCCAGCGACGGCGCTGGACGCGGGCCGAGCGCGCGGCGCGGTTCTTCGGCAGCCGGGCGAGCCCGTGGCGGGCATAGAGGCGGGTCAGCGTCGTCTTCGAGACGTCGTCCTCGGCGAGGACGCCGTTGCGGATGGCCTCCTGGAGGATGAGCTCGATGGAGACCGACCGGTGGGTCGCGCGCATGTCGAGCAGGATCTTCCGCTGGTCGTCGGTGAGCTTGCGGGCGATCCCGCGCTCGCGGGACTTCGGCTCGAGGGCCTTCGCGTGTCCGTCTTTCGCGGCGTAGTACCAGCGCTCCAGCGTCTGTGTGCTGTAGGTCCGTGAGACCTTCGCGCCAGGCGGCCGGTAGCGCTGCTTCGAGCGCTCCTCGAAGGCCTTCTGCAGATCGCCGCGTTCGAGCTCCCGTGCGAGCAGGTCGCCGATCACGGAGAGCCGGAAGAGCGCGGTCCGCTCCGTCCGGCTGGGTGTGGGGATCTTCTTCATCGTGGTTCCTCCTGGATGGGTGTCCCGGGAAGAACCGACCGGCCGATTATCGGCTTCGATCATGAAGGGTGGGTCCCGTCTGGTCGCCTGCGTCACATGGGCGTCCCCTGCCGGACGTGGCTCGCGGCGGCAGCCTCCAGTCGACCCTGGAGGTCGTCGGTGCCGGCGCGGCGGTGGAGGTGGGCGAGCAGATCAGGGATGTCGACGGCGAAGGGCCACCAGACGGCGATGGAGCCACGCCACCGGTCGATGGAGACCCAGCGCCAGTCGACGCCGGGTTTGACGGCGCGGCGGGGGTAGAGGCCCTGGCGCTTGTAGGCGAGGGCGTCGGTGAGGTCGTCCCCGAGGGGCCCAGTCGCGGTGAGCACGAACGCGACGACGATGGCGAAGACGCTGTACAGGTGCCGGGGGATCACGCCGATCGGCAGGACGGTACAGGTCTTTCCGCAGCGCGTGCAGCGGTAGCGGCGGGACCAGCAGGCGACGACGTGGCAGCGGGCGCGCGTGATCGCGGGTGCGACCACCACCTCACGAGAGCGGGGTCCGTGACCGTGGAGATCGACTTTGTGGCCGCGCTTCGCCGGTCTTCGGCAGGACGGGCAGGCCTTGGGGCGGGCGTCATCGACGTCGGGGAGGACGTCCCAGGCGATGGGGACGTGACGTTCGGCGTTCCAGACGATAGGATGCACGCGCTGTATCGCTAGACACAGCACGGGGCGGGAGCCAGCCGGCAAGCCAAGGATCCCGCCCCGTCCGTGTCGGGCGACACCTCCATGGTGCCGCGCACGTTCCCTACGCTGTGACCGATCAGCGGAGCGTGGTGGCGCGCGGCCGATCTCCTGGCAGCGCTGACCGCCGTGGTGAGCGGGGCTTACGACGCGGTGGTGGTGGCTGGGGCCGGTTCGCGCTCGCGCACGACGTGCTGCCGGTACTGCATCGGAGTCAGTTCGGCCGCTGCCATGCGGAAGGTCCGTCGGTGGGTGCCGCGCCGTTCGAACATCCAGGTCAGGTAGGCTTGGACGTCGACGCCGCAGTTCTGGGCCGTCCGGACCACGCCGAGCAGCGTGGCCCACCGGTGGCCCCCCTCCACGCTTCCAGCGAACAGACTCGCGAGCCGCAGCTTGGCGTGTCGCTGGAAGTTCCGCTCCGACGTATTGTTGTCCAGCGGCAGCTCGGCGTGGTCGATGAACCGCGTGAGCGCATCCCAGTGCTTCACGTAGTACTTCGCCACGCGGCGAACGGGGTCCGACGGAGGCAACTGCTTGCGGATCACCCCGTCCAGCCACTGTCGAAATCGTCGAAGGATGCGGCCACTTCGTCTTCGCCGGTACGCCACGAGACGGGCGCCTTGCAGACCGCGCGCCTCTGCTTCGTCCTCGATGTCGTACAACGCTCGGATGAACCGGCCCCCTTGTTCGGCGAGCTTCGGGTGGGCGGCCTCGGCTGCCAAGAGGGCCCGCCGCGGGTGCGCGTTGCAGTTTGCGAACGTGCCCCCTCGGAAACCCGCCTGGTTTCGAGTCTCTGCGTCGCAGAGCAGGATCCCTTGGAAGCCGAATAGCCGACGGTTCAGCCGGTCCGCGTGCTTGGTCAGGTCGAACTGGAACACGGTGAGCTCGTCGCGCGTGTAGACCTCGAGGTACGCGTCCCAGGCCTTCGACTGACCGGGAATCAGCGTCTTCAGGCCAGTTCCGTCGAAGGCTATCCAGGTGCCGGCCTTCAGTTGACGCATGTGCTCGCCGTCGATCGGGTCGGCGAGGCTCGCGGCGCGGGCGATCAGGTGCACCAAGGTGCCCTCGGAAACGTTCACGCCCTGCGACGCCAGGTGGGTCCGGATGCGATCGAGCGGGACGAGCAGGGCGAACTTCATGACGACCAACCACGCGAGGAAGGCGCAGTCGTACAAGGCACGCTCGCACGGCATGGGCGGCATCGTCGCGACGCTCACGACCTGACAGTCGGGGTTGGTGCAGCGCCCCCGTGCCCGGCGAATCGTCCGCACGCGAACGTAGCTGGGCACTACGGTGTACACGCGCGTGACCAGCGTGTCATGCTTCACCGTTCGACTGTGGCAGTGGGGGCACGTACAGAGGCCGTGCAGTTCCTCGACACCGTCGAGGTGCGCGGGCGGGGCTCCGCGTCCGCCGTCGGTTCGGCCTCGACGCCCTCGGACCTTGAATTCCCCTGGGTCCTTGGCGCCTTTCGGGCCCGCGCTGGCCGACTCCGCGCTCTTGTTCGGCGGAGTGGTCTCCCCGGGCTCCACGTCGGCCCCGTTCGTTGGTGAATCGGGCCCGCCTTCGGCTTCAGGCTCCGCCGCCGCCTCGACGGACGCCTTCGTCCCCTTCGTTGCGTTGGCGGTCTTCTCGGTCAAACGAGGTTCCGCGGGCGCGGGGTCCGATCCCGGTGTCCCGATCGCGCGCTCGGGGTCGGGGTCGTCCAACCCCAACGCTCGTCGCAGCTTGCGATTCTCGCGCTCCAAGCGCTCGAGTTGGGCTTCGCGGCGACGAAGCATCTGGAACATCTGGTCCATCTTGTCGGTCACGCCGGCTAGGGTGGTCGTGAGCCGGAGGACGTCCTTACGCAGCACGGCGAGTTCGCGACGCGCATCGTCCCGCTCCGCTCGAAGGCTGGCGCTCGTCTCGGCAGTCGGGGGTTTAGTCGCCATGCCGGAGGTTGTAGAACGCCGGGAACCGGAACATCCATGCCTTCGTGATAGCGATCGAACAACCTCAGCGTTCGTGAGGTCCTGGATGGCGATAGCGGAGACGTCGCGGTGCGCGCAGGTCGATCCCCTCCAGGATCATCGCGAGTTGGCCTGCGTCGATCCTGACCTTCCGCGTCCCGGCCTCGGCCTCGGGCAGTTCGAACGTGCCCCGCTCGAGCCGCTTTGCGTACATCGCCCATCCGGACCGGTCGAACCACAAGGCCCGCACCTGGGTTCGGCGCCGGTTGACGAACAAGTACAAGTGCCCGTCCAAAGGGTCGTGCCCCAACCGCCGCACGTCGCCGGCCAGGCGGTCAAAGCCGCCGCGGAAGTCGACGGGGTCGAGCCCGATGAAGACCCTCGTGGCCGGGCCCAAGGTCAACATGAGGCAACGACAGAGAGCACGCGCGCGAGGAGGCGTTCGTCAAACGCCTCCTCCACATGCACGGTGAACACGCCGCAGCGCACCGACACGGCCCCGCTCGATGCGCGCTCGGGGACGAGCTCAACCAGTCGGAGCCCGTCGGTTGGTCCAGCGCGTTCCAGGTTGACCCGCCACGCGTTGAGCGAGCGCGCATCGATCCCGTGCTCACGCGCCCACTGCACTCGGTGTACACCCGAGCGGGCCACCTCGTGGAGACATTCCCGCGCCTCTCGGACATCGCGGATCTTGCGCCCTGCCATGCGCACCTCCCGCCGCAACGTCGCCTCAAGCACGAACTCGCGCACCCACGCTCCGCTGATGGGTCACTGTTCACCGACTCCACGCCGCTAAAGGCCTCCAGGTCCTCGAGCCAACGGTTGGCCGTCAGCAACAAGAAGTCGACCTCGCGCAGCGACGTCATCCCGCCCATGCCCGCAGGGCCATGGAAGTCGATGGAGAGGATCCCAACCTCCTCCAACCCCGACAACCCGCTCAGGTCGTCCAGCGTCGACACGAAGCTCAGGCCCAGATAGTCCAGGTGCGTCAGGTTCTCCAGCCCAGCCAACGACGTCAACCGATCGTGGCTGTAAATGGTCAGGGTGCAGATCGGCCTCCGTCAGCTAGCGAGTTGCAGAT
>JARIEY010000145.1 GCA_031127085.1 Gemmatimonadota bacterium | reverse complement strand
CACGCCGCGCGAGAGCAGGTCGGGAGCATGGCGCGTGTCGGCGTCGGTGAACAGCAGGACAGAGCCGCGCGCGACCTGTGCCCCCGCGTGGCACGCCCACTGCTTGCCGAACCAACCGGCGGGCAACGGAGGCGCACTGATGACGTGTAACCGCGGGTCGCCCGCGCCGGCGGCGAGCGCCAGGTCGGCGGTGCCGTCGGTGGAATGATCATCGATGATGATCAGTTCGCTGTGCGGGTACGACGTGGCGAGTGCGGCGCGCACGAAGTCGCCGATGTGGCGCGCTTCGTTGCGCGCCGGGCAGATGACGCTGGCCAGCGGTGCGTCCGTGGGCGCGGCGGCTGGTTCGTCGTTCAAGTGCGTGGAGCGCGACAGACGCCAGAACGCGAGGGCAGGCAGTGCGATCCAGGGAAGCGCGAGCGCGACGGGTGCGATCACGTCGCGGGGGCTGCGGAGTTGTCGGCCTCGCGTTCCCCGCGTGCCAGCACCATGGCCGCGCTCATGTGCCCCGTCGTGTTGGTCGTCGTGCGGAACATGTCGAGAATGGTGTCGACGCCGAGCAGGATGCCAATCCCCTCCACCGGCAGGTTCACCACCATCAGCACGGGGACCATCGCGACAATCGAGCCGCCCGGAATGCCGGGGACGGAGAACGACGTAACGAGCGCGGTGGCGCAGATGGCGGCGAGCCCTCCCGCCTCGATGGGAATGCCATAGAGCCGCGCGATGAAGAGCGCGCCGAGGATCTGCCCGACGCCTGCTCCCGGGCGGAACGTTGAGGCCGCCAGCGGGATCAGGAATCCGTGAATCGACGCCGGCAGCTTGAGCCGGTCGCGCGCTTCTTCGATCATTGCCGGCAGCGCCGCCATCGAGGAACGCGCGCTGAATGCGATGGACTGCGGCGTCAGCCAGACGCGCCAGAACGACTTGAGTGGCGCGCGCCCCAGCACCACCGCGGCGGGATAGAGCACTGTGAGGCAGTAGAAAACGCTGACGCCGCAGACGATGACCGTGTAGCCCGCGAGCGCGCCGAGCGCCGAGAGGCCCAGCTTGGCGGCAAGGGGGACGGCGAGCGCGAAGACGCCATACGGGGCCGTGTCGATGACCCAGCGCACCATATGGAGCGTGGCATCCTGCACCACCTCAACCATCGCGACAAAGGGCACGCGACGCGCGTCAGGGAGCCGAGTGACGGCGATGGCGAATGCCAGCGTGAAGGTGATGAGCGGCAGCATGGCGCCGTCGGCCGCCGCCTTCACGGGATTGAGCGGCACCAGGTCAATGAACCATTGACCGACAGAGGGCATCGTGCCGGCCGGCGCTCCCGACGTGCTCGCGGTCGCGCGCAGCGCGTCGACGGCGGCCGGATCGAGCGTGATGCGCGCCATCAACGGGGCCCCGATCACCACGGCCATCACCGCCGCCAGTGCGGTGGCGACGAAGAAGAAAGTCACCGCGCGGCCGCCCAACCGGCCGATGGTGGCCGCATTCGGCGCACGGTTCACGCCCACGATGAGACTGCTCATCACCAGCGGGATCACGGTCATGCGAATGGCCGCGATCCACATGGTGCCGGCGACTTCGAGAAACCGCGCCGCGGGGGCGAGAACGCCGGCACCGCTGCCGGCGACGAGCAGGCCGACCGCAAAGCCGGCGGCCAGGCCCAGCAGGACCTTGATGGCGAATGGCATGCGGGGAAGCTACGGGGCGTTCGTGGTGGTGCGCGAGGGCGGTGGCGGGCCAGCGCAAAAAGTCGGCGGGGGTGATATTCTCTGCGGATGCCCCACCACACCCACTCCGACCTCGAACGGGTCGCCCGCGCGCTCGCGGCACGGACGCCGACGCCGGCCCCGCGTGACGAGCCGTTTCACGAGGCGGCCGTGGCGCTGGTGCTGTGCCCAACCGAGGCGGGGCTGGAGACGCTGTTCATCAAGCGGGCCACCCGCGAGGGCGATCCGTGGAGCGGCCAGATTGCACTCCCCGGTGGGCGTCGTCACTCCGATGCGGAGCCGCTCGCCGTGACCGCGATGCGTGAGACGCGCGAGGAGATTGGCATCGATCTGGTGGCGGGCGGTACGCTGCTGGGTGAACTCGACGAGTTGCGCCCCCGATCGCCGCACCTGCCGCCGATCATCGTGCGTCCCTACGTCTTTGCCGTCGCCGCGCGCCCAGCACTGGTGCTCAACTACGAGGTCGCCGAAGCGTTCTGGGTGCCGCTGCGCGACGTCTTCGATCCGGAGCGGCGACAGGAAATCACCATCAGCTTTCCGGGCATCCATATGAAACGCTCGGCGATCGGTTTTGGCGAGCATATGATCTGGGGGATGACCGAACACATCCTGCGCACGTTCGAGGGGCTGTGGCGATGAGCGAGTCCAAGTCGACGTGGGAGAGCGGGCCCGGTCTGCATTCGCTGGCACAGCGTACGCTGTGGATGCTGCTGTGCGTGGTGGTTTTTGGCCTGTTGCCGATGCTGGCCGACCGCTGGTTCTACGATCACGCCTACGTGAAGAACGTGTACGACAAAGACTGGGCGCGGCTGCTGCGCGTGATGGGCTTTGCCCCCACGTGGGCGGTGGCCGCACTCGCCATGTGGCTGCACGAGCGCCCCGAGTCGGCGGCGCGCGCCAAGGTGCGTGCCTGGTACCTGCTGACGGTGCCGCTCGCGGGCGGACTGGTGGCCGAGATCCTCAAGCTGCTGCTTCGGCGCCAGCGCCCTGAGGTAAACGGGGGTGACTACGGCTTCCGGCCGTGGAGCGATCACCCGTTCTCCACGAGCGGCCTCGCCTGGCCCAGCAGTCACACGATGGTCGCGTTCGCTGCTGCCACCGCCTTGGCGCGCCTCTTTCCCCGCGCGCGGTGGGTCTGGTATGCGCTGGCCGCTGGCTGCGGCATCACCCGCATGCTGGCGCACGCGCACTTCTTCAGTGATGTGATGCTGGGGGCGTTTTTTGGGTGGTGCGTGGGGTGGGGTGTGTACATCGCATTGAGACCTCGGATGAGAACGGAAGGGTGAAGGGAGCAGGGTGTGGGAAGGGAATGGGAAAGCGATTGGAAAGAGAAAGGGGGGCGAACCGCCGCGCGGTGCGCCCCCCTTCCCTTTGCTCTTCCCACACCCTGCTCCCTTCCCCTTCCCAAATCCTAAATCGCAGTTCTCAAGGTGTCACTTTCTTTTCTTCTGGCTTCTTCGCCGAAGGATCAACAAGCGGCTTCCGGTCCTTGAGGTGCTGTTCCATCTGCAGGCGCGGGACGCCGCTCTTCAGCCACTCGGGGGCCGGCTGGCCACGGAGGAACGTGTCGAACCACTCCTGCATGCGCACCGCGTAGTCCTTCTGGTTTGCGGCGCGCGCGAGGCCGTGATTCTCGCCGACGTACTCGAGCAGCACGACGTCCTTGCCCAGTTCACGCAGCGTGTTGTAGTACGTGATCCCCTGATTGAAATCCACCGCGCCGTCGCGGTCGTTGTGCAGGATCATGAACGGGATCTTCAGGTTCTGCGCAAAACGGTTGGGCGAGTTGCGGATGTACGGATCCGGGTTGCGCGCGTAGCTGTCGCTGAAGCGCCCCTGGCTCGAGATGAAGATCGGCTGGTTGGCCGTCCCCGAGTTCCAGTAGACCGAACTGAACATCGAGACCATATCGGTCAGCGGCGCGCCGGCGATGGCGGTTTTGAAGATGTCGGTCTGCGTCGTGATGAACGTGGTCTGGTAGCCGCCCCAGCTGTGTCCCTGCAGCCCCACGTTGGTCGGGTCGACGATGCCAGTCGCGATGGCGGCCTTCACGGCCGGCACGACGCACGACACGGCGGAACGGCCCGGATCATCGAGCTTGTACGAGATGTCGGGCTGGAAGTAGGCGTAGCCGCGCGACGTGTAGACCGCCGGGTTAGCATAGCGCGTGGCATTGGGCTGCGGATACACGTTGAAGCCCTGCGACAGCTTCTCGTAGATGTACGTAAGCGTCGGGTACTTCTTTCCCGCCTCGTAGTTGGCCGGCAGGAAGAGCGCCCCCTGCAGCGAATCGCCGTGATCGCAGACGTAGTTCACCAGGCGTGCTCCGCTCGACCAGGCGACGTCCTTCTGCTGCGGGTTGGCGTCGGTGAGTCGGCGTTCGTTGGCGAGTGCGCCGTCGGCCACATACCAGTCGGGATACTTCACGACCGTCTGGCGCGAGAAGAACCAGGCGTCGGCGTCGCGCGCCTTACGATAGTCCACCTTCGCCTCTTCCGTGCTCACCACCGTCACGCCCCCCTTCACGGCGTCGACGCGGGCCAATCCTTCTTTCTTGGTGCGCTCGCCGTACGTCTCCAGCAACAGCGGCTTGGTAAGGTCGATGCCGCGCTCGCGGAACGGCGCGCCCACGCGCTGCTGGTACCGAATGCCCTGGGCGCGGCCGTTCGCCGTGAGGTTCACCGCGGTCCCCTTGAGCGGGAGCTTCCAGACGTCCCAGTTATCGCGCACCAGCACGGCGCTGCCGTCCTTGGCCCATCCGAGCGGCGGAGCGGCGGCCGGCTTCACGGTGTTGTGATCGTCTTCGTCATCCCAGAACTTGGCCGCGACGCCGGTGGTCAGCGTGCGTGTTGCGCCGGTGGCGAACTCATACAGCTTGTACTCCCCCTCGTCGTAGTAGACCGCGCGCTCACCGTCTGGCGAGAAGCTCATTCCGCCGCCAAAGCCGCCAGCGCCGCGCAGCTTGGTCGCGAGCGGCTTGCGCGCGCCCGTGGTGATGTCGATCGCGTACACGTCACGGAACGCCTTGCCATCCACGCTCGCCTGCCGTTCATACGGCGTCACGTCCGTGCCCACGGCCCAGCGATCACGGCTCGACGTCTGCACGTCGCGCACCTTGGCGTCGGCGAGGCGCACCACCTTGGCCGCGCTCACGAGGTATGCGGCCACGTAGCTGAAGCTCTTGTCCTGCGCTTCCTGCACCTGCTGCTGCGCCTGCAGGCGCGGGTCCTTCCAGTGCCAGAGGATCAACGACGGCGTGTCCTCGTCCGTCTGCGGTGCGGCCGCCACCTGGCCGGTATTGCCGGCGCCGGGTGCGGTGCCGCCGGGTGCGGGCGGCGTAAACGAACCGGCCGGCTCGCGCGGACGCGGCGGGCGCGGCTCGCGCAGTCCGAAGTAGAGCACGTTCTGCGTCTCGCCCCAGCGCGGGGCGCGGTCGCCACTCACCACGAGCCCACCGTCGATGCCGGCCGACTTGGCGGTGATCTCAAACGAGGTGGGGGTCGCCGCGCCGAGTCCCTTGAAGCCGAGCACGCTGTACGCGGTGTCGCTGGCGGCCGTGTCGACCGTGGAGCGCAGAATGGCGAGGGCGTCGCCCGAGTCGACCCACGCGAGCCGGCGGTAGCTCGCCTTGGCGGCGTCGAGCGCGCGTGTCACGCCGCTGGCGACCTCGCGCAGCTGCAGCGAGTTGCCAATCAGATCGCGCGCGTCGAGCGTGTAGGCCATCCATCGTCCCGATTCGTCGAAGGCGAACTCGCTGACGCCGGCGATGGTGATGGGCGTGCCGCCAGCCAAGTTCACGAGCTCGAGCACCGTGCCACCGCCGGCCGGTGCCGGCGCGCCGCCGCCCGCGCCCGCCGGGCCCGACTCAGGCGCGGTGTGGTGCACCGCCAGCCAATCGGACTTGTCGCCGGCAAACCGGTACGCGCGCACGCGGTCGAACTCCCGCTTGGTGCCAGTGGCCAGTTCCACCACGGTGAGCTTGTTGCTCAGCGCGGCGCGGGTGCGCCGCGCGCGCTTGGCATCGGCGCTCTTGGGATAGACGGCGAAAGCCGCCCACCGGCTGTTGCCCGACAGCGAGACCGGGGCGAACGGCGGCGGTCCGCCGGGGCCGCCAAAGCCGCCGGCCGCGGCCGGCGCCTCGCCCACGGGGAACTTCATCTCCTTGGCGTCAGCGGCGGCGGCGCGGATTACGACGTCGGCGTCGCCTTCGTTGGGGGCGAGCACGTACGCAAACCACTTGCCGTCATTTGAGACCTGCGGCGACCGCACCGACTTCCAGGTCAGCAACTCGGTGAGGGTGAGCGGGTGCGGCGTGGCCGGCTTGGCCGGTGTGGCAGCCGCGGCCGGTGCGTCCTGAGCCGCGGCAAGCATCGGCGCAGCGGCGAGGGCGAGAGCGAGGAAGGAACGGCGCATGGGTCCTCTCCAAAATGGCTGAACCGGGGGGCAAAACTCCGGGGCCGCCGCGGCACGCGGCGCCCGGAGAACTTACGCGGCAAGTCGTCCCGCCGCTGGCGCGCGGTGCGGCTGCACGATCCACTTGCCAAAAAGTTAGCACATCCTAACTTATGAGTATGGCAGATCCTATTACTGCACCCGTCGAGGGGGGCACGACCGGCGGCGTCCCTTCCGGCATCCCCTCAGGCGGCGCCCCCGCCAGCGGCGAGTCGCCGTCCGGCGGATTCCGGCGCGCCCGCACCGCGCCATCGCTCTCCGAGGTGCACCGGTCGATCCCCGTCAACGGCGCGACGTTTTTCCGGAAGCTCCTCGCCTTCACCGGGCCGGGCTACCTCGTAGCCGTCGGTTATATGGACCCGGGAAACTGGGCCACCGACATCGCCGGCGGATCGCGCTTCGGCTACACGCTGCTCAGCGTCATCCTCCTGTCCAACCTGATGGCGGTCCTCCTGCAGGGCCTGTCGAGCAAACTGGGCATCGTCACTGGACGCGACCTGGCCCAGGCCTGCCGCGATCACTACTCCCGCCCGGTCTCCATCGGGCTCTGGGTCCTCTGCGAAATCGCCATCGCGGCCTGCGACCTCGCCGAGGTGATTGGCTCGGCCATCGCCCTCAAGCTCCTCTTCGGCATCCCGCTCACGTACGGGATCATCATCACCGCCGTCGACGTGCTGCTCCTTCTGATGCTGCAGCGGCGCGGCTTCCGGCTACTCGAAGCGCTCGTCATCGTGCTCATCGCGACGATCGGTGCCTGCTTCCTGTTCGAAATGGTCATCTCGCGCCCCGACCTTGGCGCCGTGGCGCGCGGCTTCATCCCGACCACGGAAATCGTTCGCAACCCGGAGATGCTCTACATCGCCATCGGCATCCTCGGCGCCACCGTGATGCCGCACAACCTGTACTTGCATTCGTCCGTGGTGCAGACGCGGCGCTATGAGGAGACGGCGCAGGGCAAGCGCGAGGCGGTCCGCTTCGCCTTCATCGACTCGACCATCGCGCTCACCACCGCGCTCTTTATCAATGCCGCCATCCTGATTGTCGCGGCCGCCACCTTCCACACGACCGGCAACACGCAAGTGGCGGAGATTCAGGACGCCCACAAGCTCCTGACGCCGCTCCTCGGTGTCACCGGCGCATCCACGGTCTTCGCGCTGGCGCTGCTCGCCAGCGGTCAGAACTCCACGCTCACCGGCACCCTCGCCGGCCAGATCGTGATGGAGGGGTTTCTCGATCTGCGTCTGCGCCCGTGGGTGCGTCGATCCATCACGCGCGCGGTCGCCATTGTGCCGGCCGTCATCGTGAGCGTCATGTACGGCGAGAGCGGCACCGCGAAGTTGCTGGTCTTCAGTCAGGTGATCCTGTCGCTGCAGCTTTCGTTCGCCGTCTTCCCGCTGGTGCAGTTCACCTCGGACCGTCGCAAAATGGGCGAGTTCGCCAACCCGCGCTGGCTGCGAGTGACCGCGTACGTGGTCGCCGTCGTCATCGCGTCCCTCAACGGATGGCTGCTGGTGCAGGCCGTCGCGGGGTGGATGTCCTGATGTATCACCGCATTCTCGTCCCACTCGAAAACACACGCACCGACCGCGTGATCATTGACCACGTGCGCGCGCTGGCGCGCCACTGCGGGGCGGCCATCATCCTGATTCACGTCGCCGACGGCTTCGCCGCCCGCAACCTGGCCCAACTGGACCTGCGCGAGAGTGAAGAGATGCGACGCGACCGCGCCTACCTCGACGCGGTCTGCGAGGAACTCATCGCCGACGGTCTCGAATGCGAGGCGGTGCTGGC
>JARIEY010000144.1 GCA_031127085.1 Gemmatimonadota bacterium | reverse complement strand
CTCGATTGCCTTCCCGCCGTCGCTTACTCGACCCCGATATTGAAGGCCTGCTCGAGATCCTGCTTGGAGTACGCGCGGAAGGCCGTCAGCGTCGTCGTGCGCACGAGGCCTGGCACCTTGGGGAACTCTTCCGTCACCACGTGCGCGATCGCCTCGTACTCCTTCACCTTGATGATGCAGACGAGGTCCCATTCGCCGGAGACCGAATAGACATCGGTCACGCCGTCGATGCCGGCCAGCGCGGCCGCACACTTGGGAATCAGCGCCGGCTCGGCGCGAACAAGCACGATGGTGGTGATCATGGTGCACCGGGGCGTGGAAGCGAACTCGGAACAGCGTCAGATACGAACATAGCGCGGCGCCGCGACCGGGTCACGCGGTCCAGGCACGGACGATGGCGCGCATTCCCGCCTCGACATCGGAGCGCGCGGCGGCGTAGGAGGCGCGCACCCACTCCGGCGTACCGAACGCGGCGCCGGGAACCACGGCCACTCCCTCGTGCTCCAACAGCCGAGTGGCGAAGGCGGTGCCATCGCCGGCCGGAGCCTTGAAGAACAGGTAGAACGCGCCCTCCGGCTCCACCAGCTCGAGCGACGGAATCTCCGCAAGAATCGCCCGCGCCGCACGGCGGCGCTCGGCAAACTCCGCCACCATCGCCCCGACGGCGGCATCGGCCTCCGCCGTGCGCGTCAACGCGGCCAGCGCGGCGTACTGTGAGACGGTCGCGGCGTTGGAGGTGGTGTGCGACTGCAGCGCCGTCATCGCCTGCGAGACCGCGCGCGGCGCAACCGTCCAGCCAATGCGGAACCCGGTCATTGCGTAGGCCTTGGCGACACCGTTGACGACCACGAGACGATCGCGCTGTGCCGCGACGTCGAGCACCGACGGCGCCTCGGCACCGCCGTACGCGATGCGCGCGTAGATCTCGTCGCTGATCACCCACCAGCCGCGCGACGCGGCAAGATCGGTGATGGCCCGCAGCTCCTCGGCCGTGTAGACGGCCCCCGTGGGGTTCGTGGGCGAGTTGAGCATCAGTCCGCGGGTGCGCGGCGTCGCGTACTGCTCGAGCAGGGCTGGGGTCACCTTGAGCCCGCGCGCGGGATCGCCGGGCACGCCCACGGCAGTCGCACGCGCCAAGCCGACCATCTCCACGTAGCTGACCCAACTGGGCACGGGAAGGAGCACTTCGTCCCCGGGGCCGAACAGCGCGAACGTGGCGTTCTGCAACGACTGCTTGGAGCCGGTGGAGACCACGACCTCACCGGCCGTCACCGCCGCCTCTCGCCCGGCACGGCGGCGGGTCGCCTCGGCGGCGATCGCCTCGCGCAACGGGAGAATCCCCTCAACCGCGGTATACCGCGTGGCCCCGGCGTCGAGCGCCGCCTTGGTGGCGTCGAGGATAAAGGTCGGCGTGTCGAAGTCGGGCTCGCCCGCGCCAAGGTCAATGATGGCCCGGCCGGCGGCGCGAAGTGCCTTGGCCCGCTGGGACACCGCGATCGTCGCGGACTCCTTGATGGAGGCAACGTTCGGCGATGGTACGAAGGGATGCGACATAGTCGAACCGGGCTCCGAATTGGAGGGCCGGAGGAATTGCGCTACATTGTGTGAGCACGACGAAGTTAGCGTCACGCTGGCGCTGACGCCATTGACAATCGAGGTCGCAGTGAGCGCATCAACTCCCGCCGCCGGCACGACCGGCCGCAACACGTCCGTTGCCCATTTTCTCGCCCCGCATTGGGGGCGTATCGCCGACCGGCTCGGGCCGGTCATCGACCGCGAAGGCGGTGAGCCGGGCACGTCGCCCGCTGCGCTGATCTGCGTCCCCGACACGGGTGCCGCCGTGGAACTCGCCGCCGCGCTGCGACTCGCGCGCCCCGGTATCGCGCGCATCCTCCCCGTCACCGATGCGCTGCGTGCCGCGCGCGTCATCAAGACGTACGGCGCCCCCATCGTCATCGTGACGCCAACCGACGCCGAGCGCTTGCTGGCCGCGTCGGCCCTTCCGCTCGACGGCGTTCAGGTGATCGCGCTCGTCTCGGCCGACGAGTTCGACGCCGATCAGCTAGCCAACGTCATGACGTCGGTGCCCAAGGAGGCGCGTCGCGTGCTGATCGCGTCAGATGCGACCGTCGCGGTTGAGGCCCTGCTGGAGCGCTATTTCCACAAGGCGCATCGGCTGGCCGACGACGCGGCCAGCGAGACCACGCCCGCCGCGGTGCAGTACCAGTGCGTGCGCGGCACGGGCGCGTCCGCCGTTCCCGCGCTGCTCGACGACCTCGATCCGCCGTCTGCCGTGGTGGTGACCACCGACCCCGAGGCGGTGCATGCGGCACTCGCCGCGCACGGGTATCCGGCCGACGCGCCCATCGTGCAGGTCACCGATGGCGCCGCGGCGCAGAACGTGGCGCTGGTGATCTTTGCCGGCCTCCCGTCGGCGTCCGCGTTTGAAACGGCGATGGCCGCGCAGCCGGGCCGCGCGGTGGCTCTCGTCGCGCCGCGCCAGCTGAGCGCGCTGCGTCGTCTGGCCGGCGCTGCGGGCGTGACGCCCTTCACCACGCGCCGCGCCACCAGCACGGCGCGCGCCCACGAAGAGCGGCTGCGCGCCGAGTTGAAGTCGGTGCTCGGCACGTCCTATCCGGCGCGCGAAATCCTGGCCCTTGAGCCGATGCTCGCCGAGTTCGACGGCGTTGAGCTTGCCGGCGCCGCGCTGCGCCTGCTCGAAACGTCGCGTGCGGCCGTCGCCGCCCCGGCGCCAGCGGCGGCTGCCGCCCCCGCACCGCGCGCCGAGCGCGGGCCGTCCGCCGAACGCGCGCCGCGTTCGCGCGACGCGTTCCCGTTGCGCGAGCAGGCCGATCCCGCCAAGCCGCGTTTCGTGGACCGCACGGTGCGCCGCGACCGTGACGAGCGCCCGCCCCGCCGCGCGTCGGGCGACCGCGAGGAGCGTGCCCCGCGCGCGTTCGGCGACAAGCCCCGGAGCTTCGGCGACAAGCCGCGCGCCTACGGGGACAAGCCGCGCGCCTACGGGGACAAGCCCCGCGCCTACGGGGACAAGCCGCGCGCCTTCGGGGACAAGCCGCGGGCGTTCGGTGATAAGCCCCGCGCGTTCGGCGACAAGCCGCGTAGCGGCTTCGGTGACAAGCCGCGCAGTGGATTCGGTGCCAAGCGCCCCTTTGGTGACAAGCCGCGGGGGACCGGCCCGCGCAAGCCGCGGGGAGAAAAATGACGCAGCACTTCCAGCTCACCGGCGGTTGGGTGGAAGTGGTCGCCGGCTCGATGTTCAGTGGCAAGAGCGAGGAGCTCATTCGCCGCGTCCGTCGGGCCATGATCGCCAAGAAGCGGGTGCAGGTCTTCAAGTCGCACCTCGACAACCGCTACACGGGGAAGTTCGCCGTGGGTTCGCACGACGGCCGCACCGTGGAGGCCATTCCGGTGGACTCCGCGGCGCAGGTCGCGCAGCGTCTCGATCCCGACGCGCAGGTGATTGCCATCGATGAGGTGCAGTTCCTCGACGAAGGGATCGTAGAGGTGGCCACCGGACTGGCCGATCAGGGCGTGCGTGTGATCCTTGCCGGCATCGACACGGACTTTCGCGGCGAGCCGTTTGGGCCGATGCCGCGCCTGATGTGCCTGGCCGAGGTCGTCGACAAACTGCACGCCATCTGCGTGCAGTGCGGGATGCCGGCCAGCCGGAACCAGCGCCTGATCAATGGCGAGCCCGCGCATTGGGACTCGCCGCTGATCATGGTGGGCGGCACGGAGAGTTATGAAGCGCGGTGCCGCAGTTGCCACACGGTACTGCGGGGCGATCAGCCCAGCTTGCTCTGACGCCGGGAACCGGCGGCGGCGTTACGGCGCCGCCCGGTTCCCGCGCAGGCGCGTGTAGTACGCGCGCACCAGGGTGGCCGTCTTCACCTGCCGCACGTCCACGTCGAAGGCCTTGTACGGCCGCACCCGCGTGCGCGTGATGGGGAAGAACGGCGGCCGTTGATTCTGCAGCTGGCACGGATCCCGTTCACGCAGCGGCCGGAAGCCCGAGTTCGCGGTGGTGGTGTATGGGGCGGCGTACGTGCGCATCACCGTTCCACCCACCACCTGCATGCAACCGCCGGCCGCCGTAGAGCTGCTCCCCGTCGGACAGGTGTAGACGGGATTGGTGGCCGTCGCGACGCCCGGATTGAAGGCGCGCACCGTGCCTCCCAATGACATCGCGATGCCGTGGAACAAGAAGTCACGATTTCCGCCCATCGTCAGCGTGTAGCCAGCGGTCGTGGACGGCGTATCGTAGACCCTCGGCCGATTGAGCGCGTTGTCGTTGATCAGGATCGAATCGCGCGCGATGAGACCGAAGAAGTTGCGGCACAGATTGGTGGAATCGGCCGGGTCGGCATCGTACGTGACGTCGTCCTGCAACGACACATAGCCGTTGGCGTACAGCGTGACGTGGCCGCGCACCGTCCCGGACAGGTGGAAACGGCGGTTGACGTAGACCACTCCGCGCGAGTTCGGGTTGTAGGTCCGATGCAGCGGCCACAGATAATCTCGCTCAGCGGCCTGTCGCACCGACGTCGGAAGCGTCGGCAAATTGTTGGTGCCGGGGAAGTACAGCCATTCGCCGGCCCACGCCGGCTCGTAGGTACATCGCCCCGTGGTGACGGTCTGGTCGACCTGGCAGTTGAAGGGATACCGCGTGAACGTCGTGTCCTGGCCGCCGTACTGTTGCGCGGCGGTGCAGCCAGCCCCCGACCCGAACGTGTACTTCGACCCGCCCGACCACCAATCCTGCGTGCAGGTGGTGTTGGTGGTGTGACGCTCGACGTTGACGAGATAGGGGCTCCCCTGCGGGAAGCACCGGGCCGTGGGCTGCTGTGCGATCGTGCGAATGGCCGCGCGATCGAGCGCCGCCATCGTGGTCGCCTCCGTGGCGCTGACCGTGGGGTAGGTGCTGGTCTGGATGCGGGTCCGAACCCAACTCACCTTGTGCATCACGATCGGGAAGAACTCGCGGCGTCCCCCGATGGTGTAGAACGCTCCGCATTGGTTGAGCATGATCTGCGAGGTCAGCGAGACCGGCGTCCCGCTGAAGTTCACGGCCAGGCGCGTGGTGTCGGTGCAGCCGTATGAACAGCCGTTGTCGAGCTCGAAGACCTTGAGAAAGCCCTCCGTCGAATCAATCATGCCGTTGTTGTTTACATCGACGGTCACGAACTCTACGCGGCCCCCCGTCACAGCCGTGCCGCCGCTCAAACCCGAGACGTCCACGCCCGACCAGGCACGGCTGGAGCTGGACGAGGCGCTGATGCTGATATCGAGATCGCCGTCGTCCGCAAGATTCTGATAGTACGAGCGCACCGACGCGGCCGACGGATACGGAATGACGATCGCCCCACCGGTTGAGCTTACGGTGTCCGACCATTGTCCGAATCCGCTGATTGCTCCGGCGGCGCTCACCGTGTCCATGAAGACCGGATAGGGCGTCCCCGAACTGGCACCTATAAAACGGTTGTTCGCGTGCACGCGGCCGGCGACGGTCTCGCCCGCGCCGATGCTCGCCGTCGCGGGGAAATCGTTGGCGAAGAGGCTGTACCGCGAGAACGACTGCGCGTACAGATCCATCCGCCGCGCAAGCCGCAACCCGCTCGCGTCGCTGACCGTCGCCAGTAGCGTGACGTACGGGATGTAACGCCCGGCTGTGTCGCCGGTGTAGCCGCCATAAAGGTTCACCGTAACGCCGGTGATCGCCGCTCCGGTGGACGTGTACACCTGCTGATTCGTCAGCAGCTGCTGATATCCGGTGTCGTAGAGCACCAGCGTGGTGTCGCGCTGCAGTCGCGACTTCCCGAGCTCGAGCGCCGTCTCCACCGCGAACGCGAGGTCGCGGTCCTTGTCGTGGTAGCGGCTCAGTAGCCCGGAGCTGCCCGTCATATAGATCGCCGAGGCGGCGAGTCCGGCGAGCGCCAGTGTCATGATGAGCACCAGCACCAGCGCGGAACCGCGACGGACGGCGGCGCTCACGGGAACGTCACCGTGGCCGTGCCCGTCCGCACCGCACTCGGCCCTGAGCAATCGGCGGCCGCAAGGCCGTACTCGTACGTCCCCGCCGTCAACGGCAGGGCGAAGTCCTGATGACGATACGTGCGCGCGCCGCGCGCCGGCTGACTGCCGATGGCGGTCCAGGTGGTCGCCCCGCTGAGCCGCCGGTACACGACATAATGCCGAACGTCCCGCGGCGCCGTGGAATCGCCAGCGACAGCGGTCCAGTCGAGTCGCACATCCAGCTTCTGGCCGGCCGGCGCATTTTCAACCGTGACCCCAAGCGAGTCGGGAGTCGCCGGTACCGACCCGCAGGTAGCCACCCGCAAGCGCAGCGCGTTCCGCAGCTTCACCGTGACATACAGATCGCGGCGCACTTCGGCCTGCGTCTGCCGGTCCCAAAAACGCCCCGTGGCGCGCACCTGCACGGCCGTGATGGAATCGGCGCGCGACAACGAGTCGTCCCAGTACAGCGGGAGCGTGGAGTTGGCGATCGTCGACGTCGTGCCGCTCGTACTTGTCAGGTAGTAGCGAAAGAAGAAACTCGAATCACTGGGCACGTACAGGTTGCGCGTGATCAGCGTGCTGTCGCGGTCATTGACCTTTCGATACAGAACGTACAGCCCGGCCGTCGATCCTGACGTATCGGGGAGCAGGTAGTACTGAATCGTTTCGGCCTTGCCGGCAGCGCCGCTGGGATCGGTGTACGTGCGGGGCGGGTACGTTTTGCTCGAGGTGCGCAGCGTCGCCGCGCGCGACACCATCCACGCGTTGGCGGTGAGCGTGTCGAGCGCAGAATCCCAGTATGACGCGTTGGGATCGGCCGATGTCGTGCGCCCCTGTCGGTTCGCGTTGAACGCGATGGCGAACGGCGCGGCCTGCACAATCACGGGCTGCCCCACGTCCCCGCCCGCCGAGCGCAGGTCGGCCTCGATGCGCGCCACGGCGTAGCGGGCGCTCTGGAAGGCGTCGAGCCGTCCGGCGCCGGCGTCCATGGCACGCGTTTGAGCGCGGAAGAAGGGCACCGCAATTGAGAAGACGAGCACGGTGATCGAGACCGCGAAGATCATCTCGACCAAGCTGAAGCCGCTCCGCCGCGCACGCGTCATCAGAACGCCGCGATGACCAGCGACTTGCGCACCGTGGTGCTGGTCGCCGTGTGCGTAACCGTCACCGTCACCGTGACGTAGTCCGCGCTCGCCGTGGGACCCGTACGCGCGGCCGCCGTCGTCCGGGTGAAGCCCGGCGCGTGGGTCATCGGCGGGTTCGCCCCCGTTGTGGCGCTCGTCTCGCTCGTGGCATTGAACGTCGCGACCAGCGTCGAATAAGGTCGGTGCAGGGCGACGGCCTCGAGCCGGCCCGTGGCCAGTTCGCTCGCCGTCGCCAGCGCGTCGTGATTGTTGGTCAGGTGCTGGAACCGTCGCGTGAAGTTCGACAGGCCAATTAGCACGCCGCTGAGGATCATCACCGCGATGATGACCTCGATCAACGTCATGCCGGAACGGCGCGTCGCCCCGCGCGTGGAGATCCCAGTCCGCATCTATAGCAATGTGATGACCACGCGGGGGGGCGCGCCAGCCCCGCAGTGACACCGCGTCCCTTTTGCCGCTGACCGTGGGCCCGTGGTACCTTACTGGGGTCGCCGTGACGGCGGCCCGCACCCTCAAGGCCCATGGGCGTCATCGCCACGCTCCTCCCGCTCGACCGTTGCTTCCAGCGCGTTCACGGCGCCGTCCGTGGACAGCACACCGTCACGCCCTGCCGCGGCTGGGACGAGCTCTTCAACGCCTGCGCCAGCGAGCCGGTGCACTTGGCCGTCGTGGACTTGTTCGCCGATGGCGCCGCCAGCTTTGAGCGCATTCGCCAGCTGCGCACGCGCTTCCCTCGGCTCACGCTCATCGCGTACGTCACCGCCACCCCGCAACGCGCCCGCGACCTCTTCGACGCCGGCCGCGCCGGCCTCGACGGCCTGCTGCTGGTCGACTTGGATGACTCGCCGCAGGCAG
>JARIEY010000143.1 GCA_031127085.1 Gemmatimonadota bacterium | reverse complement strand
GGTTGAAGGTGTGGTGCGCGGCGGCCAACTGGAGCGGACGCATCGCGAAGCGGAGAAGGGGACGGAGAGCGGCATGGGTATGACCGCGATCTACCACTTCGCCGATTGGCTCGGACTGCGCGGGACGTTTGACGTGAGCAAGCGCACGGCCGACGGCCACACGCTGTACGGGTTCCAGATGGACGAGGCGGCATTCGAGAATACGAAGACCGGTCTCGATCTGGAGATCACGCCGGCCGAGGGTCTCGACCTGAGCTTCGCGTACTTCCGTCGCAATGTGGAGTACACCGACCGCCCGAACCGCATTGCCGCTTCCGGTGGCGTGCCGATCGCTGGCGCCGTCGCGACGCCGAACACGCCGAGCGGCTTGCTCGACAACGCGTACGACAGCTACACGGCGGAGTTTGATTACGAGGCCAATGCGCGCTTGCAGTTGGGCGCGTTCATGACGTACGAAAAGGACGCGCGCACGAACCAGTGGGCGACCACCAACTCGGCGACGGCCACGGTCAACCCGCTCAAGATCAACAACCTGCTGACGTATGCGGGGAGCGACGAGACCAATACGTACGGCGGGCACTTCACCTTCCAGATCGTTCCCGACAAGCAGACGCTGTCGGTGAACGCCACGCACCAGAAGGTGGACGGACTGCTTGACATCACGGCGCTCGAAACCGGGACGTTCTACAACCCGGGCCGGACGACGCTGATTCCGGCTGGCCAGGGCGGCGCCGCGGACATCGACGAAGTTGATGACACGGAAATCACTTCGATCAACGCGCAGTACAGCTTTGCGATGTCGAAGGGGTGGACGTTCTCGACGGGGTACATGTTCGAGAAGTACGACTACAAGGACGCGATGAACAGCAGCACGAAGCTGATGCCGGCCCATGTGTACATCTTCATGAAGCCGAACGCAGGCGCCTACGACGCCAGCGCGATCTACGCGAAGCTGAGCTTCAAGTTCTAGCACGACTGCGGTCCCGCGGCGGGCGCTGCTGCTCCTGACAGCAGCATACCGCCCGCGGTGAAGGCGCTGTAACGAAGGCCCTCTGGGTGCCACCACCCGGAGGGCTTTTCGTTTGCGGTAGCCGGCGCGATATGTTGTGTGGGCAGTTCGCGGCTCTGCGTGGGCCGAGGAGACGATATGCGCATCGTGATCATCGGGGCGACCGGACACATCGGCAGTTGGCTGGTGCCACGGCTGGTCGCCGAGGGGCACGAGGTTTTGGCCGTGTCGCGTGGCGTGCGCGCGCCGTATCACGCCGCGCCGGAGTGGGAGTGCGTGGAGCGCGTGACGCTGGATCGCGCGGCCGCTGAAGCGGACGGGAGTTTTGGTCCGGCGATCGCGGCGTTGCGCGGCGATGCCGTCGTGGATCTCCTCTGTTTTGAGCTGACGTCTGCGCAGCAGCTGGTGACGGCGTTGCGTGGGCAGGTGGCGGTGCTGGTGCACTGCGGGACGCTCTGGGTGCACGGCGTGCCGCGTGTGCGGCCGTATGATGAAACGGCGCCGCGCGTACCGTTTGGCGCCTATGGCGTGCGCAAGGCAGCGATCGAGCGGTATCTGCTCGAGGAGGCGGCCGCGGGATTTCCGGTGACGATCCTGCACCCAGGACACATCTCAGGACCAGGGTGGGCACCGATCAACCCGGCGGGTCATCTGGATCGGTGCGTGTTCGATGCACTGGCATCGAGCGAGGTCGTGACGCTCCCGGACGACGGCTTGGCGACGCTGCAGCACGTGCATGCGGACGACGTGGCGCAGGCCTTTGTGCTCGCGATTGCTCGGCGTGACGCTGCGGTGGGCGAAGCGTTCCACGTGGCGGCGGCGGCGCCGGTGACGATGCGCGCGTACGCCGAGGCGGCTGCGGGGTGGTTTGGCACGACGGCGCGGCTGGCGTACATGCCGTGGGAGTCATGGCAGGCGACCGTGAGCGAACGCGATGCGGCGCTGACGCGCGACCATGTGCTCCACTCGCCGCACGCGAGCATCGCAAAGGCGCAACGTCTGTTGGGCTATGCGCCGCGCTTCAGCGCCGTGGCTGCGGCGCGCGATGCGGTGGCCGAGATGTACCCGTCGCGCACGCTCGCTTAGGGTGTGGCAGCCACCAGGCGCGCAATCGCCTGCTGTCCGGCTGGTCCCACGTCGAGCGAGAACTCATTGACGTAGAGCGCAATGTGCGCGTCGCAGACGGCATCGGACATTTCCTGTGCGTGCGCACGCACGTACGCGCGGCTCGCCTCGGGATGGTCAAATGCATACTGGACCGACGCGCGGATCGCCTGCTCGGCGGCGGTCACCGTGGCGGCGTCGAGGTCGTGGCGCGCGCAGATGCCGGCCAGCGGCACGGGGAGTCCGGTAGTGGATTCCCACCAGGCGCCGAGGTCGACGATCTGCAACAGTCCGTGATCGGCGTAGGTGAACCGTGATTCGTGGATGATGAGCCCGGCATCGACTGTGCCGTCGGCCACGGCGTGCAGGATGCGGTCGTAGCGCAATTCCACGACATCGCCGAGCGGCGGTGAAGCCAAACTCAGCAAACGGAATGCGGTCGTCTCGCGTCCCGGGATCGCGAGCCGGCCGCGCACCGCCTCTTCCAGCGTCATCGGCGAGCGGGCGACGACGAGCGGTCCCACGCCGCGCCCCAACGCCGCCCCTGCGCGGAGCAGACGATATTGCTCGCCGACGGCAGCGAATGCGCCAACGCTCAGCTTGGTGAGGTAAAAGGCGCCGGTATGGGCGCGGCGGTTCAGCTCTTCGATGTCGAGCAGCACGGGCTCAATGCGAAACGGGGCGTCCACCAGCCCATGTGCGAGTGCGTGAAAGGCAAAGGTGTCGTTGGGGCAGGGCGAGTAGCCGAAGGTCAGCGTACGCACGATGCGACCTCGGCGACGAGTTGCGGCGTGGCCGCGGTGATGGCGGCGAAGGCGTCGTCGAAGCGCCACAACGAGCGGTCGCTCTCCTCGACCGCATTGGAGATCGCTCGCACTTCGATGGCCGGAATGCCGGCAAGGAGTGCTGCGCGCAGGACGGCGTACCCTTCCATCGCCTCCACTTCACAGTCGGAGGTGCCGCCGACGCGAGCGCTGGTGCCGATGCGCCGTTCGAGGGCGTGGGGGAGCGCCCGTCGCGCGGCGTCGAGCAGCGATGGCGCTGCGGCAATCTCGCGGGGTGCCCACCGGAAGCCGGGCGCCACGTCGCACCAAAGCGCGGCCGACCCGATGACCAGGGTGGCCGGTTCAATCGCCGACGCGCGGCGTGCGCCGGCAATGCCCACGTGGACAATGGCGGACGGGCGCTGTGCGACAATGGCGGCGGCTGTGGCGGCTGCGGCATCGACCGGGCCAACGCCGCAGGCGAGCGTACGCCAACCGGCTGGGGTGGCGAGTTCGCGGTCGGTGGCGGCCACGACGAGGATGCGTGCGAAGTCACTCATGTGCCCTGCAAATCTAAGGGACCGAGCGACGGATGGCGGTCGCGCCTCGCGCGCGCGGGCGTCGCGTCTCTCGTGGTGCGTGCTGGCGCATCGGTGGCGGAGGCCCCATCTTCGGGGCGCACTGTCCCCCCCTTGCAGCAGCCCCCCACCGGCAGGAGTGCGCGCGTGACCGTTTGGAACGTCGACATCATGTGGGCCTTCATGCTGTTTGGGCTCACGCTGTTCTGCGGCACCCTGGTGGTGGTGAACCGGGCGATGCGCGAAATGCGACTGCTGGGGCTCGTGACCTGCTACGGCACCGGCGCGTGGATGGCGTATGCGTTGCCGTGGAAAGTGGCCGCCACCACGTGGTTTGTGTTCGCGGCGTTCGGGGGCTCGGTGGTTTTCGCGTATGAGTTGTTTGCGCGCTACCGCTACGCGGGGACCGGCCGCCGCCCACGCCCTCTGATCTTGCTGCAGGGATTCGTGCTGTGGCCGGCGATGCTTCCCGACGCCATTGAGGGAATGGTGGTGGACGCGGGGATCCTGCCGCCGAGCGCTGATGTGGCCGACGAACCCAACCGCGTGCAGTGATCGAGGAGCGTCGATGAGTCGCGCTGCCCAGTCCGTCTTTGTGTTCGGCTGCTATTTGCTGGGACTCGGTGCGGTGCTGCTGACGGTGCCCAACGCGTTGCTGGCTGCGTTCATGCTGCCGATCACGGACGAGGTGTGGATTCGCGTGGTGGGCATGCTGGTGCTGCTGCTGGGCATCTACTACACGCTCGCGGCGCGGGCCGAATACACCGCATTCTTCCGCTGGACGATCTATATTCGGTGCTCGGTGATCGTCTTCTTCACCACGTTTGTCGTGCTGGGGTTTGCCCCGGCCCCCCTGATTCTGTTTGGGGTCGTGGACGTTCTGGGCGCTGCCTGGACGGCGGTGGCGCTGCGGCGCGCCGATCCACGGGCGTAAGCGCTTGGGTGCTGGGATGGCATCGACATTCGGCTGATTGGCCCATCCATTTTCGGACACTGCACCATGCGCAAGATTCCGCCGCTCACGATGACGCCTGAGGCACGCACGAAGGCCGTGGCATCGCTGCAGCGCTACGCCCTGGATGAGTTGGATGTCTCGATGGGCGACCTCAAGGCCGGGTTGCTTCTTGACTACATCCTGGCGGAGCACGGCCCGGCGATTTACAACGCAGCGATCAGCGATGCGCGGTCGTTCATTGAGGAGCGCGCGGCCGACCTCGACGCGGCGCTGCAGCGCGCCGAGTTTCCGTACTTTGCGACGCGGAAGCGCTAGCTAGCGCGGCCGCGCCACCCGACCACGCGGGTGGCTAGAAGTCCACATGCTCCGTGCGCCGGATGATCTCGTCCTGCAGGGCCTCGGAGAGATCGCAGAAGTAGTCGCTGTAGCCCGCCACGCGCACGATGAGATCGCGGTGCGCGGCCGGATTGGCCCGGGCCTCACGCAGCGTGTCAGCCGTGACGACGTTGAACTGCACGTGGTGCCCGTCGAGCTTGAAATAGCCGCGCACCAACGCGTGCAGCGTGTCGATGCCCTGCTCCCCGGCAAGCAGGGAGGGCGTGAACTTCATGTTGAGCAGCGTGCCGCCCGTCTTGATGTGGTCCATCTTAGAGGCAGACTTGAGAACGGCCGTCGGACCGTTTCTGTCTGCACCCTGCACCGGAGAGATGCCTTCAGAGACCGGCAGACCCTTCTGTCGGCCATCGGCTGAGGCCTCGCAGACTTCACCAAAGTAGATGTGGCAGGTGGTGGGAAGCATCTCGAGGCGATAGGCGCCGCCCTTGGTGTTGGGCCGGCCGTCGATGGCGTCGAAGAGCATCATGAAGGTGCGCGTCATCAGCGCATCGGCGTAGTCATCGTCGTTGCCGTACTTGTGCGTCTTGTGCAGCAGGCGATTGCGGAGGATCTCCTGTCCGCTGAAGTCGGCGTCGAGCGCTGCGATGAAGGAAGGCAGCGTCAAGTCGCCGCGGTCGAAGGTCAGCTCCTTGAGCGACGAGAACGCGTCGGTGACGCTGCCAATCCCGACCGCCTGGATAAACGTGTTGTTGTAGCGCGCGCCGCCGGCATTGTAGTCGCGACCCGTGGCGATGCAGTCGTCGGTGATGACGGAGAGAAACGTGTGCGGCATACGCGTGGCATAGAGCCGCTCGATGAGCTGATTGCCGCGGATCTTGATGTCGAGGACGTGACGCACCTGCGCCTCGAACGCGGCAAAGAGGTCATCGAACGTGGCGAAGGCCGCCGGGTCGCCGGTGCGTGCACCCACGTACTTGCCGGTGCGCACGTCGAAGCCGTCGTGCAGGGCGAGCTCCAGCATCTTCATCAAGTTGAAGTAGCCGGTGAGGATATACGCTTCCTTGCCGAAGGCGCCCACCTCTACGCAGCCGGAGCAGCCGCCTTCGCGCGCGTCCTCCAGCGTTTTGCCCTGGCGCAGCTGCTCCTCGACGACCGCGTCGGCATTGAAGAGCGACGGAAAGCCGTAGCCGTTGCGGATGACGCGGAGCGCGTGTTTGAGCACCGCATCGGGCGTCTTGCGCGAGACCTGCAGGTTGGAGCTGGGCTGCAGGAGGTGGAAGTCGTCGATGACGTCGAGCAACAGGTGCGTGACTTCGTTGGAGCCGTCGCTCCCGTCGCGCAGCAGACCGCCGAGGTTGATGTTGGCGAAGTCGGTGTAGGTGCCGCTCTCGGCGGCGGTAACACCCACCTTGGGCGGGGCCGTATGGTTGTTGAACTTGATGAAGAAACACTCGAGCAGTTCGCGGGCCGACTCACGCGCGAGCGTGCCATTGGCGAGGCCAGCGGCGTAGAACGGGGCGAGGTGCTGGTCGAGGTGTCCCGGGGAGAACGCGTCCCATCCGTTGAGTTCGGTAATGACGGCGAGGTGGCAGAACCAGTAGGCCTGCAGCGCCTCGTGGAAGTCGCGCGGAGCGTGCGCGGGGACCCAGCGGCAGGTGGCGGCGATCTTGAGAAGCTCCGCGCGGCGCGTGTCGTCAGTGGTGGTGACGGCCTCGATCTCGGCCAGGTCGGCGTGGCGTTCGGCGAAGCGAATGACGGCGTCGCAGGCGATGGACATCGCGCGCAACTGCTCGCGCTTGTCGAGCGCTAGGGGGTCGTGTTCAAGATCGAGCGCTGCGATGGACTGCGCGATATCGGCCTTGAAGTCGAGCATCCCTTTGCGGTAGAGCTTGCCGTCGGCGACGGTGTGGCCTGGCGCGCGCTGCTCCATGAACTCGGTGAAGCAGCCCGCGGCGTAGGCGTCGTGCCACTCGAGCGGCAGTTCACGGAACATCTGGTCGCGCAGCGAGCGGCCGCTCCAGTACGGGATGATGTCCCGTTCGTAGGTGGCAATCACGTCGGCGTCGACCCGATACGCGGTGCGCGGCCGCGCGTCGAGGATGCGCAGATCGTCGGCGCTATGGCAGGTGAGTTCCGGGTAGGTGGGGACAGCCTTGGGGCGCGGGCCGCGTTCGCCGACGATGAGTTCCCCGTCGCCCATCCACAGGGTCTTCTTGTCGCAGAGCTCAAAGAAGTTGCGCGCGCGCAGCACGGGAACGGCATCGCGTCCGAGGTTGGCCTGGTAGAAGGCGGTGGTGATGACGGCGCGCTCGCTGCTGATGGACGGCACGGCGTCGAGGCTTTCACGGCGCAGCCGATCGGTGCGGGCGGTTGAGGCCGTGCTCAGGTGATGGGCCGTCATACGGCGTGTCCTCCGATGGTCGTCTGCAGGCCGCGCGCGCGGAAGCGTGCAGCGATGGCGTCGAGGTGCGCGCTGTCCGACGTGGCGGTGCCGGCCAACGTGTTGGGGAGCCCAAGGCGGGCGAACTTGGCCTCGCCGCTCGGGTGGTAGGGGAGCAAATCAACTACCGGCGAAGGGCGAAGGGAGCAGAGCAACTCGGCGGTGGCATCCATATTCGCCGCGTCGTCGTTGACGGCGGGGATAACGGGAACGCGCACGCGGATGTTCTGGTGCACGGGGACGAGGGCCGCGAGGTTGCTCAGGATGCGCGCGTTGCTGACGCCAGTTGCCGCCTCGTGTCGTGCCGGATCCATCAACTTGAGGTCGAAGAGCACGACGTCGGCGTTCGCCGCGGCGTCGCGCAAATATTCCCACGGGCCGTCGCCGCAGGTGTCGAGCGCGGTATGCACGCCCGCGGCGCGCAGGCGGCGCAGGAGCTCGATGACGAACGGCGCCTGCACCAGCGGTTCGCCGCCAGAGACCGTGACCCCGCCGTGCGATTCGTCAAAGAAGACGCGGTCGCGCAGCAGCGTGCTGACGAGCGCGTCGAGCTCGGTACGCTCACCGACGCGCTGGAGCGCGCCGGTGGGGCACGCTTCGACGTCGCAGTCATCGCGTCCTTCGACGACGGGGTTGGCGAGTTCGGTGTCGGAGCAGCGGCCGCAACGCATACAGCGCTGGCTGAGCCGGACGAACGTGGGCGCGACCGACTGGCTCTCCGGGTTGTGGCACCAGGCGCACCGGAGCGGGCAGCCCTTCATGAACACCGTGGTGCGCAGTCCGGGGCCGTCGTGGACCGAGAAGCGCTGCACGTTGAACACGAGGCCGGTGGGCATCATTTCTCGGCTGGCTG
>JARIEY010000142.1 GCA_031127085.1 Gemmatimonadota bacterium | reverse complement strand
CCAGTGCGTGCATATCGCGCAACTCGCGCACCACCTCGCTCGCTTCGCCCTGCGGCGAACGCTGCATGGCGCGCGCCGCCTCGCGCAGCACATTGGCCGCCTCGCGGATCTCGCCACGTTCCTGATGCTCGGCGGCTTCCTTGCGCGCCTTGGCTGCCTGCGCCAGCAACACCTGCGTCTCGATCGTCGGTTCTACGCGCTGCGCCTCCTCGAGGTTCGCCGCAATCGGGAAGGTGACGATTACGTGATGCACGCCACCGTCCGCGGTGAGCACATCGGCTTCCAGGCGCACCTCGCCCACCGCCCCGCCCATCTTCTTGGCCATGCGGTCGCTCACGACGAACTCCACCAGCAGGCGTCGCGGCTCGCGCGCGTAGAGATCGCCGAGCGAGATCGTGAGATCGTTCGTATGCGCAACCGTCGGCCACTCACCCCACACTACCACGTCGCGCACCGCCGCGCTCCCCGTGAGCGTCACGGTCAGGTTCTGAGCGGACAGCGAGAGTAGGCCTTCGATCTCTTCGAGGAAGACCGAGGCCGCCTGGTCGACGCGCTCGATGTACCACGTGTTCCCCTGACCGGCGTCGGCCATCGCCTTCAGGAGGTCCTCGTCGTAATCGATGCCAAACCCTACGGTGCTGGTACTGATCCCTTCGGCCGCCGCTGCGCGGCACATCGCCGTCAGTTGGTCGCGGTCGGTGATCCCTTCGTTGGCCTGCCCATCGGTCATCAGGATGATGCGGTTCACCGAGCGATCGCCGTCGCGCGACCGGGCGGCGAGGGTGCGGCCTTGCAGCCAGCCGCCGCTCAGGTTCGTAGTGCCGCCTGCTCCGATGCCTGCAATGGCTGCGCTCAGCGTACCGCTGTCACCCGCGGCGCCATCGACGAGCGTATCCACGCGGTCATCGAAGACGACGATGGACGCATGGTGCTCCGGCGCCAGACGCTGTACCAACTGCGTGGCCGCATGTTTTGCGGCGGCCAGCTTGCGTCCTGCCATCGACCCCGAACGGTCGAGCACGAGCGCAAGATTCAGGTTCGGAACGGTCGTTGCGCTGACCTGGTCACCGTGCACCGTAAGCAGGGCGCGCACCACGGTCTGACCGCGCCGAGCGGCCGGCCGCCAATCACAGACGAGCTGATGTTGCATGGATCCTCCGGGAGAGTTGCTTCCTCTAAGCTCGGAGGGGGGTCTGACAGTGGGCCTACGCCACCGACCGCCCAGCCCGGCGCCCTGTGGCCCGCCGCGGCGGGCCTGACACCGTCACTGATAGCAGAACGTCCGGATGCGCCGCGACGATTCGCAGGAGCACCTGCGCCGGACCTTCGGGTCGACGACGCCCCTGCTCCCAGTTTTGCAGTGTGTCTACGCTGATGCCCAGCAGGGCGGCAAACTTCGCTTGACTCAGTTTGAAGTGCCGGCGGAGGGCCGCGACGTTAGGCCGGTCGTTGCGAAGCACCTGCGATGCCGAATACGCGCGTGACGGCGCGCGTTCGCCGCGCGTGATGTGCTTTGCTTCGGTCACGCTCGCCAGCAGTTCGTCAAAGAGCGCTTTGCGCATGGCGGTGGGGGCACAAGGTGGGGTCAGAGCGAATCGACTGCAGCGCGCAGCGCCTTCAACTGGGCCGCCGAAAGCGTACTGCGTGCGTTCTTCGGATAGAGGTACAGGAACACGATCTGGTAACGGCGCGCCTGCCAGTAGTAGACGACGCGCACCCCTCCGCGTTTTCCGCGGCCTGGTGCGGCCCACCGCAGTTTGCGCAGCCCCGCTGAGCCAGGAATCAACGCCCCCGCGTCGGGCCGCAGCAGAAGCACCAGCTGAAGCAGACGGTACGACTCATCAGAGAGCACGGCCTGTACCTGGCGCGTGAATACTGTCGTTTCGAGCAGCTGCATGTGAGTATACGCCATTGGCGCATCTCCGTCAATGGCGTAGTGGCCGTGGAACGCGCGACGCGTTCGTAGACGCTGGCGCGCCGCTCCGCCACTACCATCACCGAATGTTTGCGCGCGTAGGCCAAATGCAACATTCGCCGCTCAACCAGCGGCGGGCAGCTATCGGGCGCCGTGAGCACGGCGCAATGTCGCCTACCTCGGCTGCACCTTCGACAGTCGCACGAGGATTCCCTCCTCGCCCACGCCGATGATGCGGTTGCGCAGGGGAAGCACCTGCGCGCGCGAGCGGCGTTCGGAGTGCGCGCTGGGATTGCGGTACTCGGCGACCTCGTCCAGAAAGACGGGCAACTCCTCCACCATGAAGCGCCCCTCGGTGAGCCGGCCGGAAAAGAAGTCCATCCGCTCTTTCGTTGAGGCAATGGCCCCCGACAGTTGCCCAACGGTGAGTCCGCGCCCGCTGGCGAGGTCCACCGACGTGCCGGCCACGTTGTAATACCGCACCTCGGGCGGGGCGAGCGGAGCGACTTCGCCGAGCAGCGCGTTGACCTGCACCTCGAGCGCTTTGCACAGCTCCACCACAACGGTGGAGTAATCGAACGCCGTATCGCGCCGATGGTCGCGCATCAGCCGTTCGGCGGTTGCGACGAAACTGCGCGCCGTGGGGATCAGCGTGCGCCAGGCGCGTTCGCCGAGGACGTTGTCTTGCAGGTCGGTGACCAATCCGCTCAGTCCCGTGCGCTCCGCATCCGCCTGCACCCAGCGGCGGCCGTCGTTGAGCTGCTCCATCTCGCGCACATCGAAGAAGCTCGCACCGTCGTCGCGGCGGACGAGCAGGGGGAGATCCACCATCCCGCCGTACAGCGAGACCGGTTGGTCGTTGTACGTCGTCACGCGCAGGTGTCGCAGCTCGTCCTGCACCGCGATCGTATCGTCTTGTATGAGGCAGCGTAGGTCGGTCAGCCGGAACCAGCAGTCGCAGCGCAGATCGAGCTCTTCGTAGTACGCCGGCGTGTGGTCCGGATCGCGGTCCGCCTGATCGTCATTGGTGATCGCCGCGACGCGCGCTACATAGAGCGAGCGATAGTCGGTGAGGTAGAGTTGCAACTCGCGCGTGCGCGATTCGGCGTCGAGGGCCAGCACCTGTGGGAGATGGGCAATGGGCTGCTGCCGGCGTTGCGAGCGCACGCGCCCCCACCAGACGTACGCCTCGTCCCACGACAGCACGCCGTCCTGCGCGTCGCGCACATAGTCGAGCAGCAGTTCGGTGTGCGCCTCGAGCGCGTCCACCTTGTAGGTGGGATTCCAGAGCGAGACGAGGTGGAGCGGCGCGCGCGGGGGCGTCGGGTTCGACTCAGATGCCACGCATCACCGCCGCACCCGCGCCAGCACCTCGCGCACTTTGGCCGCCAGCGCCACCGGCGTAAACGGCTTGGCGAGGAAGGCGACATCCGGAGCGAGCAGGCCGCGCGTGGCAATCACGTCGGCCGTGTGCCCCGACATGAACAACGGGGTGAGTGCCGGCCGCGACTTCTGCAACTCCTGCGCGAGATCGCGGCCGTTCATGCCGGGCATCACAACATCACTCACCAGCAGGTGAATGTCGCCCTCGTGCGCGGCCGCCAGACGCACCGCCTCGTCGGCACCGCCCGCAGCCAGCACCCGATACCCCTGCCCCTCGAGCGCCTTACTCACCAGGCGCCGCACGGCCGGCTCATCTTCCACCAACAGAATGGTCTCGCCGCCGCGCAGGTCGCCCGCGGCCACGATCGCCGCGTGCGCGGGAGTGGGCGATCCGCGGTGCCGCGGCAGCAGCACGTCGAAGGTTGTCCCGCCGCCGACCACGCTCTGCACCGTGATCACGCCCTGGTTCTGCTTGACGGCGCCGTAGACGGTGGCGAGCCCGAGTCCGGTCCCCGCCCCCACGCCTTTCGTTGAGAAGAACGGCTCGAAGATGCGTGCCTGCGTGGCGTCGTCCATGCCGCTGCCGGTGTCGTGCACGCTGAGCCGCACGTACTCACCCGGCGTCGCGTCGGCATGCGCGGCGCAGAAGGCCGGGTCGAGCACCGAGTTGTTCGTTGCGATGGTCACCACGCCCACATCGGCAATCGCATGGCGCGCATTCACCACGAGATTGGTGAGAATCTGATCCATCTGCGACGGGTCCATCAACACGGGCCAGACTGACGGCGCCGGTTGCCACACGAGGCGCACGTCTTCACCGATCAAGCGGTTCAGCATGGCCAGCATGTTGGGCACGGTCTCGTTGAGGTCGATGACCGCCGGCGCGATGGTCTGCTGCCGCGCGAACGCCAAGAGCTGTCGCGTGAGATCGGCCGACCGCACGGCCGCCTTGCGTATTTCGAGCAAATCCTCGTGCACCGCTTGGCCAGACTCTGCTTGTTCCAGCGCGAGATCGACATTGCCCAGGATCACGCCGAGCATGTTGTTGAAGTCGTGGGCCACGCCGCCGGCGAGCAAGCCCACCGACTCCAGCTTCTGCGCCTGCTGCAACTTGGCTTCCAGCGCCTTGCGTTGCGTGATGTCCTGTTTGACGGCGATGAAGTGGGTGATCTCGCCGCTCGTGTCACGCAACGGCGAGATGGTCATTTCCTCGATGTACCGGCTGCCATCCTTGCGCCGATTCACCATTTCACCTTGCCACACGTCGCCGCCCAGGATCGCCGTCCACAACGCGCTATAGAACTCGGCGTCGTGCTCGCCCGACTTCAGCAGATCGCCGGGCTGGCGCCCCTGCGCCTCTTCGAGAGTGAACCCGGTGGACGCGGTGAAGGCGCTGTTCACCCAGACGATCACGCCGTCACGGGTGGTGATCACCACCGCATTGGCCACCGCTTCGAGCGCCGCGCTTTCCAGGCGCCGCGCCATCTCGGCGCGACGGCGTGCCGTCACATCGTGAAAGACCACCAGCAACTGGGGCGTGGGGCTTGGCGCAATGGACGTGGCGTGAATCACCGCGTAGCGATCGCTGCCATCCTTGCACCGCACCTCGAACTCCTGTGGGTGAAAGGCGGTGCCCGTACCCGTCGACCGGCTGATTTCGGTCTCCCACGCCTCCATGACCTGCGCCCGATACGTCTCGTCGGGGTACGCGCGCGGCCACCAGTCGGCGACTGTGGGACAATCGTCGCGCGTGTACCCGAACGTCGCGATGAACGCCGGGTTCAGGTAGGTCACACGCCCCGCTTCGTCGTTGAGCGCCATCGGCACGGGCGAGGCGTCGAGCACGGCGCGGGCGTGGGCTTCACTTGCGCGCAGCTCCTCTTCAACCATCAGCCGCTCCAACTCGCCCGCCGCGCGCGGCGCGACGCGGGCCAGCGTCGCTTCAGCGTGCGTGCGGTTGGCCAGCGCGCGGCGGCCAATAACCGCAATCAAGCCAATGGGCTTCCCCGCGTGATCCAACAGCGTAACGCCCACGTAGCTCTCGGCCCCGAGTTCCTGCAGCGCCGCGTCGTTTGGATAGAGCGCACACACATTGGAGGGAATCACGCAGACGCGATTGCCCACCACGGAGCCGCATGGCGTGTCGTACAGCGCGTAGGTCAGGTTGTCATCGAACTTGCCGTCGTACCAGACGGCGAGCGTCGTCGCGTTCAGCGCATCGCCGGCCAGTCGATCAATGCAGATGTAGTCCATCTGCAAGCTCTCGGCCAAAAAGCGGGCGAGCGCTTGGAAGAACGGCTCGTCCTGCGCACTTTGTCCCGCCTGCGCCAAGAACGCGTCCACCGCTTCCGCCTGCCGCTGGGCCGTGATGTCGATCGTCACGCCCATCAGCCGGCGCACGTTTCCCTGATCGTCGGTGATCGGGACGAACGTTGACTGAAAAGTGAGCCCCGCGCTGCTTCGGAAGACAAAGGACGCCGCCTCGCCGGCGAGCGCGCCGGCGAGCAATCCATCCACGCGCGCACGGTCGCCGTCACCCACGGTGGCCGTGTAGGGCATTCCGCGAATCGCGTCGGCCGAGTCCACACCCATCATCGCGAGCCCGGCGGCGTTCATGGAGATCAGGCGTCCTTCGAGATCGATCTCATGAATGCAGTACGGCGAATTGGTGACCAAACTGCGAAATCTCGACTCACTCTCGCGCAGTTCAATCGCCGCCTGCTTGCGCGCCGTAATATCGAGGCAGAGTCCCAGCATGCGAACGGCGCGCCCGTCGTCGTCATACAGCCCCTGCCCCACCGCATTGATCCAGCGGATCTCGCCCGAGGGAAGCACGATGCGATAGTCGCTGTCGAGCACCGCGTGCGTCTCGATCGCCGCGCTGAGTCGGCGCTCCGCCCCCGCGGCGTCGTCCGGATGCAGCACGCGGCGCCATGCGTCGAACGACGCCGCCTCGCGTTGCGCGTCGAGCCCGAAGAGCTCGAACATCTCGTGCGACCACACGATGGCGCCGTCGACGATGTCCCAGTCCCAACTGCCCGCCTTGGCGTACCGCAACGCGAGGTCGAGCCGCAACGCCGTCTCGCGTACGGCGGTCTGCGCTTGACGGTGCGCCGTGACATCGCGCAGCGACACCTGTACCGACGGCGACCCATCGTAGTCTGCGACGGTCGCGTGCGTTTCCACGTCAATCAGCGCGCCGTCCAGACGCAGGCACCTGATTTCGGTGAGTTCGGCGGTCGTGACGTCGCCCGCCAGCAAAGCCGCGATACGCGTCATTACGAGCGCGCGATAGTCCGGGTGCACGTGGTCGAGGAGCGGTGTACCGACCATATCCCGTCCTGCCGGCACACCAAACAGCCGTAACGCGGCCGGATTGGCGTAGAGCACCAGACCGTCTCGATGCACAACCAGCGGGGCCGGCGACCATTCGACGAGCGTACGATATCGATCGTCAGTCGCACGGTCCGCTGCGCGTTGGGGCGCCATCTGGTCTCCGCGGAAGTCATCTGAGAGCGACGGCGCGCCGGTGATGCGAGGCGACCCGCGGCAGCGTCGCCTCGCGGTCGGCCGTGACGGCCTTGAACGGCAATTATAGGGGCAAAATGCCCCGCGCGATAGGACGGCCACGGCGCGCGGTGAAACCCGAGCATTCGGCTCAAGTTATTATTCCGGTAACCGATATACCAGTTAGGTGGTGCACGGGCGCGACGAGGCGCCCGCCAAGGCCACCGCGCACATCGCCGACGCCGTCCTGTGTGGAGCAGGGCGGCGTCGGTGTTTGGTCCGGCCGCCGGGCGGACACGGCATCCGAGAGCTACCCGCGTGCGACCGACGCGCGACGCCGCCGCGACGAGAAGGAGCGCAGTTCTTCCCGCACCACCCGCCGCAGCGTGCGCTCAATCGGCTCCGACGGCGCGTCAACCAGTTGCCGCAGCGCTCGGTTGATGAGCGTCTGGTAGTTGCCGCCGCCGGCGGCGTTGACCTGCGCATGGAACCATGCGATGACGTCGTCATCGAGTCGAATCGTGATCCGCGTCTTTCCGGAGGGCACGGGAAGCACGGCGCCACGCTTTGCGTGCGAGAAATCGTACTCCTTACGCATCGTCTGCCTCCTCATAGGCGAGCCGCTCTCGGCGCGTGGCGGGCATCAAATGCGCCGTGGACACGCAGGCGGCGCTATATGTACAATTGTGCACCATCACGCACCGCGCAAGCTGTGCCTGATCGACCTCGCCATCGCTTGACTTTCCCCACCGATCGCCGATACTTGAAGTGCGCGGTGATTTCCCGACTTGACGGGCCGCGCGCGGGGTTCGCCCCGGCACATCCGTCTAAGTCGCGGGCTGCGGCCCCCGACTGTCAGTCGGGGGCCGCAGCTTTTTTTCACAACCGATTCACCCGGCCGCCTGCGCCTCGGCGGCCAGCATGCAGAGGACGGCGAGAGCATCGGCTCCGCGACCCGTCCGCCACTCCGTCGTCCTGCCCAACTCCGGGCACCACGGTGGCCCAGCCGACCGGCGTCGACCAACGACCCCGGACCCATGCGCGAACGAGGCGTGACTCCTCTCGAAAGGACGGTGTATGCGAACCGACAACCCGTGGGTGCAGGGCACGCGCGTGATGCCCGAAAACGCCCAGCTGCTGCGCGGCATCCTGCGCCACGAACAGGCGATGCGCACCGAGCACCGCTGGCTCCCCTATCCGCAGGCCCGCTGCTCGTTCGGCTTCGGCGCCGAACAACGCCCGCTCCCGGTGGGCGCACTGATCACCCTGTGGGATCGCGAGC
>JARIEY010000141.1 GCA_031127085.1 Gemmatimonadota bacterium | reverse complement strand
CGCCCATCTACAACATGGCCGTCACCAGCGACGACATTGCGATGCGCATCACGCTGGTGATGCGCGGCGACGACCACATCTCCAACACGCCCAAACAGATCATGCTCTACCGCGCGCTCGGCGCGGCGCTGCCGCAGTTCGCGCACCTGCCAATGATCCACGGGGCTGACGGCAAGAAGCTGTCCAAGCGGCACGGGGCCACCGCCGTGGCCGACTGGCAGCACGAGGGGATCCTCCCGCAGGCGATGGTGAACTTTCTCGCCCTGCTCGGCTGGTCGCCGGGCGGGGAGTTCAACGAGGTGATGTCGCGTGACGAACTCATCGCCGCATTCAGCGCCGACGGCCTGCTGAAGAAGGCGTCGGTGTTCGACACCAAGAAGCTGGAGTGGATGAACGGCCAGCATCTGGTTCGTATGCCGCTCGCCGAACTGGCCCCGCTCGCCGCGCGCACGATCGCCGCGGCCGGCCTGGCGACCGAGGCCGAGTTGGCCGCCCGCCCGGATTTCTTTCATCCGCTGCTCGAACTGCTGCGCGTGCGCGCCCGCACCGTGGACGACATCGCGCGGCAAGCGCGGCCGTTCCTCGCCGCCACGGTGACGTATGACGACGAGGCCGCGGCCAAGGCGTGGAAAGAGCCGGCCGACGCGCGCGCGCTCGTGGCCGCCGCTCTCGAGACGCTGACGGCCTGCCCCACGTGGGATGCCGTCACGCTGGAAGCGGCCCTGAAGGGGCTGGCCGAGGCTCGCGCGCTGGGAATCGGCAAGCTCTTCGGACCGATGCGCGTGGCGCTCACCGGGGAGACTAACAGTCCGGGCATGTTCGACGTACTTACGGTATTGGGCCGCGATGTGGCGCTGGAGCGCCTCGCTGCGGCGATCCGTGAACTTGACCGCCGGACAGGATGACGAAGTGACGCGTGCCCCACTGACCTCCATTGAACAGGAGGTCTACAACTTCCTGCTCGATCACCTCGCTGAGCACACGTTTCAGCCAAGCGTGCGCGATATCGGGCGGCAGTGCAAAATCGCCTCGACCAAGAGCGTCACCGACTTGCTCGGGTCGCTCGAGGCCAAGGGCTACATCGAACGTGCGCCGGGCCGCTCGCGCGGCGTCAAGCTGCTCGGACACACCGGGCCGGCGGGCGTCACGCCGGTGCCGGTATTGTCCCCGGTCGCCGGCCAGACGGCGCTCGTCACAACGGCTCATCTCGCGCTCGACCGGTCACTCCTGCCAAGCGTCGAGTGCTTTCTGGTGGCCATACCCGGCGACGAGGCGCGGCCGCTCGGCGTCCACGCCGGCGACTACGCGCTGGTGCATCCCGTGGCGCGCTCGCGCGACGGCGAGGCGGTCGTGGTGCGCCTCGGCGCGATGGCCGCAGTGCGATCGCTCCTCCGCCGCGGCCAGGCCGTCGTGCTCACCACGGGTGACGGAACGGCGCCCACCGAAGTGGGACCGCAGGACGACTTTGCGGTACTCGGGGTGCTGGCCGGCGTGATCCGGCCGCCCGTCATCCCAGAGAGCGCGTAGCACGCGCGCAGCGAGCATTTAGTACGCGCGCAGCGAGCATTTAGTACGCGCGCAGCGGGCATTTAGCGAGCGCGGAGCGCCGCGCCGACGCGTGACCCTGCCCTACGGTTTCGCGGGAGCCGGTATGACAGCCGGCGGCGTCTCGGCCTTCGCCTGCGCCTCACGCCGCTCGCGATCCTTCCGTTCGCGCAGCGCACGCACCGCCGCCTTGAACGCGTCGTCGCGTGAGGCGCGCGCGGCCTGCTCCTGAATCTCACGCGTCATCTGCGTCATGGCGCGCTGGCGTTCGAGCTGAATGGGATTGGCCTGCGCGTTCAGCGGCAGCATGCCCAGCAGTGCCGTGGGAATGGAGAACTTGCCCAGTCGGATAAACTGCTGGTCGATGCCGTACTTTCGTCCCTTCTTGTCGGTGAAGGTCCAATCGCCCGGGGCGCGCTGATCGCCGTTGGCCACCGCCAGCGAGTCATTGTAGAAACGGATCTTGTCCGCCAGCAGATCGTGCAACGAGTCGGCCCGGGTGCGCGCGCGCACGGGAGCGGTGACCACCGGGCCCGACGGCAGCCAGAGCCGCGGATCGTTGTAGCTGGGACGGATGCCGCGAATGGGCCCACCCTCGCCCACCACTTCCCCGCTGCCGCCGTCGGACGTGGCGGGCGCTGCTCGTTCCACTGCAGGAAGGCTGTTGGGAGTCGCCAGCGGCGAAACAACCGGTGGCGCAGGGCGGTCGGACGGTGTGTCGCGTTCCGGCCGCCCGTCACCACCGGCTCGCGCGGCCACCGAAGGCGCTGCGGTGCGAGGGAGCGCCAGAAAACCGATGCGCTCCACCGGCGCGGGCTTGCCCCACCGGCTGAAGATCGCGTTGAGGGCATTGGGCGTCGTCAACACGCGAAGCAACGCCGCGCCAATCACCACGTGCAGGATGACCGAAGCGGCGAGCGCCGACGTGCCGCGCGGTGCCCTCGTCCTCACGCCTCGGCTTCCACCGGGTTGCGGACGGTGCTGTAGCCGATGAGTTCGACCTCCACCACGTCGCCTGACTGCAGCGGGCCCACGCCAGCCGGCGTGCCTGTCGCCACCACATCGCCGGGCTCGAGCGTCATGATCTGCGAGATGTACGAGAGCAGATCGGGGATCGGGAAGACGAGATCGGCCGTGCTCCCGCGCTGCTTCTCCTCACCGTTCACGCGCGTCACGACGGTGATCGCGTCGAGTGCCGGCACGCCCGCCCACTCCGGTCCAATGGGACAGAACGTGTCGAAGCCCTTGCCGCGGGTCCACTGGCCGTCGCTCTTCTGCAGGTCGCGCGCCGTGACATCGTTGAGCGCCACCACGCCGCGGATGCCGGCCGCGCACTGCGCGGGGGTCGCAAGGCGCAGTGGCGCGCCGATGACGATCCCCACCTCGCCTTCGAAGTCCACGCGTTGCGAGACGGCCGGCATTACCACGGCCGCCCCCGTCGCGATGACGGCGGACGGCGGCTTCAGGAACAGCAACGGCGCCGCAGGCACCTCGTTGCCGAGTTCCTTGGCGTGTTCGCGGTAGTTCCGCCCCACGCAAACGATCTTTCCTGGCCTGTGCATGTCGACCAATCTACCCGACTATGTGAAAAAAGGTGCATTCGCGTAGAAGTCGCGCAGCGACTCGCGCGCCGCCGCCCATGGGGCGACGACCCGGCGGGCCGGCGGCAGCGCATCGAGCAGCCGCGCGCCGTAGTTCTTGCGCAGCACGCGCGGGTCGCAGAGCACCACCGCCCCGCGGTCGGACGCGCCGCGAATCAGCCGACCGAAGCCCTGCTTCAGTCGCAGCGCTGCGTGAGGAATCATGTACTCCATAAAGCTGTCGCCGCCGGCCTTCTCAATCGCCTCACACTGTGCCGCCGTCACGGGCTCCGAGGGGACGCGAAACGGGATGCGAGAGAGCAGCAGGCCGTGCAGCGCGCGCCCCGGCACATCCACGCCCTCCCAGAACGACGACGTGCCCACGAGCACGGCGTTGCCGTGCTCCCGGAACCGCCGCAACAGTTGGTCGCGCGGCGCCTCGCCGTGCACGAGGAGCGGCCATCGGGCTTCGACGTCGAGCGCGCGCAGGGTCGACGCCGCCTCGCGCACGTCACGATGACTCGTGAAGAGCAGAAAGACCCCGCCATCCGACACCTCAATGAGGTCGTGCGCGGCCGACATCACCTGACCGAAGTGCGTCCGCGCATCGGCATTGGGCGCCACGAAATCGCTCGGCACCACCAGCATCGCCTGCGAGGGATAATCGAACGGCGAGGCGAACTGCCGCGTCACGGGCTCGGTGCGCTCGTCGTCGAGTCCGAGTCGGCGCGAGATGAAGGCAAAGCCATCACTCGTCGCGAGGGTGGCGCTGGTGACGACCGCTGTCTCGAGACGCACAAACAGGTCTTCCCGCAGAATCGGCGCCAGGTCGAGCGGCACCGACGCGGCCCCAACGTTGCCGTCGCCGGGCCGGCGCTCCAGCCATCGCACCAGCTGATTGGCGTCGCGCCCGCTGCGCAGTGCCCCGCGCAACGCGTCGGCCGCGTGCTGCAGGCGGCGTGAGACACCGCGAATCTCGCCGAGCAGCGGCGCCAGTTCCTCCGCGCGCGTCGGCTCCGTCTCCAATCGGCTTCCCACGGTGCGCAGGCCGTCATCGAGCAGCGCGATCTCGCGCAGCAGGTCGTCGAGCGCCGCGCCCAGCCCGTGGTGCCAGATGGGGTCATCGTCGAAGGCGTCGGTGAGGCGCACCTGCGGCTCGTCGCGGCGGGTCAGCCAGTCGTCGAGCAAGTCGCAGACCGCCTGCGACTTGTCGCGCGCCGCGCGTGTGCCGTCCACCAGACGCACGCGCACGAGATCCAGCGAGGCAACGCTCAGCAGGTCGGTGGCCTGCGACAGCTTGCGCTCCAGCGCGGGGAGCAGCCCCTTCCCCTTGCGCTCGAGGCGCGCGAAGAGCCGCTGCAGGCCGCGACGCGACACGGTGTGCCCAAGGTGCGCGGCGGCCGCGTCCTCCAGATGGTGACCCTCGTCCACCACGAGGCGCGTGAACGGCGGCAGGACCGCGGCCTCGCTCCAGTTGCCGCTCGCACGGCGCACCGCGATGTCGGCCATCAGGAGATGGTGGTTCACCACCACGACGTCGGCCTCCGCCGCCGCCCGGCGCGCCGCGAAGACGAAGCACTTGTCGAAATACGGGCACCGCATCCGCGTGCAGAGATCGCCCTCGGCGGCCACTTCGTCCCACAGCTCCCCGCGCGGCGTGATGGCCAGATCGGCGAGCGAGCCATCGGTGGTCGTCGCCGCCCACGACGAGATCGTGTCGAGCTCGCCGGCAAGCGAATCCTCGAACAGCGACGTCCCCTCGGCGCGCGCCGTCTCCAGCCGCTGCAGGCACAGGTAATTGTGCCACCCCTTGAGCAGCGCGAAACGCACCTTCTGGTCGGTGAGCGCCCGTGCAAGAATGGGGAGATCCTTGCCGACCAGCTGTTCCTGCAGCGTGATGGTGTTGGTGCTCACCACGGTGCGTTCCCCGTTCGCGGCCGCCCACCGCAGCGCCGGCACCAGATAAGCGAGCGACTTGCCGACACCCGTCCCCGCTTCGAGCAGCCCTATGCCGCCTTTGGTATAGAGCGCCGCGATGGTGGACGACATCTCGCGTTGGGCCGGTCGGTCCTCGAACCGGCCAAGTTGCGCCGCAACGGGCCCGTGCGCGTCGAGCAGATCGGCGACCGCATCGGGATCGAGCGGATGCTCGGCCTCCGCGCGCGGCACTTCGACCACGACGTACAGTCTGGTGGCGTCGTTGTCCACGATGGCGAAGCCAATACCGTCATCGTGCAGCCGCGCGGCGACGTCGAGGTCCGCGTCCGATGGGTCGAGCACACCCGACGGATGGTTGTGCACCAGCACTTCGCCGCGTCGCGCGAAGCCCGGGAGGGCCAGCACGCTGCGCGAGTCACCGCGGGCGACCGCGCGCGCCGCCTGCAGAATGCCTGCACCGTCCATGGTACCCACGAAGCATACTTCGCGCCCGCCGGCCATATGGATGGCCGAGCGAATGGCGTTGGCGGCACGTGCGCCAAGGCGCGGCTCCCCCGCCGTCACGTGTTACCCCTTTCCCTTCCCCTTCCCACACTCTGCTCCCATCCCCTTCCCCTGATGTTCATGTCTTGTGCGGCTTCTTCTTGGCCGCCGGGAACAGCACGTTGTTCAGGATCAGCCGGTAGCCAGGCGAGCCGGGGTGCAGCGCGAGGTCGGTGGGCGGCGCCCCGATGTTGTGCTGAGGATCCTCGGGGTCGTGCCCTCCCAGATACGTCCACGCGCCCTTGCCGAGATCGCCGTGGATGTACTTCACCCAGGGAGCGCCGTCCTCGTACGCGAGGACGGTGACCGATGGACGCAGCGCGCCGCGCATGAACGACGTGGTAACGCCGTAGTAGTCTGGAATGACACTACGGTGATTTTGCACCAGCATCGTCGCCACCGGGTCGAGCTTGGCCGAGAAGGCGAAGAGCTGGAAGTTGCCCAGCGGCTGACGGCGTGCCGGCACGTTCACCTGGTGGCCGTCGATGTCGCTCATCGCGTTGACCCCGGCCGACATTTCCAGGTGCGCGCGAGAGACCGCCATCGCATTGGGCCAGTCCATCCGATGGTCGGCGTCGGGATCCATCGGCGTCCCATCGGAGTAGGGCGACGCGATATCCACGCCCTGCGAGGCGAGCGCGAGTTCCAGCGTCTCGGTCGCACCGCACATCGCGAACAGGAAGCCGCCCCGGTCCACAAAGGCCCGCAGCTTGGCCGAGACCACCTTCTTGAGCGCCGGGATCGACGCGTAGCCGTGCTTGCGCGCGGTCGTGAGGTCGCGCTCGCGTTGGTCAATGAACCACGGCGCGTCGCGGTAGCTCAGATACAGCTTGTTGAGCTGGCCGGTGAAGTCTTCGTGGAAGAGATGGATCCAGTCGTACTGCGCGAGCTCCTGCGTGAGCACCTCATCGTCCCAGACACGCGTGTACGGAATGCCGGCGTAGCGGAGCGCGAGCGTCACGGCGTCGTCCCACGGCGGCGAGTTGGGCGGCGAGTACACGGCGATGCGCGGTGCCTTCTCCAGCGGCACCGCGTCGGCGTTGCCGCCGGCGATTTCGGCGCGCAGTGCATTGACGGCGGCGTCGCTCACCGGCTCAAAGGTGACGCCGTCGAGCGACGCCCGTCGGCGGACGAACGGCACGTCGGGCAGCAGGAACGCGCCGCCACGATAGTTGATCAGCCACTCGGCGCGCACGCCCTCGGTGAGGGCATTGAAGGTGACGCCATACGCCTTGAGATGATTCGCCTGCGCGTCGTCCATGGGGACGAGCAGGTGCTGCGCCTGCGCGCGCGACGCGAGCAGGACGAGCGAGATGGCAAGGAGGCGCAGCGTTCTCGGCATCAACCCTCGATCGGAAGTGACCGCACGCCCATGGCAGCGGCCAGGCCCCGTGTCAGTGCCCTCTGTAAAATAACCCGTGTCATCACGGCCCATACGCCGCCGCCCGCATCGTCACGGCGCAAGCCGCAAGCGATCGAGGGCGTCACGGGCCTGCGGCACGAGCGCGCTGTCTGGCCAGGTCAGGATGACGTGTTCATAGCGCGCCGTCGCACCGGCCCGGTCGCCGCGCCGCTGCAGCGCGCGGGCCCACTCCAGCGCCGCCTCGGGGGCTTCGGGCGACTGCGCGTACTGCTCGACCAGGCGCGCCCACAGCGTGAGCGCCCGTGCCTCATCGCGACGCGCCATCGCGACGCGCGCCGCCAGTCCAAGCAGAAACGGCGCCGCCTCGGGGATGGAATCGGCCGCCTGCTCAAAGGCACGCGCCGCGAACGACGAATCGCCGCGCGCCAGCGCCAGAAACGCGGCCCCGATCGACGGCGCGCTCGCGCGCTTGGCCCGCGAAATGAAAGCCAGCGCGGTCACGATATCCGGCGTCTTTTCCTCGGCGGTGCGCAGTCCGCGCCGCGCGCCTTCGAGGTCGCCATCGAAGAGCGCAAGCCAGCCCGACACCACATCCTCGTCCTCGCCGCCGCCCTGCGCCGCGGCGCGCCGAGCGCGCGGGATGTCACCGGCGCGAATCCAGCCCCACGCCAGTGAGCGGGCAAAGAGGCGACGCGACGCCTCGCCCACGCGCGCGCCGTACCCGGAGATGAGCGCCTCAGCCTCGCTCGGTCGGCCAAGTTCGGCGAGAGTGCGTACGCGCAACGGCAAGGCCTCAGCCACCACGCGCACGCTATCGAGCGACGGCTCGGCCGCCGTCACCAGCTGCAGCGCACCGGCCGCGTCGCCTCCCGCCAGCGCCACTCCCGCCGCGCGAAGCGCGAGCGACGCGTCGTGCGTCACGAGAAAGGCCGCCACGAGTGCATCGCGCGCGGCGAGCGTTCCCCCGGCAGGCTCGGCCTCATCGGCATATTCAATCCAGAGTTGCGACGAACTGTCCGTGGCAGGGAGCTGGCTCAGCACGCGCCAGCCGTCGCGCGGCGCCCCCCATCGCAGCTCGAGCCAGGCGCGCGTGCGCGCCAGCGCGACCACGAGCGCCGGGGCCACGGCCGGCGCCACCGCGGCCGATGGCATGGCGAGCGCGCGGCGCACCCCGT
>JARIEY010000008.1 GCA_031127085.1 Gemmatimonadota bacterium | reverse complement strand
GCTCTCCGAACCCGGGAGCTGCAGCAGCGGCTCGAGGTGCGTGTGCAGGTCGATGAATCCCGGCGCGACGATCATTCCCGTGGCGTCGATCACCTGCTCCGCGTCGGCGGGATTGAGCGGCGTAGGAGACACGCGCATCACACGTCCGCCGAGGAGCGCCACATCGGCGCGCACGCCTGCTGCCCCCGTGCCGTCGAGCACCGTGCCGTTACGCACGATGACGCTGTAGGGCGGAGTGGAGGTCTGCTTGGGCTGGGGAAGCACGCCGGTGCGCGCGGCAATCACGCGGTCGAGCAGCGCCCAGAACTGCGGATGCTGCACCCCTGGCCGACCGGCGCGCGGTTCGGTTTTGTGGGCCACGACGATATCGAGCTTTGGAATGACCGTGATGTACTGCCCTACGGCGCCGATGCCTGAGTACGCGCCTTCGTAGGGCCCCGTATTCCAGTCGCCGTCGAACGGCCACCACAGGTAGCCGTAGCCGAAGCGTCCGCGGCGTGCGGACGCGGGGTGCATCTGCCCCACCGGCGTGATAGCGCTCGTGCTCTTGCGCACCCAGTCAAGCGGAACGATCTGTTTCCCGTTCCACGCGCCGTCGCGCAGCATCAGGTAGCCGATGCGCGCCATATCGCGCGTGGAGAAGTACATATGGTACGCCCGATACTTGGACGCCGTGGTGTCACCCGACTTCAGCTGCAGGTCGCGGCGCCAGTCCTGCATTCCAATGGGACGTGCGATCTCCGCCTCGACGGCGTCGTAGATGTTGCGCCCCGTCTGCTGCTCGAAAATGGCGCCGACGGCGTTGAAGTCCCAGTTGCTGTAAAGCTGATACGTGCCGTGTTTCTGCGAGCCGCGCGGTGGCGCATCGGCCAGGTTGTCGCCCGCATTCGACGCCGGGTGGTACACGCCGGAGCGCGCGGCGAGCAGGTCCTGCACGGTGGCTTCCTTTTCCGATGGCAGCAGTCCGCCGATGTCATCGATGCCCAGTTGCGCCAGCGTCTTGGCGGTGTCGACGCGCCCTCGGGCGAGCTCGATGCCGTAGAGCATGGAGAGCACGCTCTTGCGCACCGAGGCGAGGTAACTCTGTTTGGTCAGGTCGCCGTACTCAAAGACCACGCGGCCGTGCTCGGTGACGAGCATCGCCGTCGTCGACATCGTCGCGAGGGTGGCACGCACGCTGTCGAGCGCCGCGCGCGACCAGCCAATGGCGGCAGGATCGCTGACGCGCTCCCAGTCGGCGCCCGGATAGACAACGGCGGCGGGCGCCGGTGTCGCACGCGGGGCGGGAGCGGAGGGCGAGCAGGCGGCGACCGCTACAACGAGCGCGGCGGCGGACAGGGCGAGACGGCGCATCGGGAACCCCGGAAGGTGGCGCCCCTAACTTACACGCCTCCGCGCGGCGGCGACTAGAATCGCCGCAGGTAGGTCAGCTTGAAGCGCGCGCCACGCGCCTGCAGCGTGGAGAGCGACGCCAACGACCCCCGCTCCTCGTTGAGCACCAGGTACAGATCGCTTCCCGGCCGGAAGATGTACTGGAAGCGCACGTTGCTCGCGACGCGCCGGTCGAGCGCGTTGTACTGCACGAGCGAGTTCAGGAAGAGCCTCGTGGAGAAGGCCACGCTGATGCGCGTGGCCACGAGGTCGGCGCGGAACGCGCCGTTGGGGAGGTTCACCCAGTTGCGTCCCGCTTCAACGCTCGCAGCCACGTGCGTGCCGAGCCGCGCCGCCGCGGTCGTGGAGAGACGCCCGAGGTGCCCGCCGTACGTCGACTCGGATTCGCCGTTGGCATTGAACGTCACCGGGCGCGCGGGATTGCTGGAGAGGAAGAACCCGGTGACCGATGCATCGTACGGGCCCACGGGGACGAAGACCGAATCGGCCAGATCGAACGACTCGTCGAGGCGCGTCCGGCCGATCCGTCGATACGCTGTGACGCTGGCTCCACTGTTGAAGTTGACGTCCAGCGCATTGCCAAAGCGCCAGTCCTGCAGCGCCCCATCGGTTCGCGCGATGTAGTCGCTGAAGTTCATCAGATTGACGATTCGCACCCCCAGCACATTGGGCCGCATCGTCCATCGGGCGATCCCGCCGGTCTGCTGAATGTCGGTGCGGGTGATGAACCCGAGCTGGGCGTCGGTTTCGTCGCCGATGCGCAGGTGCTGCAGCGAGATGCCGTAGCGACCCGTCTGCATATTCACGGCCAGCCGCGCGGCACCGCCGTCACCGCCTACTCCGCGTGTGGCGGTGCGCGCCGCAAACCCCTGCACGTTGAGCACCTGCGTGGGCCACGCGTTGAAGTCCACGCCGGCGGCCGTATTGGCGTCGTGCGCGCTGCGTCGATCGGTGACCATCGCCCCGAGGTAGTTGTTGCCGCCGATGTCGCGCTTCACGCGCATCACGTTGAACGCGGTGCGCGGCTGATCGAACGCGGTATCGGCCGCCATCGACAGGAAGCCCACCGTCTGCCGCCCCACACGCCCGGTGACTCGCGCGCCGCCAAGCACGGGAACCGGTCCGTCCTCGGCGATGCCAATCTGCCGGGAGAAGAACATCAGGAAGGGCGGCGGCCCGAAGATGTCGCGTGCGCCGAACTCAAAGATGCCGGCGTTCTCGAGGAAAAACTCGCGCTTCTCGGGAAAGAAGAGCGAGAACCGCGTCAGGTTCACCTGCTCGTTGTCCGCTTCCACCTGCGCGAAGTCGGTATTGACGGTGGCGTCGAGCACCAGGCCGGGCGTCAACTGCGCTTTCAACTCGCCGCCGACGCCGCGGCGCGGCGTGCTGGTGATGCGATCCGTGTCCTCGTCGCGTTCTCGATCGGCGCCGGCCAGCACGTAGGGCCGCAGTTCGATGCTGCGGCCCGGGTGCGGCAGCCCCTCGAGTCCCTGCAGATGCCCTGCCAAGCTGACGCGACTGAAACCGCCGCCGCTGCGCGTCCACCCGCGCCAGAGCACCTGTTCGTTCTTGCGACGAATAATGCGAAAGACGTTCAGGCCCCAGACGTCGCCCGTGGGACGATATCGCAGCGACCGGAAAGGGACGGCGAACTCGGCCGACCATCCATCTGCGGTGCGCTTGGAGGACACGTGCCAGATGCCGCGCCAGTCGATGTTGAACTCGCGCCCTTCGTCGGTGAGCAGCGCATCGAACTCTGCGCCGTTGGCATTGGTGGCCAGCACCACGGCGTTTCGGTGGTCGTGAAAACCATCCAGCAGAATGGCAATCGCGTCGTCGCCACCGAACTTCGGCGCGCCATCGAAGTCCGTTTCCATCACACGGTCGCGCTCGAGAATGCGGGCGACGATTCGCGAAGGCTCCCGGTCGAACGCGTGAACGCCAACGTAGAGCGTGGCACCATCAAAGAGGACGCGAACCTCCGTCCGCTCGGTGGCGGCGGCCCCTTCCGTGGGCTCCCGCTGCCGCAGGTCGTCGACTGCTGGTGCCGTGCGCCAGACGGCGTCGTCAAGACGACCGTCAATGACCGGGGGGCGCGCGCCAGGCGCGATGCGCACCGCCTTCAGGGGGGCGTCGGCCACCGCCTGCGCGTGCACGGGCGACGTCAACGGCAGCACGCTCAGTAGGAGCAGAAACTGGTATTTCACATGCGCAAACTGCACTCGCCGTCCGGTGGCGGCAAGCAGGCCGGATGCGTCAGGCGAAGAACCGCGCCACGTCGGCGGCTGCGCATGGCGCAGGCGTGGGCTGCAAGCCCACCGCGTGCGCGGCGCGGCCGATCACCGCCTCCGCGGTATCACCCTGCGCGCGCAGTTCACGCACGCCCGTGTCGCCTGCCGATTTGCTGAGCTTGGCGCCGTCGGCGTGGCGCACCAACGGATGATGCATCACGTGCAGCGGACGCCGGCGCCCGAGGAGCCGCGCCAGCGCGCGCTGTCGACCGGTTGACGCCAGCAGGTCCTCGCCGCGGATGACGAGATCGATGCGCTGGTCGAGGTCATCAACGGTCACGGCAAACTGATAGGTCCACTGCCCCAAGCGGTCACGCACCAGCAGATCGCCGCACTGCGCGGCGGGATGCTGCTCCTGCGGACCGCGCAGGAGGTCAAAGAACCGTTCGGGATCGTCCCCGAGTCGCACGCGCCGCTGCAGCGACGCATCAGGCGCGAGCGCGGCCGCGCGACAGGTCCCGGGGTAGCGCATCTCTTCATTGGGACGGTCGCCCACGACGCGGGCAATGTCGCCACGCGAACACTGACAAGTGTAGACGAGGCCGCGCAGCTCGAGCGCAGTGATGGCTGCGGCGTAGCGCCACCCGTTATCACTCTGCCGCAGCGCGTTCGCCCCGGCCCGATACTCGTCGGTCGGTCCTTCGTCGGGCGCAAACCCCAGCCAGTCTAGATCGTCGAGCAGCGCGCGCTCATACTCCGGGCGGCAGCGCGATTGGTCGTGGTCCTCGACGCGCAGCACCACGCGGCCATCGTGCGCCCGCGCCATCCCCCAGACATAGATGGCGTTGACGACGTGCCCGAGATGCAGAAACCCCGTGGGGGCAGGCGCGAATCGCGTCCGCCACCCGGCGGGGAGTTTCAGCAGATCAAGCGTGTGGCCCACGACGCGGTCCGTTGCCCCCGCCCCCGCGGCGACGCCGCGGGCCGCTGCGCGACCGCGGATCGACCTGCCCCGGCGACGCGTACGGCGAGTCCTCCCCGCGACGCGCGGCCGTTCCGGACGATGCGGGTCGCGCCCCGCCAGCGTGCGAGGCGCCGCCGCGCGGTGCGGAACGCGCCGATGGCGCCGACCGTGCCCCCTGCCCTGCCTGCGTGCCGTCACGACGCGCCAGCTTGGCCGCGGCGCGCGCGCGATCTTCGGCCTTCTTGGCGCGAATCGCCGCAATACGTTCGGCCAGCGGGATCTCCAACTTGGCCGCCGCCTTGGCGTGATAATCGAAGTCGGGGAGCGTCACGCGCTGCAACCGACGGCTGATCGCCTTCTCGATGGCGCGCAGCTCGGCCTCTTCATCCGCCGACACGAACGTGTACGCCTCGCCCGTCAGTTCGGCACGCGCCGTGCGCCCCACGCGGTGGATGTAGTCCTCGGGGACGTTGGGCACGTCGAAGTTCACCACATGCCCCAGCGCAGTGACGTCGATGCCGCGGGCGGCGATATCGGTGGCGACGAGCACACGGTACGTGCCGTCCTTGAACCCCTCGAGCGCCTTGGTGCGCTGCTGCTGCGAGCGGTTGCCGTGAATGCGCTCAGTGCTGATGCCCCGCTTGGAGAGAAACTCGGCCAGCCGGTTGGCGCGGTGCTTGGTGCGCGTGAAAACCAGCGCCTCCTTCATATCGCCGCGCGAGAGCAGAGCGAGGAGCAACTCGCCCTTCAGTTCCTGCGGCACCGGATACACCGCCTGCGTGATGCCCTGCGCGGGCGCTGCCTTGCGTTCCAGATTGATGGTCGCGGGCGACTTCAGCAGCTCGTGCGCCAACGCGGCAATCGGCGTCGGCATCGTGGCGCTGAAGAACAGCGTCTGCTTGCGCGGCGGCAGATGCCGCAGCACGCGCTTGATGTCGGGGAGGAAACCCATATCGAGCATCCGGTCCGCTTCGTCGAGCACCAGATACTCCAGGTGCTCGAGCTTGGCATACGGCTGCCGGAAGTGATCGAGCAGGCGTCCCGGGCAGGCGACCAGAACGTCGACGCCCGTGCGGAAGGCGTGTTCCTGCGGTCCCATGCCCACGCCACCGTACACTGCAGCCGCCGTGAGCGGCGTGTGCGTGGACACTTCGTTCATGTCCTCGACAATCTGCGCCGCCAGTTCGCGCGTTGGCGTGAGGACGAGCGCGCGCGTGACGCCGCGCTTCTGGTCCATCAGATGGTTGAGGATCGGCAGCAGGAAGGCGAGCGTCTTGCCGCTCCCCGTCTGCGCGCAGGCCAGCAGGTCACGCCCTTCGAGCGCCGGCGGAATGGCGTCCATCTGAATGGGCGTTGGGCGGGTGAAGCCCAGGTCCTTGAGGCCGCGCTGGAGCGAGGCGTGCAGTTTCAGTGAGGCAAAGGCCACGACAGGTCTGGTTGGGGAGCAGGCGCAGAACGCCCATCTGAAAGGTAGCAGGGTCGGAGGGGCTCGTGGGTCGCGCACGACACGTAGATGGCACGACAAGACGGGTCGCGCCGCTCGCCCGAAGCACCTACCTTCCGGCGTCCGTCTCTCCCACGAGGCCCCCCTTATGCGCCGCCGCGATTTCCTTTCCCACTCCGCCGCCTTGGCCGCGCTTCCCTTGGCGGGCGCGCCAGCGTTCGCTGGCTGGTTCCCCGGTGCGGGTACGCATCGCGCCGATGCGGTGCGGGTCAACGGCGCGCGGTTGAACGGGTGGCTCACCGCGTTCGACCGCATTGGCCGCACGCCCGGCGGGATCAACCGCGTGGCGTACTCCGCCGCAGACCTTGAAGGACGCGCCTTCACGCTCGGGCTGTTCCGAGAATCCGGTTTTTCGCCGCGACTCGATGCGGCGGGCAATATCTTTGCGCGCGTCGAGGGGACAGATCCGTCGTTGAAACCCATCCTCATCGGCTCGCACGTCGATTCCGTCACCGACGGCGGCAACTTCGACGGCCCGCTCGGATCGTTTGCCGCCATTGAAGTAGCACGCACGCTGCGGGAACGCGGTGTGCGGCTGCGGCATCCCCTGGATGTTGTCGTCTGGCAGAATGAGGAAGGCGGCACGATTGGCAGCAAGATTTTCATTGGCGCCATGACCGATGCCGACTGGGACAAAGTGGCGCGCTCCGGCAAGACAGTTCGCGAGGGCGTCGGCATCGTCGGCGGAAACTTTGCCGAGATCGCAAGCGCCGTGCGCCGCAAGGGCGACATCGCCTGTTACCTGGAACTGCACATCGAGCAGGGCGGCCTGCTGGAAAAGGCGGGGCGTCAGATCGGCATCGTGCAGGGCATCGTCGGCCTGCGCTGGCTCGAAGTCACCATCACCGGCTTCGCCAATCACGCCGGGGCCACGCCGATGGATCAACGGCAGGATGCGATGCTCGCCGCAGCCAAGTTCACGGTGGCAGTGAACGACGCGGTGCGCGGCGAGCCCGGTCGGCAGGTGGCCACCGTGGGGCGGCTCACGGTCACGCCAAACACCACCAACGTGATTCCGGCGCAGGTGGTGCTCACCGTCGACCTGCGTGACCTCGAGCACGCGACGATCGACCGCTTCACCGGCGCCTTTGAGCGACTGGCGCGCGAGATCGGCGCTGCGACGCGCACCTCTTTTCAGTTCAAGCGGCTCGTCGAGTCCGAGCCCGCGCTGGCGCATCCGGCGCTGATGGACGCCATTCAGTCGAGCGCCGACGCGCTGGGTCTCTCCCACCAGCGGATGCCGAGCGGCGCGGGGCACGACGCGCAGGAAGTGGCGCGCATTGCGCCGATGGGGATGATCTTTGTGCCGAGCGTGGGCGGCATCAGCCATTCACCCAAGGAGTTCACGCGCGCCGAGGACGTGGCGCACGGCGCGGATGTGCTGCTGAACGCAGTGATCGCGGTGGACCGCGCGTAATCGCTCCACGCGACGACGTGGCGCGCGCACCTAATGCGCGCGCTTAGTGCATGCGCTTAGTGCACGCCGATGCGCAGACTCGAGGTGGCGAGGTAGATCTCGCGCATGAAGAAGACGAGCCCGCCAATGAGGGCAAGCATTGCCGCGATGAACAGCCCCGCCACGCCGCCGCGGTAGTCGGATCCCCAGAAGGCGCTGGCAAAGAGCGTGACGACCACGAGCGCGATGAGGATGGCCGAGAGCACGCACAGGCTGATGGCGATGTTGATCCACCGCGCGCGGACGGCGAGGGTGCGCAACCGCACATGTTCCGCCGCCTTGGGCTCGCCATCGCCCGCCGCCATCGCGCGTTCCAACGACCGCGCGCGGTCAATGATCCGTCCAAGGCGCCCCGTCAGCACGTTGAGCAGCCCGGCGATGCCTGTCAGCAGGAAGACAGGCGCCACCGACAACTGAATGACATGCGCGATGGTGGTGATGGGTTCGGTTTCCATTAGTGCACTCAGGGCGGGGAGGCCGGATGTCCGGCGACATCGCGGGCTGTGCGCGGCGCCGCGGGCATTCTGCGGTCAGCGCAAATACCGTTCGGCCAGCTGTTCGAGACGGTCGTCGCCTTCGCGGCGCGCACGTTCGAGGATGCGCTCCACGTGCGGACGCAGCACGGGCTCGCCCCAGTAGTAGCCCGTCGCCATCTCGGCGCTTCCGGTATCTCCGGTGCGCGCCGCTTCCAGCAGGGCGGCGGCCGCCGCCGCGTCATACTCGGGGTCGTCGCGCGCCGGGAGCACGAACCGGACGGCCGGATCCCCCCAGTTGCCGTCTTCCTTCTTGAATGCCACGGACATGGACGGTCATCCCTCCGGAAGGTCGCGCCACTCGGTGCGCGTACGCACAATCTCAAAGCCGCGAGCCACGTAGTTGGCGAGGGCAGCCGGGTGGTCGAGGGTGCAGGTGTTGACAAGCACCCGGTCGGCGCCGGCCTCCCACGCGCGTTCAATCGCACCGGTCAGCAGGTGGCCGCCCAGTCCTTCGCCTTCGAAGCCGGGAAGCAACCCAAGGTACAGGATTTCCTTCGTACGCGGACTCGGCTGCGTCAGATGAAAGTACCCCGCTTCATCGCCATCGACGCGCAGCACCCACAGTTCCACGCCCGGCTGCGCGATGTCGTCGCGCCACTGCGCGGTGGTCCATTCGGCGCGATCAATCCAGTAGTACGCATTCCCCACATCTGCGTAGAATCGTTCGGCGACCCGCGGATCCGGCGGGTCAATGCGCTCGAAGGTGACATCGTCGCGATCGGCCCGCTTGGCGCGGAGCGACGCTGGATGCTCCATCTCGAGATACGTGATGGTCACCTGCACCATGGGCATGCGCGACTCGTACCGGTTGGCAGCCGTTCGGCCGTCGTGAAATCCGAGAACGGAAACTCCGGGGGGCGCCGGACATTACGCCGGCCGTGGGTTGTCTTCATAATATCGCCAGTCACTCGGCCTCCCGCCGCTCTCCAACCCACCGTGGGGTTGGTGCGTTACCCAGCCAGTCGCAGACCCCACCGGAGGACCTCCATGTCCCGTTCGCTGTTCCGCTCGCTGGCGCTTGCCGGCCTCACGCTCGTCGTCCCCTGCTCGCTCACCGCCCAGCGCGGTGGCGGCAACGCGGCCGACTCCATCAAGTATGTGTACCCTGCCTCGCCCGAGTTGGAGGCGATGAAGGCGGAGGTGGCCAAGAAGATCGACGCCAAGGCCAAGCTGGTGCAGGAGATGGTGGATCAGGTCTTTTCGTTCGGCGAACTCGGCATGCAGGAGTTCGAGACGTCCAAGTATCTGACCGGAATTCTCGAGCAGAACGGCTTCAAGGTCGAACGCGGCGTGGCCGGCATGCCCACCGCCTGGGTCGCCAAGTGGGGAAGCGGCAAACCCGTGATCTCGCTCGGCAGTGACATCGACGGCATTCCGCAGACCAACACGAAGCCCGGCGTCGGCTTCCGCGATCAGTACCTGCAGGGCGCGCCGAGCCACGGCGAGGGACACAACTCCGGCGTCCCGCTGAACATCGCCGCCGCGCTTGCCGTGAAGGAAATCATGGAAGCGAAGAAGATGCCGGGCACGCTGGTGCTGTGGCCGGGTGTCGCGGAAGAGCAGATGGCGGGCAAGGCGTTCCTGGTGCGCGCTGGCGTCTTCAAGGACGTCGACATCACGCTGTTCACGCACGTGGGGCAGGACCTTGGCGTGTCGTGGGGGCAGAGCGGCAACACGGCGCTCATTTCGGCGCAGTTCCGCTTCAAGGGGCAGAGCGCCCACGCCGCCGGCGCGCCGTGGCGCGGCCGCAGCGCGCTGGACGCCGCGCTATTGATGGCGACCGGCTGGGAATACCGCCGTGAGCATCTCGAGTTGCAGCAGCGTTCGCATTACGTGATTACCGACGGTGGCGACCAGCCGAACGTCGTGCCGAGTACGGCGACCATCTGGTTCTACTTCCGTGAACGCGACGCCGAGCACGTGAAGGCCAACTTCGAGATGGGCAAGCGGGTGGCGTTGGGCGCGGCGATGATGAGTGACGTGCAGCTCGACACCGTGATGATTGTCGGGTCGGGCTGGAGTGGACATTTCTCGCGTCCGGTCGCCGAGGATATGTACGCGAACATCAAGAAGGTAGGGATGCCCGCGTGGGACGAGAAAGACCAGACGCTGGCCAAGGGACTTCAGCGCGAGCTCGGGCAGCCGGAGCGCGGACTGTTGACGACCGGCGGCCGTCTGGGCGGTCCGATTCCCGAGAACCTGCGGCAGGGCGGCGGGTCGGACGACATTGGCGACGTCAGCTGGAACATGCCGACGATCACGCTCAACTATCCGGCGAACATCCCGGGGCTTCCCGGGCACAATTGGGCCAACTCCATCGCGATGGCCACGCCGATTGCGCACAAGGGCGTGGTGGCCGGCGCCAAGGTGCAGGCCATGACGGTGCTCGACATCCTGACGACGCCACAGCTCGTGAAGGATGCGTGGGACTATTTCAACAACGAGCAGACGAAGACCATCAAGTACTATCCGCTCATTGGCCCCAACGATCAGCCGCCCATCTGGCTGAACAAGGACATTCTCATGAAGTACCGTGAGGACATGAAGAAGTTCTACTACGATCCCAAGAAGTACAAGAATTATCTCGAGCAGCTTGGGATTACGTATCCGACGGTGCACGACAAGCCGGTGCCGTAACTTCTACCGCGAAGGACGAAGGGCGCGAAGAGGCGCGAAGAGGCGCGAAGAAGGGCAACGGCTTTACCACAAAGGCACAAAAGACACGAAGAACGTCTTGGGGGAACTACTCATCAGTGAGCAGTTCCCCCAAAATGTTCTTTGTGCGCTTGGTGTCTTCGTGGTGTGCAGTGCGCTGTTCTTCGCGCCCCTTCGCGCTCTTCGTTCTTAGGGGTAGAAGTTCAGTCCACTTCCAACGCCGCGACGTCCGCACCGGCAATCGCCGCCACGTTGCGCGTGATCTTCTCAATGTCCCAGTGCCACCACTGCAGCGCGAGCAAGCGGGCAATGGTGGCGTCATCGAAGCGCGACCGAATCACCCGCGCAGGGTTTCCGCCGACGATCGCATAGGGCGGCACGTCGCCGGTCACCACGCTGAGGCTGCCAATCACCGCGCCATCGCCGATGGTCACGCCGGGCAGGATCGTTGCGCCATAGCCGATCCAAACGTCGTGGCCCACGCGCGTGTCGCCCTTGGTGGGCCACGCCGCCGGCGCGGCGCTCTCCCACCCGTTGCCGAAAATGGAAAACGGATAGCTCGACATCGTGGCCACCTGATGATTGCCGCCATTCATCAGGAAGCGCACGCCCGTGGCGATGGAGCAGAACTTCCCGATGATCAGCCGATCGCCGGTGAACTCGAAGTGATAGAGCACGTTCCGTTCAAAGGCCGCGCCTCCGTCCGGATCGTCGTAGTACGTGTAGTCGCCCACTTCGATATTGGGGCGCGTGATGAAGTGCTTCAGGAACGCAACGCGCTCCGACCCGGGGATCGGGTGGCGCGTCTCGGGCGAAGGACCGTGAGGCATACGTCGGCCGTCGTGAGAAGGGACGGAGAAAGCTGTCGCGGGGCGTCGGTTCGTCAATGCCGAGGGAATGCCAGCCGCTCGCGTGGCGCCTCTGCCCAGCCGCCCTTTGTGAAGGCGGTTCCCCACCCTAAGTTTGAGGGATAGCCACGAGGCGAATACATGGGGCCCACGAACGTTACGGACCCGCGCTACTACCATAAGGTTGTGGATTGCCAGTGGGCGTGTCCCGCCCACACCAACGTGCCCCAGTACCTGCGCCTCATCGGCCAGGGCCGGTACGCCGACTCGTATCTGCTGAACCGCGAGTCCAACGTCTTTCCAGGCATCCTCGGCCGCACCTGCGATCGTCCCTGCGAACCGGCCTGCCGTCGCGGACGCATCGACGAAACACCGGTCGCCATCTGCCGCATGAAGCGCGTGGCCGCCGACCTGCGTGGCGACGTCACCGATCGGCTACCCACGGCCCCGGCCGAGAAGAACGGCAAGCGCGTGGCGCTCATCGGAGCCGGTCCGTCCTCGCTGACCGTGGCGAATGACCTGCTCCCGCTGGGCTACGACGTCACGATTTACGAAAAGCATCATCACCCCGGCGGGCTGATGCGCTTCAGCATCCCATCGTTCCGGTTGCCGGCCCGCGTCATCGATGAAGAGTGTGGCTACATCATTGGAATGGGCGCCCAGATGAAGTACGGCACTCCCGTCACCAGCATGCGCGCGCTGCTCGATGAGGGATATGACGCCGTGTTCGTTGGCAGCGGGGCGCCCAAGGGGAAGGAACTCGCCATTCCCGGACGGCACGACGCGCCGACGATCCACGTGGGACTCGACTGGCTGGCCAATGTCCACTTCGGCCATATCGAGGCCATTGAACCGCGCGTGCTGATCATCGGCGTAGGCAACACGGCCATGGACTGTTGCCGCACCGCCAAGCGCCTGGGCGCCACCGACGTGAAGGTGGTCGCGCGCCGTGGGCGCGCGCAGTTCAAGGCATCGCCGTGGGAACTCGAGGACGCGGAAGAAGAAGGCGTTGCCATTCTCGAGAATCACGCGCCCACGCGCTTCATCGTCGACAACGGCGTGCTCACGGGGATGGAGTTCGAGCAGTTGCACTGGTCCACCGATACCAGCGGCCGCCAGCACAGCACCGTAGTAAGCACGACGGCAATTCCCTGCGACGCCGTCATCTTGGCCATCGGCCAGGACAATGCGCTCCCGTGGCTGGAACGCGATCTGGGCATCGCCTTCGACGCGCAGGGGATGCCCATCGTCGACCGCGCGACGCACCAGAGCACGCGCGCGGGCGTCTTCTTTGGCGGTGACGCCGCGTGGGGCCCGCTCAATATCATCTGGGCCGTCGCGCACGGGCATCAGGCCGCGATCTCGATTCACCTGCATTGCAGCGGCCACGACGTCTCGCACCGGCCGGCCCCTGGCATGACGCTCACGAGCGCCAAGCTGGGAATGCAGTCGTGGAGCTACAGCAACGACTACAATCCGTCGCCGCGCGCGCGCATGCAGCACGAAGAGTTGGTGCGACGCTTCACCGACGTGAGCGTGGAAGTGGAACTGGGCTTTACGCCCGAGCAGGCGGCGCGCGAGGTGCAGCGTTGCCTGAACTGCGATATCCAGACGGTCTTCACCGACCGACTCTGCATCGAGTGCGATGCCTGCGTCGACATCTGCCCCACCAGCTGCCTGACCATTTCGCCGGTGCGAGGCAGCGAGGACGAGCTCCGCTCGCATCTTTCCGCGCCGGCGCTCAACATGGACCAAGCACTATTCGCATCAGGCCCGTTGCCGCAAACCCAGCGACTGATGGTGAAGGACGAAGACGTCTGCCTGCACTGCGGCCTGTGTGCCGAGCGCTGCCCCACGGCAGCGTGGGACATGCAGCGCTTCGACCTGCAGTTTGCTTACGCCGGCGCCGCACCTGGCAGCGCACCGCTTAACGCGCCGGAGGGACGATGAGCCGCGTGAACGACTTCGCCTTCAAGTCGGGGACAGTCAATGGCACCGGCTCGGCCAGCGCCAATAGCCTGCTGATGCAGGCGATCTTCCGTATGGGCATTCCCGTCACGGGCAAGAACATTTTCCCGTCGAACATTCAGGGACTTCCTACCTGGTACGAAGTGCGCGTCAGCCGCGACGGATACACCGGCCGGCCGCCGGCCATCGATCTCGTGGTCGCGCTCAACCCGTCCACGTATGCGCAAGACATCAAGTCGGTGTGCAGCGGCGGTTATGTGGTGTTCGACTCGTCGTGGCCGCTCGACCCCTCGCTGCTGCGCGACGACGTCACGATGCTCGGCATCCCGCTCGGCGACCTGTGCCGCGAGGCGTTCGCCGGCGACCGCGACCGGACGCTCCTGCGCAACATCGCGTACGCGGGCGCGCTCACCGCGTTGCTGCAGATCGACCTCACGGTCGTCGAGCAGATGCTCACGGAGAAGTACGGGCGCAAGAAGGCGCTCCTCGAAAGCAACTACCGCGCCATTCGACTGGGGTACGATTACGCGCGTGCGCACTTCACGTGCCCGCTCCCGTTCCATTGTGAACCGATGGACCGCACGGGTGGCGCCATCCTGATGGACGGCAACACGGCCTGCGCGCTGGGCGCGTTGTATGCCGGTGCGACGGTCGGCGCCTGGTATCCGATCACGCCCAGCACGTCGCTGATGGAGACGTTCAAGGCGTTCTGCCAGGAATACCGCGTCGACCCGGAGTCCGGACGCAATCGCTACTGCATTCTGCAGGCCGAAGACGAACTCGCGTCGGCGGGTATGGTGCTGGGCGCCAGTTGGATGGGGGCCCGCGCCTTCACCTGCACGTCCGGGCCCGGCGTGTCGCTGATGCAGGAATTCCTCGGCTACGCGTACTACGCCGAGCTGCCGGGCGTCTTCTTCAACGTGCAACGAACCGGCCCAGCGACCGGCTTACCGACCCGCACGCAGCAGGCCGATCTGTTGTCGATGGCGTACGCCTCGCACGGCGACACCAAGCACATCATCCTCTTCCCTGCTGATCCCGCCGAGTGCTTCACACTCACGGTGGCCGCCTTCGACATCACCGAGCGGTTCCAGACGCCGGTCTTCGTGGCGACGGACATCGACATCGGGATGAACGACTGGATGATCCCGCGCCTGCAGTGGGATGACGCGTTTGTCCCGGATCGCGGCAAGGTGCTCGACGAGGCCGCGCTCGCGCAGGTGAAGAAGTTCTTCCGCTACGTCGACACCGACGGCGATGGCGTGACGGCCCGCACGCTGCCCGGCGTCGGCGGCAAGGGTGCGTATTTCACCCGCGGCTCCGGCCACGACCAGTGGGGCAACTACACCGAGGACTCGGCGGCCTATCAGGACCTGATGGACCGCATCAAGCGTAAGTTCGAGACGGCGGAGCGCGCGCTGCCGGCGCCGGTGGTGCATCGCCGCGACGGCGCGACCATCGGAATCGTGATGATCGGCAGCCCCGACGCACCGGTGCGCGAGGCCGTCGACCGGCTCGCCGCACAGGGCGTGGCCGTCGACGTGATGCGCATCCGGTCGTTCCCGTTCGCCCCGGCCGTACGCGAGTTTCTTGACCAGCATCGCACGGTCTTCGTCATCGAGCAGAATCGCGATGCGCAGCTCCGCGCGCTGCTGACCGTCGAGACCGGATTCCCGCGCGACGCGATGATTCCGCTGATCGACTACGCTGGGCAGCCACTTACGGCGGGGGCGATTGTCACCGCGATGTCGGCGCACCTGCAGGAGGCGTCGGTATGACATCCATCAACAAGCCGCCCGTCCGTCACCCCAGCGACCGCCGCAATGCCATCGGCCTGACCAAGGCGGATTACGAAGGCGGGATGTCGACGCTCTGCGCCGGCTGCGGCCACGATTCGGTGACCGCCGCGCTCGTGCAGGCCTTCTGGGAGCTCGACCTGCCGCCGCACCGCGCGGCGAAGATGAGTGGCATCGGCTGCTCCTCGAAGACCACCGGATATTTCATGCGGCAGTCGCACGGCTTCAATGCCGTACACGGACGCATGCCGTCGGTCACCACCGGGGCCAACGCCGCCAACGGCGAGCTCACGTACATCGGTATCTCGGGTGATGGCGACTCGCTGAACATCGGCCTCGGCCAGATGGTGCACGCGATCCGGCGCAACGTGAACATGCTGTACGTGATTGAGAACAACGGCGTCTACGGCCTGACCAAGGGGCAGTTCTCGGCGGCAGCCGATTTGGGCAGCACGTCGCGCAAGGGTGAGGTGAACGAGCAGGCGCCCATCGACCCCGTGCTGCTCGCGCTGACGCTTGGCGCCACCTTCGTGGCCCGCTCGTTCTCGGGCGACAAGGCGCAGCTCGTTCCCATTCTCAAGGCCGGTCTGTCGCACCGCGGATTCGCGCTGATTGACGTCATCTCCCCCTGTGTGTCGTTCAACGACCACGAAGGATCGACCAAGAGCTACGCCTATGTGCGTGGGCACGAGGTCGAGACCGTCGCGACAGACTTTGTGCCGCTGCGCCGCGAGATCACGATGCCCGAATCACACGAGGCGGTGACGACCGTGCAGATGCACGACGGCAGCCGCGTGCGGCTGCACGCCACCGCGCCGGGCTACGACCCCACCGACCGTGAGACGGCCTATCGCCACGCGCGCGCCTGTCTCGACCGCGGCGAAGTGGCCACCGGCATCCTGTTTATCGACAAGGCGGGACGCGACCTCCACGATATGAATCGCACGGTCGACACCCCCTTGGCCCATCTCCCGTTCGACGCCCTGTGCCCCGGCAAGGCAGCCCTTGATGCGTTGATGGCGCGCTATCGCTAACGACCGCGTGGCGGAAACTCGACCGACTGTCTGCGGGGCCCGTGTGCGTGATATCGTTCACCCACGGGCCCCGAGCCCTTTGACTCCCATTTCCAGGATGCCTCGCGTGCTTCTGCCGCGTTGTTCCCGCGTCGCCCGTGTGGCGGCGTTGCGTCTCCCCGTCGCGCTGACCCTTGCCGTCGCGCCCTTGGCCCCGTCTGCGTTGCACGCCCAGGTCCGCCCCATCAGCGCGGCCGAGATTGACGGCTATCTGCGCTTCCTCTCGAGCGACCTGCTCGAAGGCCGCGCGCCCGCCACCCGCGGCGACAAGCTGACCGTGGAGTATCTCGCGTCGCAGCTGCGGGCATTTGGCGTCGAGCCGGCGGTCAACGGCTCGTACATCCAGAAGGTCCCCATTGACATCATCGACGCGCAGCCCGCCACGATGCGCGTGCAAGCCACCGGCAAGGCCGCCGCGCGCCTGCGGTATCCGGAAGACGTCGTCATCTGGGGCGGCAGCGCCGTGCCGCAGAGCGCCGCCAAGGCCGAGATCGTCTTTGCCGGCTACGGCGCCGTGGCACCCGAATATGGGTGGAGCGATTTCAAGGACGTCGACGTGAAGGGGAAGATTCTTCTCGTCCTCGTCAACGATCCTCCCGCGCCGATCGGCGAACCCAAGCTCTTTGGCGGCCGTGCAATGACCTACTACGGACGCTGGCCGTACAAGTTCGAAGAGGCCGAGCGCCAGGGAGCGGCTGGTGCGCTCATCGTGCACACCACCGAACGGGCCGGCTACCCGTGGCATACCGTGACCGGGTCGTGGGCCAAGGAACAGCGCATCCTCCCGCGCGACCCCAAGCTTCCGGCGCCACTCGGCTTCCGTGGCTGGATCACGGACAGCGCCGCCACCGCGATGCTCGCGCAGGCGGGGCTCGATCTCGCCGCGCTACGCCAGCAGGCCGAGTCGCGGGCGTTTCGCCCGGTACCGACCGGCATTACGCTCGACGTCGCGTTCCGGAACACGGTGTCGCATCTCGAAAGCGCCAACGTTGTTGGCCTCGTGCGGGGGCAGCATCCGGCGCGGCGCAATGAGTACGTGGTGATGAGCACGCACTGGGATCACCTGGGCATCGGCCCCAAGGTGAACGGCGATTCCATCTATAACGGCGCGCTCGACAACGCCTCCGGCACGGCTAACCTGCTCGCCGTAGCGCGCGTGCTCGCGCAAAGCCCCGCGCCGCCGCGGTCCATCCTCTTCTCGTTCGTCACCGCCGAGGAAAGCGGACTGCTTGGTTCTACGTACTTTGCCGAGAATCCACCGGTTCCGGCCGTCTCGATGGTCGCCAACCTCAACATGGACGGCGGCAACGTGCTGGGGCGCACGCGCGACCTCAACGTGCTGGGCGACACCAAGAGCTCACTCGGCCCGCAGTTGAGCGCGTTCATCCGACCGCAGGGGATGCGCATCACCCCCGAGGAGTTCCCGGAACGCGGATCGTTTTACCGCTCCGATCACTTTGCGTTCGCCAAGATCGGCGTGCCGTCGGTGTCCATCGGAGAAGGCAACGAGTACGAGGGACGCCCCAAAGGATGGGGGACCAAGCAAGGCGAGGACTACACGGCGCACCGCTATCATCAGCCCACCGACGAGTATCGCGCCGACTGGGACCTGCGCGGCGCCGTGCAACTGAGCAACATCGTGCTTTCCTTTACGCGGTCGCTGGCCGGGAGCACGGCGTGGCCGACGTGGAACAAGGATGCCGAGTTCCAGCGCCCCGTGAAGAAGCCCACGATGTAGCCGGAGATGCTGCGATGACCACGCGACTCTACTACCACGACACCTATCTCCGCGCCTTCGATGCGACCATCGTGGAACGCGCGGACGACGGACGCCGCCTGTACCTCGATCAATCGGCGTTCTATCCCACGTCGGGCGGCCAGCCGCACGACCGCGGCACCCTGGGCGGCGTGGATGTGATTGACGTGGTGGACGAAGACGACCGCGTGGCGCACGTGCTGGCCTCGCCGTACAAGGGCAAGGCGCACGTGCAGGGCGTGATCGACTGGGCACGCCGTCTGGACTACGCGCAGCAGCACACCGGACAGCACCTGCTCTCGGGGGTGTTCGAGGTGCTCTTCGACTGGCCCACGGTCAGCGTGCACTTCGGCGACGCGCTCTGCACCATTGAACTCGGCGCGTCCTCCATGTCGGCCGCGCAGGTGATGCGCGTCGAGGAGTTCGCCAATCAACTCGTCTCGGAAAACCGCGCCGTTACCGTGACCTTCGAGGATGCCGCAGCGGTTGCCCCGCGGCTGCGTCGGCCATCGTCGCGCGAGGGCACGCTCCGCGTCGTCACCATTGCGGATCACGACACGAGCGCGTGCGGCGGCACCCACCTGCGCGCAACTGGAGAAATTGGCCTCATCCTGCTGCGCCGTGTCGAAAAGATCCGCGACAACGTCCGCGTGGAATTTCTCTGTGGCGCTCGTGCGGTGCGCCGCGCCCGCGCCGACTACGACGCGCTCAGCGGCATCGCCGCCCAGTTGTCCGCCGGACTCGATGAAGCCGCCCCGCTCGTGCAGGCGCGCGTCGACGAAGCACGCTCGCTGGCCGCGGCGAACCGCAAGCTCGCCGAGGAAGTGGCCGGCTATCGCGCGCGCGCACAGTGGGAATCAACGGCCGCGGGCCTCGACGGCATTCGGCGCCTGCGCGGCGCCGAGGGGATGACGGCCGATGAGATGCGCGCGTGGACCGCTGCCTGCGCCGCGTTGCCGACGACGGTTGCCGCCGGCGCGGTGCGTGCGTCGCGCACCATTGCGTTTGGCGTCTCGGCCGATCTCGACGCCAACGCGGGCGCGCTGTTCAAGGCCGCGCTGCAGGAGGTCGGTGGGCGCGGTGGTGGTTCCCCGCGTACGGCGCAGGGCACGGTGCCTGATGACGCGCACGTGGATGCCGTGGTCGCCGCACTGCTGCAGCTGCCGTTCGGGACACAACGCACCTGAGCGCGCGGGCGATCAACCGCCGGACGGGCTGACATCGGCCAGGGTTCGACGCACCTGCCCCATATGGCGCTCCGCGTGCACGGCCAGCACGGCAAACGCGTCGCCCGCATTCAGCCGAATGAGGCGCGCGGCTGGCGAGGAGAGCTTGAGCGCCCGGAGGTCGAGACCATCGGCGTCGCGCATCAGCGCGCGCGTGGCCTCCACCTGCGTCAGCCAGGCCTCGATAACGTCCGGCCGCGACGATGGCCCCGGCCGGAACGCTGGCGGGGATTGCGATTTGCGCGCGTTGCTGGGATTCAACGACCACAACAACAGCCGACCCCAGATTGTGGGGCGCCACGTCGTGGCAGTACGCGGCGCGGGGCGGCCGCGTTCGGCCGTGAAGAGCGCGCGGAGCGGTGCCTCGTATAGCCCGTCCGTTACACAGAGATGCTCAAAAACCTCGGCGGCGCTCCATCCGCGCCACGACGGACGGCGCTGCAGAACGTCAGGCGGCACCTGCGCGACGACGGTGCGCGCGTACTCGGCACTCCGGGACAACGACGCATCCCAGGCGGCGAGATGAGCATTGGCGAGGGGCATTGATATGACAAGAAGGAGAAGGGCGTGTCGGGTTCGCCCCGAAGAATGCACGGGCCCGACAACCCCTCGCCAGATCCCCTCGGCAAGAGACGTCGCCGCTCCTACATTTGGCGAATGCGTCGCCGCCTGCTGCTTCTCGCTCTCGCGCTCGCCGTGGTCAACACGGGTGCCGACATCCTCGGAGCGCGTCCCGTGGTGTACGTGCTCAAGCCGCTCGCCACGTTGGCGCTGGTTGCCGTCGTGCTGCGCGCGCGCAACGCCACCGCGTACCGCACGTGGATCACCGCGGGACTCACCGCCTCACTAGCCGGCGACATCCTGCTGATGCTTCCGCAGGGATTGTTCGTCCCCGGGCTCGTGGCGTTCCTCATTGGCCATTGCGGATACATCGCCGCGTTTGCGAGCGATGGCGCGGGGCTTCGCGCGCCCAAGCTCCCCGCCCTGCCGGTGTACGCCGTCGCGCTTGGCGTGCTCGCCGTGCTGTGGCCATCGCTTGGCCCCATGCGCGTGCCGGTTGTCTGCTACGTCGCCGTCATCAGCACGATGGCATGGCAGGCCGTGGCCCGTTGGCAGGTGCAGCGCACGATCGAGGCACGCTACGCCGCGGTCGGCAGCGTCTTCTTTCTGCTCTCCGATTCAGCGCTGGCCGTGCGGAAATTCGTCACGGCATTTCCCGCGGCGACGTTTGTGGTGCTCTCCACCTACTACATCGCACAGTTCGGTCTGGCCCTTTCGGTCTCCGACCGCGACGCGGACGCCGCGTAGCGCGCACATACCCGCGCGCGGCAGCCCGGAATCAGCGCCCTACTTGCACCCCGAGGCCAGACGCTTGGCATCGGGCGAGCGGGGGAAGAGCGCGAGTGCCGCTTTGGCCTCGACGCAGCCACGCGTGCGACTGGTGCGCGACATCATCAACTGCGCATAGCGCAGCCGGGCGCGGAACGACCCGGGGTCAAGCGACACGGCGCGCCCCAGCTGGCCCTCACTGTATGCCGCCATCGACGAAATCTTGAGCGCGCTGTGCTCAGCGGCAGCCAGTCCCGTCGCCAAGATGATGACGCCCAGAACCGCGCGTTGCGTGCGCCCCATTGGCGCAGTCGTGGCGGCGCTCGGCGCCGGCGGCATCAGGGCGCCCATTGCTCCCCAGAAGACCAGTGTCGGCGTCGCCAGCAGCAGCACGGCGTCGAACGCCCCCTCCACCGCCACCACCACCACCACGGCCGCGCCGGCGATGGCGCGCAACCGCTCGTCGAGGGGGGCGTCCAGCCGTCCCCATCCGAGCAGACCCGCCAAGCCCAGCCCCGCCATGAGCATGGTCCACGACACGAACGCCGGCAGGCCGCGCTCGGAAAGCATGGCCATCCAGTCACTCGACGGCCACGGATTGGCCGTCATCCCCGTCTCTTGGCTCAGCGAGGGATCATTGGACGGCGCGACACCAGGGTATTCCACCGCCCAGTTGCCGGTCCCCGCGCCAAGCGCCGGATGCCGCGCCGCCAACGTGACCGAGTTGGCGTATTGCCGCAGGCGGCCGCGACCACTGCCCTCGCGATAGTTGACGATGCCCTTGGCCGATTCGAGGTACGGGTTATTGCTGCGCCAGTCGAGCGTATTGGGAATCGCGATGGCACCGGCGGCGCCGACCACCATCCCCGTGATGATGAGAATCAGGCCGCGTCGCGCCGCGGCGTCACGCCACATCGTCCCGCGCCGCCAGACCCAGGCCACCACCACGAGGGCCGCACAGCAGGCGAGCGCCAGCCACGCCGCGCGCGTGCGCGACAACACGAGTGCCGCCGCATTGATCCCGAGTCCGGCGGCAGCCAGCATTGCACCGCTCCATCCGCGTGCGGTCAGCGCCAGGTATCCCAGCAGCGGCACGCCGGCAGCCGCGAGGTGCGCCATGAAATTGCGATTGCCAAACGTCCCGCCCGGTGCGCGACTCAGCGACGCGAGATCGCTGGACACACCGTAGGCCTGTGCCAGCGCCGTGGCGGCCCCAATCACCGTTACGGCCGCGAGCCCGCGAATCACGATGTCACGGCTGCCATTCGCCGAGGCCGTGCGTGCCGCCGACCAGGTGAAGACCGCGCTCACGCTGATGGCCAGCGCCCGCATCGCCAGCCAGCCGTTCACGGCGAAGAGCGCCGACGCCGCCGACAGGGCAAGAAAGACAACGAAGATGCGATCGAGACGCGTACGCTGCACGGCCGCGCCGCCGGCCACCACCAGCACGAGCGCCAGCGCCGCCCCGACATGCAGCGCCAGTTCCTTGGGCACCAAGAACCGGTCGAGATCGAACGACCGGTACGGAAGCGCCACCAGCACCGCGACCACGCCGAATACGACCAGCGACCAGGCGCTGGCCTGGCTCGTGCGGCGGGAGACGACGGGGGGATTCACGGGGATAGAGCTAACGGACTTGGCGGCCTGCCGAAAGGGCCGCAACCGACTTGCGGCGATCTTCCGCAGGCGAGACGTTCCGTTCATCTCCCACGCAACCATTCCCGTGCGACGGTCGTTCGCTGCCTTCCTGTGCGCAGTCGTCCTCTCCGCCGGCCTCCTGCCGGCGCAGTCGACCGCGCGCGCGGGACGTGTCCGTGGCGTCGTCATCGACTCGCTACTCGGCGGCCCGCTGGCCGGCGCCACTGTGCGCATCGCGCCGCTCGACCGGTCGGCGATGACCGACAGCGCCGGGCGGTTCGTCATTGATGGTGTGAAGGCAGGAGAATGGCCTATCGCGTTCCGGCACCCGGCGCTCGACTCGCTGGGCATCCGCGAGCTTGGGGCGAACGTGCGCGTTTTCGCGGGCGCCACCGCCGTGATCACGCTGGCCACCGCGTCTTTTGAGGGCGCGCGCAACCGATTCTGCGCGGGCACACCAGACAGTGTGTCGGAGACCCTGGCCTTCGGTACCGTCCGCGCCGCCGACGGCGGCCGCGTACGCGTCGACGTGTCGGTCAGTTGGGTGTCCACCAACGGAGCCGGTGAGCGGCCGCACCCAGGCACGGTGCGGACGGTCTCTGACGGTGAGGGACAGTCGTGGACGGCCTGCGGCATCCCGTGGGGGGCCTGGATTCACGCCGCAATGCGCGACTCCGCCCGCATCGCCTCCGCACTCATCCAACTCGGCCCACGTGGCATTGCCGCGCAGGACCTGATGCTCTCAAGCGGCGTGACCGACCTCCGCGGCATCGTGCGCGATCGCGATGGCCGGCCGTTGATGGGCGCGTTCGTGGCAGTGACGGGCACCTCCATTGCAGCCGTCACGGATCGCACGGGCGGCTTTCTGCTGCCGGGTACGCCGAACGGTACCGTGACTCTCGACGTGCGGGCCGCGGGCTACCGGCCGTGGATTGGCGTCCACAGCGCATTGAGCGGTACGGTCTCGGTGGTGGTGAGTGCCATGACGGAGAAACCCGCTGACCGCGCGCGAGGGAGCGATTACCTGCGGCTTCTCGAGCGCAGTGACCGCCCGGGCCTCGCCCTGCTGGCCGGCCCTGCCCTGGCCGCCGACAGTTCGTCACTCGACCTCTTGCTCCCCATCGGGACCTGCCGCTGGTGGCTCGATGGCCGCCCGGTTGAGCCGGCGTTCTGGGCCGCGCAACCTCGCCGCACATGGCAGGCGCTCGAGCTGTACGCCAACGGCGCCGACGCCCCGCCGGAGTACCGGTCGTCGGGCTGCCCGGTGGCCCTGCTCTGGACCGACGCCGCCGATTGGTAGTTGTTCGGGTTGCCATAGACCATTGCCGGAACACTGACCGTACGCGCATGGTATGGGAACGTCCATTTTGAGGGAGTCCGCCGTGTCCAGGACCACGTCATACCTCGCATCGCTGTTCCTCGCCACCGCTGCTGGATGCGCCAGTTCGAGTTCGTCCACCACCGTGGCACCGCCCACCACGATCTCGCCGATGACGCAGCGCGTGGTGACTCCAAACTCCTCGCTCAGCATCAATACCATCAGCCTGAACTCCGGCTCCAATACGCTGATCGTCGCGCCCATCGAGGCCACGTGGACGGCGCTCAACCTCGTCTACAGCGAGTTCGGCATCCCCATCACCACACTCGTCGACGCGCAGCACCTCATTGGCAACGACGCCTTCAAGGTGCGCCGGCGCATCAACAAAATCCCGATGCAAAACATCCTCGACTGCGGCAATGCCCAGGGCATTCCCAATGCCGAGACGTATGACATCATGATGTCGATCTCGAGCACGCTCGCGGCAAATCCCAAGGGCGGCACGAACCTGCTCACGCGCATCGACGCGTCGGGCAAGTCGCCCAACTTTTCTCGCGATCAGAGCGTGACCTGTGCCTCCTCCGGCGAACTCGAGAAGCAGATCGCCGAGGCGGTGCGCAAGAAGACCGGCAACTGATCGCCCGCGCGACGTGCTCGCGTCGCCGCGGCGGTGACGTCCATGACACCCTTGATTCTTCCCGAGACTGCGGACACCGCCATGCGTTTGGCGGTGTCCGGTCTTGTGGGACTGGCCGTTGGCATCGAGCGGCAACGGTCCGGACATACGCGCGGACCAGAGCAGCACTTTGCCGGTCCACGCACCTTCCTGCTCATCGGTCTGCTGGGCGGACTCGGCGGGTTGCTCGTCACCAATGACGCAGCGCTCGCCGGCACCACGCTGATTGCCGCCGGCGCGCTGCTCACCGTCGGCGCATATCTGCTGAGCGCACGGCGCAACACCCCCGAGACGATCGACGGCACCACGGAAGTTGCCGCGTTGGTCGTCCTCGCTCTCGGCCTGCTGGCCGGGGGCGGTGCGTTGCGATTCGCCAGCGGATTGGCGGCCATCGTCGTCCTCACGCTCGCAGAAAAGCATCGCCTGCACGGATGGGTGGACCGACTCGATCCGGTGGAGATGCGCGCCGCGCTGCAGTTCGCCGTGCTGGCACTGGTGGTGCTCCCCGTGCTCCCTGCAACGATCGCCAGCCCGCTCGGCGATCTCACGCCACGCGCCACGTGGGTGTTCGTGCTCATCATCTCGGCGCTCAACTTCGCCGGCCATCTCGCACGGCGTGTGGTGGGGCGCGAACGCGGCTACGCCGTCACCGGTGCACTGGGCGGCGTCGTGTCATCCACGGCGGTGACGTGGGGCTTCTCGCGGGAAAGTCGCGACGAGCCGGGGATGCACCCCGCGTACGCGGCAGGAGTGATTGCCGCGAGCACGGTGCTCGTGCCGCGCCTGTTGATCGTCACGTTACTGCTCAACCGCGACGTGGGACTCGCACTGGCCCCGTATCTCGCACCGCCGTTCCTCGCCGGACTTTTCTTTACGTGGCGGGCGGCCCGCACACCCAGCGCCGCGCGCACGGCCGCCGATCTCGCGCCGCGCAATCCGCTGCGCCTGGGAGCAGCGCTGCAGATGGCGCTGGCCTTTCAGGTGGTGCTGCTCCTGCTGACGCTCGCCCGGACGCGTTTCGGCGACGCCGGCATTTACACATCGGCGGCGCTGTTCGGCGCCACCGACGTGGATGCGCTCGCGGTGGCGATGACCCGAATGGACAGCAATGGCTTTGCGCCGGTGGCCGCCCGCGCCATTGGCGTCGGCGTCGCCGCCAACACCTTGGTGAAGGTCGTGATCGCCGGGACGGTAGGGCGTGGGGCGTACCGGGTCTGGGCCGTCGGCGCCCTCGGCGCCATGCTCGCCGCGCTCGTCGCCGCGCTGATCCTGCTCCCGTAGTCGGTTCCTCCTCCTGCCGGTGCACGCCATGTCCGAAGACACCACGGTCGCACTCTCGTTGACCCTCAGGGACAACTACGCCTTTACGGTGGACTTCGGCGAGGACGGTGTTCCGCCGATGACGATCGACGAACCACCACCGCTCGGACACAACGAAGGACCCAATCCATCACGGGTGCTGGCGTCGGCCATCGCCGGCTGTCTCGGAGCGAGTCTGCTGTTCTGCCTGCGCAAAGCGCGGGTCGATGTGCCGGCGATGCGCACCGAGGTGCGCGTGACGAACGGTCGCAACGAGAAAGGGCGCCTGCGCGTGCAGCGCGTGGCCGTACGCCTGGCGCCGTCGGTCCCCGCGGATCAGCGCGATCGCATGACGCGCTGCCTCGAGTTGTTCGAGGATTTTTGCGTTGTTTCTGCGTCGGTGCGCGAGGGCATCGCCATTGACGTGACCGTCGACACGCAGACGGCATAGGCGGCGGCGCGCGTGGAACGCGCCGCCGCTAAAAGCGCTCGCCCTTTGCCTCGCGCTGCGCGCTGCCGGCCGCGCGAATGCGCGGGAAGAGCGTCCAGAAGACCAGACCAAGGCCGATCGCCTGCATCACGCCGCCTGCCAAAATAGCAAGACGCAGTGCCGGCGGAGGATCGAAGCCGGCCAGCGTCTCTGCCACCACGCGCACGGCCGTCCCTGGCGCTATGCACCACCACGCCGCTTCGGCCACCCGTGGTTTGTACCGCGTGTCCTCGGCCGCCGGACGAGGAAAAAGCCAGAGCGCCACGCCGGCAATCATCATCATCACGAAGCCAACGAGCAACGCGTGGGTGTGCGCGCTCAGTTCACGCACCGAAATGGCGGCTCCGCCGAGCTCGCGTCGCAAAAGCAGCCAGACGCCGAGCGCCAGCCCGGTGACGAGAAACACGATGGCCGTCTTCAGAAAGCGGCGCGCGAGTGAGTGCATGGAACCAAGCTATGTCGCGCGGTGACTGCCGTCATCTCCCCGTCTCGCGCCGCGCGCCCAGCGCGAGTGGCGCCTGAGCGGCTATGAGCTCATCGGCAGACGACGCCCGCCACCGGCCTCGGGACGCGGCTTCGGCCCCGACCCGTCGAGCGTGCGCCACAAGTTGTAGATGAACAACAGCGCACCGATGGCCGCGAGCACCGCACCCGCTTCCACGACGAGTCGCGCACCCGGTCGCCAGGGGAGTAGGAGAAAGCCGAAGACCAGCGCGACCAAGCCGGCGTTCGATGCCCACCAGTGCACTTCGGCCATGCGGCGGCTGTGCAGCGGATGGCCCGTGAACCGCGGGATCACGTGGTACGCGACGCCAAAGATGAGCATCGACGTGAACCCCAGCAGGTTCAGGTGCGCATGCGCCGGTCGATAGATGACGGCCTCGGGCGCGAAGCCCAACCAGACCCCCATGCCGACACCAAGCCCCAGATAGACGAGGGCGCTCTTGATGAAGTAGCGAACAAACCAGTCCATGGCAGAATGCGTGTGCGAAGAGTGATGCGGGCGTTATAGCGCGCGCAGTTCGGCGAGTACGGTGGCCAAATCGAGACCGTGTTTTTCGCAGACGAGCGTCAGCGGTTTCACCCCGCCACAGCAGGAATCCATGCCGTACCGTGCAAATACCGCGACGGCGCGCGGTTCGGCCAGAAGAATCTCATTGAGCGTCATCGTCGCGGTAAGGAGCGCGCCGACCGGCCCGGCGGCAGGCTGTGCCATGGTACCTCCATATAGAGAAAGGACCCGTCAATTGTTAAAGTGGTATGTAATCTGCCTGTTTACAATCAGGGAATTCCCTCCACCCCGTCCGTCACAGGCACCGCCGCATTGGGCCGGCCCGAAGAAAGCACGCCAACCGGAAAACCGCGAGCACGATTGCCCACCGCCCGCATGTGCCCCGTAGCGCCGCACGCGCATTTGCCCGCTGGCCCGTATAGATTGCAGGCACGTCCCTCAGCCATCAGGTGCCATGGCCAATCCGCGCGATAACGAAGTCCAGAAGCTGCTGAAGAAACTCGCCAAGGCGGGGCCGCAGAAGCCGCCCGCCGAGTTCGGCAAGACGTACGACAAAACCGCGCCCAAGCGCGCCGAGGAAGACCACGAAAATCAGGCCTTCTTCAAGGAAATGAAACGGCGCGAGTTTTAGTCGCGCCGTTCGTCGTTCCCGCCCTCTGGTCTGGCGCCGTCTCACCCGGCGCCGTACCGCCCCGCGTTACGCGGTCGGCGGCTCGTCCAGCGTCAGCATGCGGCGCAGCACTTTGCCCACCATTGACTTGGGCAGCTCCTTTCTGAACACCACCTTGCCAGGCACCTTGTAGAACGCGAGGTGCTTTTTGCAAAACTCGCGCAGCTCGTCGCTGCTGGCCTGCGCGCCCTCGCGCAGCACGACGAACGCCACCGCCACCTCTCCCTTGTAGTCGTCGGGGAAACCGCGCACCCCAACCTCGGCCACCGCCGGGTGCGTCTGGATCACTTCCTCGATTTCGCGCGGCCACACCTGCATGCCACCGGGCTTGATCAGGTCCTTTTTGCGGTCCACAATGAAGACGTAGCCGTCCTCATCCATATAGCCGAGGTCCGCGCTGTAGATCCACTCGCGGCCATCGGGGCCCACGCGGCGCATGAGCGCGGTTTCCTCGGGATTGTTCCAGTAGCCGCGCATGATCTGGCGCCCGTAGATGATGATCTCGCCCACTTCACCTGTGGGAAGAATCTTCATCGGGTCATCGGCGTCGACGATCATCACATCCACGTCGGGGAACGGCATCCCGACGGAACTCAGCTTCTGCACGCCACGAATGGGGTTGATGGTCGCGGCAAGCAGCGTTTCGGTGAGCGCGTAGCCCTCCACGATGCACGTCCCCGTGGCCGCTTCGAAGCGTCGCTTGGTTTCTGCCAGCAACGGCGCGGCACCTGACACACAGGCGCGCAACGACCCGAAGTTGGCCTTGCCGCTCTTCACGTCGGGATGCGCCAGCAGGGCATTGTACAGCGTGGGCACGGCGCAGAAGATCGCGGGCTTAACCTGCTCAAACGTCTTGACGATGTCGTTGAGGTCGCGCGGATTGGGGACGAGCGCGATGGGATTGTGGCCGATGAAGCAGACCGACTGTACGCCGCACGCCCCGTACGAGTGGAACATGGGGAGCGGCAGCATATAGACGTCGGTCCATGGCCGGAACTCGTTGGCAAACCAGGCGCGCACCTGCAGGCCGGTGCTCACCAACCCGTTGTGGTGCACGCGCACGCCTTTGGGCGTCCCGGTCGTGCCGCCGCTGAGCAGGATCATGCAGTCGTCGTCTGGCCCCGGCCGGTGCGCCGGACGCGACGCCCCCGCGTACGCCGACAAGAGATCCTGCAACCAGATGTCCCCGTTGGCGAGCGTGATACGATGCCCGTGCCGCTTTTCCATGAACAGCGTGAACAGCAGGCGGGTAAGCGACGGAAAGTATTCCTTGATATTGGTGGCGATCACGTGCTTCACGCCGCTGGCGGCCTGCACGTTTTTGAGCCGCGCGTAGAACGGCGTCAGCGTGACCACGACCTTGGGCGCCGTGTTCTGCAACGGCCCCACCAACTCTTCTTCCGTGTAGATGGGATTCAGCGGCACCAGAATGGCGCCGATCTTCCACGCCCCAAGCTCTGCAATGAAGAACTGCGGTGAGTTGGGCAGCATCACGGCCACCCGGTCGCCCTTCCCCACGCCGAGTCCCGTGAGCGCGTTCGCAAAGGCCGTGCTCAGCGCGTCGAGCTCTCCCAGAGCGATCGCCCGTCCCTTGAACAGCAGCGCCGCAGCGCCGGGGCGCTCGCGCACCCCCTCGTCGATGTAGTCGAGGAGCGTGCGATTGGGATACTCACCGATCGTCGCGGGGACGCCGGGATCGTAGTGCGCGAGCCAGGGACGGTTGACCATGGGCAGGGCTTGGGGGGGAAAAGGACTCGGCAATATGGCCTCTCCGAGCGGCCGCGTCACGGGGGGTGTCGGGGGCCGTGCCGAGCGCCGTACCGAGCGCCGTACCGAGGGCCGCCACACGTTGGCCAGCAATCTCGCCGTGAGGACTGATGAGGCGGGCAGCGAATCGCTAACGTACGTGGTTCACGCTGACGACTGATCGTCCCCTCCCACACCGACCCCGATCATGCGCCGCCTCCTCGTCGCACTCGCGCTCCCCGCCGCCCTCGCCGCGCAACAACCGGTCGCCGACTCGCCCGCGCTCGCCAAGGCGCTGGCCGTCCTGCAGGCCGACAATGCGTGGACGCTGCAGAAGCAGGTGGCCCTCTGCGAAATTCCCGCACCGCCGTTCAAGGAACAGGCGCGCGGCATCGCCTTCAAGAACGAGATGGTCGCGCTCGGCTACGCCAACACCTACATCGACTCCGTCGGCAACGTCGTCGCCGATGTGCAGGGCGCCGCCAAGGGACCGACCGTGCTCATCGAGGGGCACCTCGACACCGTTTTCCCTGAGGGGACGGACGTGCGCGTGAAGCGCGACGGCACGCGAATGATCGCACCCGGCATCGGCGACGACTGCCGCGGGCTCGCGGTGGTGCTGTCGGCCGCGCGCGCCGTGAAGCAGGCGAACCTCAAGTTCGCCGGCCGCGTGCTCTTTGTGGCCAACGTCGGCGAAGAAGGCCCCGGCAATCTGCGCGGCACGCGACATCTGCTGGGCACCGCGTACAAGGGCCAGATCAACTACTTCATCTCCGTCGATGGCACGGGGATGCACATCACCAATAAGGGCGTGGGCAGCAACCGTTACAACGTCCACTTCAAGGGCCCGGGCGGCCATAGCTACGGCGCCTTCGGTATGCCCAACCCGATTCACGCGATGGGACGTGCCATCGCCACCATCAGCGAAATTCAAGTTCCCAAGTCCCCCAAGGCGACATTCAATGTTGGCATCGTCTCGGGCGGCACGTCGGTGAACTCGATCGCCATGGAGGGCATCATGGACATCGATATGCGGAGCGAATCGGCCGAGGAACTCGCCAAGGTGGATGTCCAGGTGCGCAAGGCGATTGATGACGCGGTGAAGGCCGAGTTGGCGCGGTGGCCCGCCTCCAAGGCCGGGCTCTCGGTGCGCATCGACACGATCGGCATTCGCCCCGTGGGCATTCAGGCAGACGACGCCCCCATCGTGAAGACCGCAATTGCGGTGGCCGCCACCTTCGGCGTGAAACCGCCGCTGGGCTCGAGCAGCACGGACTCCAACTATCCCATTTCCATCGGAGTCCCCGCCGTGACCATCGGCGGCGGCGGTATCGCCAGCGGCGCGCACTCGTGGAGCGAGTGGTATGACGACGGTCCAAACGGCTACGTAGGGCCGCAATACGCCCTGCGCCTGGTCGCCACCCTCGCCGGCGTGGCGCCGTAAGCCGCGCCGCGCACGACGGGAGTCGAAGTGAATCGCCGTGAGTTCTTGCAGCGAGCCGCGCGGGGGACCGCTCTCGGGGCCGCGCTGACCGCGTTCGTACCGCGTGGTGCGCGGGGCGCGGCCGCGCCGGTCCCAATGACCGTGTACAAGAGTCCCACCTGCGGCTGCTGCAAGGAGTGGATCAAGCACGTCGAGGCCAACGGCTTTGTCTGCAAGGTCGTCAACATGGACGACGTCACGCCGATGAAGCGCACGGCCGGCGTGCCAACGCACCTGGAGTCGTGCCACACCGCACTCGTCGGCCCCTACGTCATCGAGGGCCACGTGCCGGCCGACCTCATCACGGGGCTGCTGGCGAAGAAGCCCAAACTGCTTGGGCTCTCTGTCCCTGGCATGCCGCTTGGCGCGCCCGGAATGGAGACCAGTGGCCCTGCCCAGCCGTACAAGGTGATCGCCTTTCTCAAGGACGGATCCAGCCGCCTGTACGCGTCGCGCGCTTGATGCCGCAGGGTCGATGGGTCATCGTCGCCCTCGCCGCCTCCCTCGTGGGATGCGGCGAGGCGGCGCAGCAAGGGGACGCCGCGGCACAGGCAACTACGACGCAGGCCTCCGTCGCCCTCGGCGCAGCGGAGCTCGGTACGGCGGCGCTCGGCGCGGGCGCACAACGGCCGTCCCGCAACGCGCGCAGCGACGAACCGTGCGTCATCAAGAAACTGGCCGACGGCGATTCGTTCACCTGCGCCGATGGCCGGAAGGTGCGCCTCCTGCTCATCGACACCCCGGAGACCGCACAGAAACCGTGGGGGCTGATGGCCAAGCGGCAGTTGGAGACGCTGGCCGGGCCAGGAACCACCGTGCGCCTCGAGCTCGACCGCACCGCCACCGATCGCTATGGTCGCACGCTCGCCTATGTGTGGGTCGACTCGGTGATGGTCAACGAATGGATGGTCGCGCGCGGGTGGGCCGTGGTGCTGGCCTACGAAAACGTCCGCTACCTCGACCGTCTGCAGCGCGCCGAGCGGGCAGCGCAGGCGGGAAAGAAGGGGTTCTGGCAGGCGTGGGCGTTCCGCTGCCGACCGGTGGATTTTCGCGCGCATCGCTGCGGCAACACACCGACGCCCGAAAAGCGGAAGTCCCGGCGCTCCTGAGGAGCGACGGGACTTCCCGGATCGAGCTGGCGGGGGGAAGGAACCGGTGGAGTCCCGCCGTACGCGCGATCTGTTTTCCGTATTTGTGCCGCCCGTACGACCGCCGGTTCACGCGCTCCACCTTCGCGATTCCCGGCGGCCGCACGAGCTGCAATTGTATCATCGGCCGGTGCCGGAAAAACTGGAATTGTGCCCGCCGGGAGGCTGGCACAAGGACAGTTTGTCCCCATATTCCTAGCGCGGATTCCCCCCGTCCCCCCAACCCCGCGCCATGTCCGATTTCCGTGCCCGTCTGGACGCGTCCATCGCGAGCCAGTATGTGATCGAACGTGAACTCGGCGGCGGCGGGATGTCCCGCACCTATGTCGCGACCGAACGCGCCCTGAATCGCCGCGTAGTCATCAAGGTGCTGGCCCCTGAGCTTCTCGCCGGCGTGTCGGTGGAACGGTTCAACCGCGAAGTGCTGCTGGCCGCGCAGCTGCAGCATCCGCACATCGTGCCGGTGCTCGGCGCCGGGGATGCCGACGGGTTGCCCTGGTTCAGTATGCCCTACGTCGATGGCGAATCGGTGCGCGCACGCCTCGCGCAGGGGCCGCTCTCGGTTGGTGAGATCATCAGCATCCTGCGAGATGTCGCCCGGGCGCTGGCCTTCGCCCATTCGCACGGCGTCGTGCACCGCGACATCAAGCCCGACAACGTGCTGCTCGCCGCCGGCAGTGCGACCGTCACCGACTTCGGTATCGCCAAGGCCGTGTCGACCATTCGCGGCGATGCTCCGGGCGGCACGCTGACGGCGATCGGCACATCCATTGGCACGCCCGCGTATATGGCACCAGAGCAGGCCGCAGGCGATCCGGGGGTCGATCATCGCGCCGACTTCTACTCGTTCGGCGTGCTGGCGTACGAACTGCTCTGCGGCCGCACGCCGTTTCATGGGCTGCCACCCTCGCGCACCCTTGCCGCGCAGCTGAGCGAACGCCCGCGCGAAATCCGCGAGTTGCGGCTCGATACACCACCGGCGCTCGCGCAACTCGTGATGCGCTGCCTCGAGAAGGCGCCGGAAGACCGCCCCGGGCAGGGCTCCGACATCGTGAAGGCCCTCGACTCGGTGACGTCGAGTGGGGCGGGAACCGCGGCCCCGGTGATTCTCGCCGGCGGGCAAATGCGGCTGGGGCGCGCACTCGGCATCTGGGGCGCGGCCACGCTGCTGGTCGCCCTCACCGCGTGGGCCGCCACCTCGGTGATCGGCCTCCCCGACTGGGCGCTCTCCGGGTCGGTGGGCGTGATGATGCTGGGTCTCCCGATCATCGGCATCACCGCCTACGTGCAACGCACCGCGTACCGGCTGTATACGGCCACCCCAGCATTTACGCCGGGCGGAAACACCGCGGCACACGGGACCATCGCCACCATCGCGCTCAAGGCAAGTCCGCACGTCTCGTGGCGCCGGACGTGGATCGGCGGCAGCATCGCCGTGGGCGCGTTTGCCGCGCTCGTCATCGGCTTCATGGTGATGCGCGCGCTCGGCATCGGCGCCGTCGGCTCGCTCATCGGGAAGGGAGCGTTCGGCCAGAACGAGACCATTGTCGTCGCCGACTTCAAGAGCCCGGCGCGTGACTCCACGCTGGGCGTCACGGTGGCCGAGGCGCTCCGTACCGACCTGGCGCAGTCCAAGAACCTCAAGGTGCTCACGAAGGCCGCGGTGGCCGAGGTGCTGCGCCTGATGCAGAAGCCCGCCGAGGCCGCCGTCCCGTTCACGCTCGCTCGCGAAGTCGCCAGCCGTGAGGGAGCCAAGGCCGTGCTCGACGGCGACATCGTGGAACTCGGCGGCAGCTACGTCATCTCCGCCCGCCTGGTCGGCGCGCTCGATGGGGTGGAACTGGCCACGTTCCGTCGCACGGCCAAGAATCAGGGCGAGCTCGTTGAAGTGCTGGGCGAGCTCTCGAAGGACATTCGCAGCAAGGTGGGCGAAAGCCTGCGCCAGGTGCGCGAGTCCATTCCGCTCGAACGCGTCTCTACGTCGTCGCTGCCCGCGTTGCGCAAGTACGTGGAAGGCGTGCAGATCATCGCGGCCACCGGCGACAACGCCAAGGGACGCGCCTTGCTGCTGGAGGCCGTCGTGCTCGACAGCACGTTCGCCATGGCGTGGCGGCGCATCGCCGCGTCCTACAGCACCGAGCTCGGATCGCAGGCCGCCGCGCAGTCAGCGCTGGTCAAGGCGTTCACCTACCGGGAGCGACTGAGTGAGAACGAGCGGTTGCTCACCGAGGCGTCTTACTGGGGCAGTGGTCCTACGCCGAGCCGCGAAAAAGCGATTGCCGCCTACGAAAGCCTGATCGAGCGCGACTCGACAAACCGCTCCGCGCTCAACAACGTGGCCATCCAGCATTGGGCCAACGGGGATCGCGCCAAGGCGGAGTCTTTCTATCGGCGCGCGGTGGCGGTGGAGACGCCGTTCGGCGGATCGTTCACGGGGCTTGAACGCGTGCAGCTGGAGCAGGGCAAGTACGCGGCCGCCGAGTCAACGATGCGCGCGTTCGAGAAGACCTTTCCCTCACACGGGCTGCGGGCGGCGGCACGCGCCTCGCTCTTTTTGGCGCGCGGCGAGACCGCGCCGGCGGACTCGGTGATGCGCGCTGCCTATCCTACGCTGCGCGGCGAAGACGCACGGATGACCACGGCCTTCGCGATCGGAAGCATTGCAACGGCGCGCGGGCGGATTCGCGAGGGACTTCGGTGGTCAGCCCTGACGCTCCCCACGGCGGCGAGCGCCGCATCGACCAGTGCGGTACGTCTTGCGGTCGGCCTGGATAGCGCTTGGGTGCAGGCGTACTACCTCAACGACGCCGCAGCGGCGAAGGCAACGCTCAAGCGTGTGCTGGACCGGACGCCCATCACCTCGCTCGCGCCGCCGGATCGCCCGTGGGCCAACCTGCTCGCCCTCTCCGCGGTGATGCGCGATGCGGCCGCCGCGCGCGGCTACCACACCGCCTTCGAGCGCGACTTGGCGTCCTCCACGGCATCCATGAATGCCGGCGCACGGCCGGTGGGGCGCGGGTATCTGGCGCTGGCGGAGGGGAAGTATGCGGAAGCGGCCGCCCAGTTCGGCGAGGCAAGCAAGACCGACATGGCGTCCGATTACATCGGACCGTGGTATGCGCAGGCGCTGGATCTCGCCGGCCAGGCGGACTCGGCCATTACCGAGTTCGAGAAGTACGTCGCCTTCCCCGATGCCACCTTCCAACTGCATCGGGATTATCTCGCCGGCAGCCACAAGCGACTGGGCGAGCTCTACGAAGCCAAGGGAAACAGCGCCAAGGCCATCGAGCACTACCAGAAGTTCACGACGTTGTGGAAGGATGCCGACCCGGAACTTCAACCCAAGGTGCGCGAGGCCCGCGCACGGCTTGACGCCCTGCGCCGGAAGGGACTGAAGGGGTAGCCGCCGGCCGCGCGGCTAAACTGGGTTCCTATCTGTCAATTTCAAGGAAACCCTCACGGCAACCTTGCTGTTTCCCGATTGGATCGCAATTCTCCAACAGACATTATCGGGTGACCAAATCCGTCTCGTGATTTCGCTCCGTTCGCGCATCCTTCGAAGTCTGCTCGCGGCCAGCACGTTGCATCTGATGCTGGCCGTTCCTGCGCGCGCGTGTGCCCCGGAATCGGCGTTGCAGACGTCTATGGACACGCACGTGGCGCACGAACAGGCCGCGCCGATGTCGCATGCCGGGCACCAGATGGCACCGCCCGCCGAGCAATCGCCGGTATCGCCAGATGCCCCGGGCACGACGGACCCGCATCATATGCCGTGCTGTCCTTCGCCGGCGTCCGGTTGCGCGAGTGTGTCGTGCGCCGCACCGCTGGCCACCGTGAGCGCGGTCGCTGTGTCGGCACCTGATACGCCCGCCACGCGCATTCACGCGCGGGTTGACGGACGCTGGATCTCGGTCGCGCACGCGCCGGAGCCGCCGCCGCCGCGAGCCTAGGGAGCATTGCGCCCGCGCCTCGCGCGGGCAGGAGCCGCGCGCGTCCCTGCGCCGGCTGACCGCACTCCCTTTCGTCTTATGCGTCCCATCTTCCTGCACGCCATCCGTGGCGTGTCCGGCCGCGCGCGCCAGTTGTTGCTGCTGCTGTGCGCCCCCGCCGGACTCGCCGCGCAGTCCCCGCGCACACCGCTGACGCTCGCCCAGCTGGTCGATCGCCTCGAGCGCTCCAATCCGATGCTCGCTGCCGCGCGATCGGCCGCCGATGCGGCGTACGCCCGCATCGGGCCGGCAAGCGCGTTGCCCGACCCACGCGCCGAGTTCGCGGTGATGAACCGCATGCTCCCCGAGCTCTCCACCATGAGCCCGCTGGCAATGGACCAGCTCACGGTGACGCAGATGCTCCCGATCGCGTCGCGCCGCGCCATGACGCGCGCGGCCGAAGCGCGGGCGCGGGCGGTGGCCACCGGCGTGGCCACGCAGCGATTCGCCGCGCGCCGTGATGCGGCCGAGATGCTCGCCGACTGGTGGCAGGCCGACGCGGCACGCACGGTGATGAACGAAACCCGCGCCCTGCTGCGCGAAGGAGCGGCCGCCGCCAGCGCGATGTACGGCGCAGGCCAAGCCCAGCAGTCCGAGGTGCTGCGCATGCAGGCCGAGTTGACGCGCATGACGGCCGAGTGGACGGCGATGGACGCCATGCGGCACTCCGCCGCCGCCCGCCTTTCCGCCATGCTGGATGCGCCGCTCCATGCCGACAGCGTGCAGCCGGAACTCCCCGCCGCCATCGACGCGCCGACCCGGGACACGACGAGCGCGCAGAGTCCCGATCTCCTCGCCGCGCACCACGGCGTCGAGGCCGCCGCGGCCGCAGAGGCGCTGGCACGCCGCGAGCGCTGGCCAGAACTCGAGGTGGGTCTGTCGCTCGGCCAGCGTCCCAACTCCACGGAACGCATGGTGAGCGTGATGGCCGGCGCGTCGATTCCCGTGTTCGCGAAGCAGCGCCAGCAGCAGATGATCCAGGAGATGGTGGCGATGCGCCGCATGGCCGAGGCCGAGGCGCGCGGCGCAGCCGCGGAGAATCGCGCCGGGGTGATCGAAGCCACGGCCGCCCTTGAACGTGCACGAGCGCTGCAGCGCCTGTACGACGGAACGCTGCTGCCGCAGCTGACCGCGGTGCGCGAGAGCGCAGACGCCGCCTATCGCGCAGGCACCGGAAGCATTGAGGCCGTGATCGATGCCCTGATGACGCTCAACACGGCGCGTATTGCCCGCCTCACCGCGCGCGCCGACGAAGTGCGCGTGCTCGCCCGCCTTGAATCACTGACCGGACGGGCCTGGCTGGCCGTGCCGCTTGCGACGGAGAACCGCCCGTGACCGATACTCAGCGCCTCATCATCCGCCGCGCCGCAATGGCCGTGCCGGTGCTCCTCGCCCTCGTCGTCGCGTGGCGCCTGACGCGCGACGCCGCACCCGTGGTGGCCGCCAGCGGCCACGACCACGCCGCGATGGTCGCGGCGTCCGGCGGCGGCCCCGTGACCATCAGCGACACCGATGCCCGCCGCATCGGCGTCACCTTTGCCACCGCTACCCACGCCACGCTGCATCGCGACGTGCAACTCTCGGGCGAGGTGGTGCTCGATGAGACGCGCGTCAGCGCGGTTGCACTGAAGGTGGACGGCATCATTGAGCGGCTGTACGCCGACTTCGTGGGCAAGACGATCCGGCGCGGCGATCCGCTCGTTGCGCTGTACTCGCCGATGCTGGTGGCGGCACAGGAGGAGCTGCTCGTCGCCGCGCGCCTGCAGGCAACGCTCGCGCGCGGCGCATCCGATGCCTCGGGGAGCGCCAGCGATCTGGCACTCAGCGCCAGGCGCCGCCTCCGCAACTGGGATGTGGATCAGTCCGACATCGATGCCGTGGAGCAGCACGGGATGTCGCACCGCACCCTCACGCTGCGATCGCCCGTCACCGGAACCGTGATCGAGAAGAACGTGGTGAGCGGCCAGCAAGTGATGGCGGGGCAGCCGCTCCTTCGGGTCGCGGACCTGAGCCACGTGTGGGTGGACGGCGATGTGTTTGAGCAGGACCTGCCGCTGGTGCGCGTGGGCCAGGCCGTGCGCGTGGAACTTCGCGCGCTCCCCGGCGAGCCGCGCACCGGACGCGTCACGTCGTTCGAGCCTACGCTCGATCCGGCGACGCGCACCGCGCGCGTGCGCGTGGCGCTCCCCAACCCGGGCGGCACGCTGCGGCCGGGGATGTTCGCCACGCTGCACCTCATTGCCAGTGAGCCGGCGGCCACGCTGGTCGTCCCACGCGGCGCGGTGCTCTCCACGGGTGAGCGCTCGCTGGTCTTCGTGAAGCGCGAGGATGGAAAGCTCGAGCCGCGACAGGTGGTCGTGGGACTCGCCGACGAAACGCAGATCCAGATTCTGCGCGGACTGAATCACGGCGATGTGGTTGTCTCCTCGGCGACGTTCCTCGTGGACGCCGAGTCGAATCTCGGAATGGCGATGGGTGGAATGGGCGATATGCCCGGTATGGATATGACGGCACCCAAGTCGCTCGACCAGAAGGCCGCACCGGGAAAGGGAGGTGCCACCAAGTCAGCGGCGCCGCCCGCGATGGACCACACGAACATGCCGGGTATGGATCACTCCACGATGCCGGGCATGAACCACGAGATGCCGGCGGCCAAGCCGCCAGTGAAGCCGGCACCGCCCGCCGCCAAGAAGCCGGACGCGGGGCGCTGATCGATGCTCCGCAAACTCATCCAATGGTCCGTGGCGAATCGGGCCCTCGTCCTACTCCTCACCCTCGCGCTCTCGGCCGCTGGCACGTGGGCGTTGCGGCACACACCGCTCGAAGCGCTCCCTGACCTGAGCGATGTGCAGGTGGTGGTGCAGACGGATTTCAGGGAGCAGGCACCGCGCATCGTCGAGGATCAAATCACGTATCCCGTGGCGGCCGAGTTGCTGCGCGTCCCGGGCGCGCGCTCAGTGCGCGGCTATTCGTTCTTCGGCGTCTCGTTCGTGTACGTGATCTTCGACGATGGAACCGATCTGTACTGGGCGCGGGCGCGCGTGCAGGAAACGCTCAACGGGCTCAAGACCAAACTGCCGGCGACGGTGGCTCCCACGCTGGGCCCCGATGCAACAGGACTCGGCTGGGTCTATCAGTACGCGCTCGAAGACACGTCCGGGACGCTGGACCTCGCGCAGCTGCGCGCGGTGCAGGACTGGTACCTGCGCTACGCGCTCACCGCGGTGCCGGGCGTGGCCGAAGTGGCGAGCATCGGCGGCTTTGAGAAGCAGTATCAGCTGGAC
>JARIEY010000140.1 GCA_031127085.1 Gemmatimonadota bacterium | reverse complement strand
GACCACGTGGAGCGGATCATGCGCCCCAGGGCCGTGCGGTCGCTCGACTCGCTCTCGGCGGCGGAGCGCGCGAGAACGTTGCGCTTCGCCTGGGCCACGGTCGACCCGCTGTGGAGGGTGCCAGGCAACGAGGTCCGTGCCGAGTATCTCGCGCGCGTGGCGTTCGCGCAGCTGCGTTTCACCGATGAAGAAAAGGGCACGCCTGGCGTCGATACGTTTCCCGGCGACCTGCACGTGCGATACGGTTTTCCCAAGGTCACGGCCAACTGGTCGTGCGCTGGCTCGCAAAGCGAGCCGGACTCCCCCGACGTCGCCAATCAGGTCTGCTGGCTCTGGTGGTTCGCACCGCGGGTGCAGTTCATCGTGCACTACCAGGCGGCCTTCAATCGCTTCCGCCCCGGCTTCGACGACGTCGCCATCAACGAGGACATCCAGGCGCAGGCACCGGCGAGTTGGGCCGACGTTCCCGGGGTGCCATCGCTCGATTCCATTCCGTTGCGCGTGGCGCGTTTTCTCCCCGACGACACGCATCCCTCGGTGTTTGTCTCGGGCGCTGTTCCGCTGCAACGGCTCGGCGTGGCAGGACTCGCCGCGGCGGCGCCATTGGCGCACCTGTGGCTGATCGCCGATGGCGCGGACGCGGTGGCGCGCGACGCGGCGCAGACCACCAGCGACGGCCGAGCGCACTGGTCGCTGCGCGCGCCGGCGGGCGAGCTTTATGCCCGCGCCGAGGCAGCGGTACCCGGGGGCGGCGCTGCGCGCGGCACGGTGTTCGCCGCGGCGATCGCCGCGGGCAACGCGCTGGCGCTGAGCGACGTGGTCGTTGCGTCTCGTGTAGAAGCGTCGGGTGCTGCCACGCGCTGGTACGAGTTGGACATCACGCCGGCCCCCGATACGATTGCGCGCGCTGGCGGTGTGGCGCTGGCGTGGGAGATCTATCGCCTGGGGGCACGCAACGGGGCAGCGCAATACACCGTGCGACTCGTGCTGGAGAAGGCGCAGAAGTCGCTTGCCGGCCGCATCGTGGCGCAAATCGGCGGACTGGTGGGCACGCAGCGCGGCGATGACCGCGTCACGCTCACGTTCGATCGGACCGCGCCGGGTCGCGCGGTCACTCTGGAACACGTGGCGCTCTCGTTGCGCGAAGCCCCTGCGGGACGCTATACCCTGACCATCGAGATTACCGACAAGGTGTCGGGCACGACGGCGAGACGCAGCACGACGCTGCGCCTCGGTAACTGACCCCGGTGGAGTTGGGATGAAGGGCGACCGCACATCAGACTACGACTTCACGCTGCCAGCCGACCGCATCGCACAGGCCCCCGCCGCGCGACGTGACGGCTCACGGTTGATGGTGGTGCATCGCAACAGCGGGGCCATCGAACACCGCCAGTTCGCCGAGTTGACCGCGTTGGTCGACCCAGGGGACGTCGTGGTGTTGAACACGACGCGCGTCTTTCGGGCGCGATTGCTCGGCCGCCGCGACTCTGGCGCGCCGGCGGAGATCTTTCTGCTGCGCCGCCACGACGACGGCCGATGGGAGGCGATGGTGCAGCCCGGCGGCAAACTGAAGCCCGGGCGCACCGTGCACATCGCCCCCGGCTTCGACGTGCGCGTGGAAGAGGTCACCACGCGGCGCACGCGCCTGGTGCGCTTGCTCGTGCCGGAGGGCGACGAACCCGCGCTGATCGAACGGCACGGGCACGTACCCCTGCCGCCCTACATTGAGCGCGCCGACGCCGCGGCCGATATGGAGCGGTATCAGACCGTGTATGCGCGGCAGTCGGGCTCGGTGGCCGCACCGACGGCCGGGCTGCATTTCACCCCCGAGCTCCTGTCCGCGCTCGAGGCGCGAGGCGTGCAACGCGCCGAGGTGCTGCTGCACGTCGGCGCCGGCACCTTCAAGCCGGTCGACGCCGAATCGCTGGCTGACCACGTGATGCACGAAGAGTGGTACGACGTGCCCGTGGCGACCGCGGAGCTCCTCAACCGCGCCCGCGCCGCCGGTCGCCAGGTCTGGTGCGTGGGCACCACGTCGCTGCGCACACTCGAGAGCGTGGTGGACGCGGAGAGGCGGTTCCACGCCGGCACGGGTGAAACACGGATTTTCATTCATCCGCCGCGCCGCGTGCTCAGTGCCGATCGGCTCGTGACCAACTTTCATTTGCCGCGTTCCACCCTGCTGATGCTCGTCGCCGCCTTCGCCGGCTACGACCTGGCCATGCACGCCTACCGCGTGGCGATCGACGAAGGGTATCGGTTTTATTCGTATGGGGATGCAATGGTGGTCATCTAGGGGAAGGGGAAGGGAGCAGAGTGTGGGATGGGAATGGGGAAGGGGCCTCGCGTACCCTTCCCCTTCCCACACCCTGCTCCCTTCCCCTTCCCACACCCTGTTCCCTTCCCCTTCCTTAGTTTCCAGTATGTTCCGCTTCGCCATCCACGCCACCGAAGGGCGCGCCCGCGCCGGGACGTTTCACACCCCGCGCGGGGCCGTCGAAACGCCGGTCTTCATGCCGGTGGGGACGCTGGCCACGGTCAAGGCGCTGGATCCGGACGAACTCCGTGCGATGAATGCACAGATGATCCTCGCCAACGCGTATCACCTGCATCTCCGGCCAGGCGACGACCTGGTGCAGCGACTCGGCGGTGTGCATCGCTTCATGGCGTGGCAGGGGCCCGTGCTCACCGATTCGGGCGGTTTTCAAGTCTTCTCGCTGGCCTCGCTCAACAAGGTCGACGAAGACGGCGTGACATTCCGCAGCCACATCGACGGCTCGGCGCGGCGCTTCACGCCCGAGAGCGTGATGCAGATCGAGACGAACCTCGGCGCCGACGTGATCATGCAGTTCGACCACGTCATCCCCGGGCAGAGCGAGTTCGCCGCGGCGCAGGACGCGAGCGAGCGCTCCATTCGCTGGCTGGCCCGTTGCCGCACGGCCTTCGACCAGCTGCACGAGGCCCCGGACGCGCCGAAGCAGTCGCTCTTCCCCATCGTGCAGGGCGGCATCCATCCGTCGCTCCGCCGCGCCGCGGCGCAGGCCATCGCCGGTATGCACCCATGGGATGGCTTCGCGATTGGCGGCCTCTCGGTGGGCGAGGCGAAGCCCGATATGTACGCCATGCTCGACACCTGCGACGAGGCGATTCCCACCGATCGGCCGCGCTACCTGATGGGCGTCGGCTACCCGGAAGATCTGCTCGAGGGCGTCGCCCGCGGCGTCGACCTGTTTGACTGCGTAGCCCCCACACGGATGGGACGGAACGCGGCGGCGCTGACCCCCGACGGCCGTGTCAATATGCGCCGCGCCGAGTTCCGAGAAGATGACCGTCCGGTGGTGGAAGGGTGCGGCTGCGGATGCTGCCGGCGCTTCTCCCGCGCCTACATCCGGCATCTCATCCAGGCCGACGAGATGCTGGGTGCGCGCCTGTTGTCGCTGCACAATGTACATTTCCTGATCGCGCTGATGCGCGAGGCCCGCCATCGCATCCAGGTGGGCGACTTCACCGCGTGGAGCTGCGCCTGGCTCGAGCGCTACCATTCGAAACCGACCCGCCCATGAACGCCCTCCTTCCGCTGTTCGCGCAGGCCGCCGCCCCCGCTTCGGGGACGAGTTCCCTGATGCCGTTCCTGTTCCAGCTCGGCGCCATCATGGCGATCTTCTACTTCCTGATGATCCGCCCGCAGCAGAAGCAGCGGAAGCAGCTGGAAACGGCCATTCTCGCGCTCAAGAAGGGCGACCACATTCTGACCACCGGTGGCGTGGTGGGCGAAGTGGTGTTCATCAAGGAACTGATGGACGACGGCCAGCCCAGCAAGGGGATGGATGATCTCGTGACCATCAAGACCGGCGACGTGAAGATCGTCGTGCAGCGGCGCGCCATCGCCCAGGTGGGCGTAGCCGGGAGCGCGACGGCGGCGTGAGCGTCCTTCCCATCCGGGTGCTCGGCGATCCGGTGCTCCGCGAGGAAACGCGACCCGTTGCCGACGTCACCGACGACCTGCGTCGGCTGATCGACGATATGTTCGAAACGATGTACGCTGCCAACGGGATCGGCCTCGCCGCGCCGCAGGTGGGTCGCACCGAGCGTGTGGCCGTGGTGGACGTCGAAGGAGCGAAGTACGCGCTGGTGAACCCCGAAGTCCTCGTCGCGGACGGGAAGAAGGAGAAGGCCGAAGAGGGATGCCTCTCCATTCCCGACGTGTACGCGGACGTCGAGCGCCCCGGGCACGTGGTGGTGCGCGCCCTCGACCGCGACGGGCAGCCCTTCGAGGTGGAAGCCACCGCCCTCCTTGGGCGTTGCTTCCAGCACGAGATCGACCACCTGCACGGCAAGCTCTTTCTGGATCATCTCAGCTTCCTCAAGCGGCGCAGCGCGCTGGCCCGCTGGGAGGACGAAAAGGACCAGTATCCGGGCTTCATCCGCATCCTTAAGCCCGGCGCATCGAAGAGCGAGCACCCCGAAGAGGAGCTCTAGTGCGCGTCCTCTTCTGGGGGACCCCCGATTTCGCCACGCCACCGCTTCGCGCGCTCATCGGCGAAGGGTTTGACGTGGTCGGCGTAGTCACCCAGCCCGACCGGCCGCGCGGACGGTCGCGATCACAACTCGACCCCTCACCGGTCAAGGTGGTCGCGGTCGAGGAAGGCATTCCCGTGCTGCAACCGGACAGGCCGCGAGGCCCCGAGTTCGAGCAGGCGCTGCGCGATCTGGCCCCCGACCTCTCCGTTGTCGTGGCCTACGGCCATATCCTGCCGCGCTCCGTCATCGACCTGCCCGCGCGGGGCACGCTGAACATTCACGCCTCGCTGCTCCCTCTGCTGCGGGGCGCCGCGCCCATCGAAGCGGCCATCGCCCAAGGGTTCAGCGAAACCGGCGTCACGATCATGCGGATGGTGCCCGCACTCGACGCCGGGCCGGTGCTGCACGCGCTATCCTCGCCGATCCTCGCCGATGAGACGGGCGGCGAGCTGCGCCTGCGACTCGCCGAGCTTGGGGCCACGGCACTCATCGAGGCGCTCGCGCTAATGGAACTGGGCGAGACGAGCGAACGGCCGCAGGACGACGCGCTGGCGACGTACGCGCGCAAGATCGAGCGCGAGACGGCGCGGGTGGACTGGACGCTTGACGCGCCCACCGTCGCGCGCGCCCTGCGTGCCTATGACCCCAAGCCAGGCGCGTGGGGCGTGTTGCGTGGCGCCGAGGTGCGTCTCTACGGCGCGCGCGCCATCACGGACCGCGCCGGCGCGGTGGGCGAGGTGCTCGAGACGGGCGAGATGGGGATGATCGTCGCGTGCGGTACGGGCGCCGTCGCCATCCGCGAGGTGCATCCCGCCGGGAAACGGCGGATGGCTGCGCTGGATTGGGCGCAGGGACGAGGGGTGGCAGTCGGGGACACCTGGGGCTGATTGAGGATTGGGAATCCGGATCGCGATTCAGGATCGTGATTGTTGATTCCGACCTTCGATTCCAGCGCCAGCCGCGTCACTACCGGAGAATTGTATGGGGCGCACGGTTCTCACCGTGCGCCCCATCGCCAATCGCAATCCGTATTCGCCGTCCTGAATCGCAATCCGAATTCCCAATCCTCAATCGTCGTTACGGCCGCTGGTTCAGCACCGCCACCGGCGTCCGCGAAGGATTGCCGTTGCCCGAGAACGCTCCGGTGCCCAGCTGACCGTACTCGTTGTCGCCCCAGCAGTAGACGGTGCCGCGTCCCGTGGTGGTGCCACCGCCACTCGCCGCGCCAACCACGCCGCAGGTGAAGAGCTCCCCAGCCGAGAGCGACCGCCACGACAGGCTGCCGCTCACGAGCACCGGGGTGGAGGTGTCAGTCGACGTGCCATCGCCCAACTGCCCAGAGTTGTTACGCCCCCAGCAGTAGGCCGAGCCCGTAGAGCTCACGCCGCAGGTGTGGTTTTCGCCCGCGGTCAGCGACGTGAAGGTGATGCCCGGCAGGGCAACGCCGACTGCCACATTGGAGCTGGCAATTCCGGAGATCGCGAACCCATCGCCCAACTGGCCGTAGCCGTTGGCGCCCCAGCACAGGACGCTGCCGGCCGGGCGCAGGGCGTTGGAGCTCACGCTGACGATCGCGCAGCTGTGCGAGCCACCCGACACGAGCGAGGTCGAGTCGACTTCCGTGACACCCGCCGGCAGCACGACCATCGTGGCCGTCAGCCGGCGCACGTTGGTGCCATCACCCACCTGGCCGTTGCCGTTGTAGCCCCAGCACCACGGCCGCACCGAACCGGCGACCGAATAGCGCGGAATGCCGCAGGTGTGCAGCTGGCCGGCAGCGAGATTCGACCAGACCGCGCCCACCGGGCCCACCGCGACGTAGTTCACCGTCGACCCGGTCGTGCCGTCGCCCAGCGCGCCTTCGTCGTTGGTGCCCGAGCACGCGCCCTGACCCGACGGCGTGGTCATGCAGTTATGCCGCTCGCCCGCGGTGATGGTCTGCACCGTCGTGGCGGGAGTGAAGGTCACACTGGTCGGCGCATCGAGCATCGCGTTGCCGTTCACGCGCCCCCAGCAGATCATCTGCTTGGCGACCGTGAGTCCGCAACCGAATGTGCGGCCCAGCTTGATGCTGCGGAATGTCAGGTACGGCCCGTTCAGCGAGTCCGACGACGTCGACAGCATGGCGGTGGTCGGCGCATTGGTGGTGCGCGTCGTTCCCTTGCCGAGCTGCTTGTCGAGGTTGTAGCCCCAGCAGTACGCCGTGTCGTCAACACTCAGGGCGCACGTGAAGTAGCTCCCGGCGAAGACATTGGTGAACTGCACCTGCGACGCCGCCGTAAAGCTCACGCGTTCGGCGCGCCCCATCAGGCGGGCCCGCGCGCTCTGCGTCCCCACCAGGTTGCCCAGCGTCCAAGTCGTGGAGGCCGCGCCGTTCACGGTCGCAACGGTCCGCGATGAGAACGAGCCGCCACCCACCGTCGAATCCGCAAAGTTGATGGAGTCACCGCTGATCAGGTTGCCGAACCGGTCGGTGAGCCGCACGGACAGCGTGTTGGTCCCCGCGCCGGCCAGCCCGGCGGCGGGTGCTGCCGACGTCACGGTGAGAATGCGGCTCGTGTCGGCAGAAGCCGTGGCGGTGAACGACTGTGTTCCGGTCACCCCGGCCAGTGCGAGCGAGGCGCTTTGCGCGCCAACCAGCGAGCCCAGCGTCCACAGCGCCGTGGCCGACCCGTCGGCCAACGTCGTGTCGGTCTGCGCGGCAATCGAGCCGCCCGCATCGGGGGTCGACCACGTAAGCGCCACACCAGGAACCGGCTGACCCAGCGAATCCTTGACCACCACGCTCAGCGGCGTCGTGAGTTGCGTGGCAACACGCTGCGCCTGATTGGAGCCGGCCTTCGTAATCGTCTTCGGCAGGCCAACGCGCGCCGTGGCCGCGAAGGTCACGCGGCTCTGCGCGATGCGCGCGCGGACGGCCTGCGCCCCCAGCTGCGCGCCCAGCGTCCACGTGGCGTTGGTGAGTCCGTTGGCATCCGTGGCGCTGCGCGTCGGCGTGATGCTGCCGCCGCCGCCAATCGAGTCGTTCCAGACAACCGTGTCGCCTTCGATCAGATTGCCGAACCGGTCGGCCAGACGCACAACCAGGGGCGTCGTCAGCGTGAGACCGCGGGCGGTGCTCTGATTGTTGCCGGAAATCAGCGTGAGCCGCCGGCTCGTGTCGGCCGTGGCCGCCACAATGAACGTCACGTCGTTCACGCCCGAGAGCCGCGCGACCGCCATCTGCGTCGCGGCGAGCGTCCCGGTCGTCCAGCTGGCGCTCGAGGCGCCCGTGGCATCGGTGCTGTCGTTGATCGCCGTCACCGTGCCGCTCTGCGCGGTCAGCGGCAGCCACGTCACCTTCACCTTCGGCACGGGGTGGCCAAACCGGTCGCGCACCACGACGCCGAGCGTTGACGAAACCTGCGAAGCCACGCGCGCGGTCAGCGACGCGCCGCCGGTCAGCGTCATCGACGCCGGCGGCCCTTCCTTGGTGCTCGCCGTGAAGACCGCACTATCAAGGACATAGTTCCCCTGCAAAACCGCCACGGCCTTATTGGCGACAATGCCAGAGCCCATCGTCCAGGTCACCGACGCGAGCCCCGAGGCCCCGGTCGTCGACGCCGGCGGATTGATGGTGCCCCCGCCGTCGCGCACCTGCCACAGGACGGTCGCGCCCGCCACCGGCT
>JARIEY010000139.1 GCA_031127085.1 Gemmatimonadota bacterium | reverse complement strand
AGGCCGACACGGTGTCGATTGCCGTGCCGACGCCGCTGGCCAAGACGCGCGATCCGGATATGACATATGTCATCGCCGCGTCTGATGCCGTGGCGCGCTACGCGCATCCCGGGATGCTGGTCGTGCTGGAGAGCACCACGTACCCCGGCACGACACGCGACCTGATGATGCCGCGGCTCGAGGCGCGCGGCCTGACCATTGGGGAGGATGCCTTCCTTGCCTTCTCGCCCGAACGCGTGGATCCGGGCAATCCGGTGTACAACACGCGGAACACGCCCAAGGTGGTGGGCGGCATTACGGCGGCCTGCACGGATATGGCCTCACGGCTGTATTCGGCCTGCATCGACCGCACGGTGCCGGTCTCGTCGCCGGAAGCGGCGGAACTCGTGAAGCTGCTCGAGAACACGTTCCGCTCGGTGAACATCGGCCTGGTCAACGAAATGGCGATCGTCTGCGATCGCCTGGGCGTGGATGTGTGGGAAGTGATCGATGCAGCCGCCACCAAGCCGTTCGGCTTCATGAAGTTCACGCCCGGCCCCGGCATCGGCGGGCACTGCATCCCGCTGGATCCGCACTATCTGGCGTGGAAGATGCGCACGCTCAACTACAAGACGCGCTTCATCGATCTCGCGAGCGAGATCAACAGCGCGATGCCGGCGTACGTGGTGGAAAAGGTGGCCCGTGCGCTCAACGATGTGAAGAAGTCGGTGAACGGGTCGCGCGCACTGGTGCTCGGCGTGGCGTACAAGAACGACATTGACGACATGCGCGAGAGCCCGGCGCTCGACGTGATCAAGCTGCTCGAGGCACAGGGAGCGCACGTAGAATACCACGATCCGCACGTGCCGCGCTTCCGTGAGGACGGGCACGAAGTGGTAGGCGTGCCGCTCACCGATGAAGTGCTGGTCTCTGCCGATGTGGTGGTGATTGTGACCAACCACAAGGCGGTCGACTACCAGCGCGTGGTGGACCTCGCGTCGCTCGTGGTCGACACGCGCCATGCGACGGCGCACGTGCGCCACAGCAAGGCGCGGGTGGTTTCGCTCACGCCCGATGCTCCCAAGCAGCTGGCCAATGCCTGACGGCGCGCCGCGGCGCCTCGGCGAAGCTGCCATGCGCCGCGGTCCCCGCCTTGTCGTGTTGTCTCTGTAGTCTCTCTGTTTCTTCTCTGTATTCTCTCTGTTTTCTCTCTTTTCTTATGAACATTACGGTCGTCGGATCCGGATACGTCGGCCTCGTCGCCGGGGCCTGTTTTGCAGAGACGGGCAGCAACGTCACGTGCGCCGATATCGACAAGGCCAAGATTGATGGCCTGCTGAAGAACGTCCTGCCGATCTACGAGCCCGGGCTCGACACGCTCGTGGAGCGCAACCAGACCGCCGGGCGCCTGCACTTCACCACCGACATCGCGGCGTCCGTGGCGTCGGCTGACGTGGTGTTCATCGCGGTGGGCACGCCGCCCGATGAGGACGGATCAGCCGACCTGAAGCACGTGCTGGCGGTCGCCGACACGATTGGCCGGCACATGGCGCGCGAGACGGTGGTGGTCACCAAGTCGACCGTACCGGTAGGCACCGCCGAGAAGGTGCGCGCGGCGGTCTCGACGCATGCCAAGTTCCCGTTCCACGTCTGCTCCAATCCGGAGTTCCTCAAGGAAGGGGCAGCCATCGACGACTTCCTCAAGCCCGACCGCGTGGTGCTTGGGGTCGACAGCGATTTTGCGCGCTCGGTGATGGCCGAGCTGTACGCGCCGTTTGTCCGCACCGGCAAGCCGATCATCTTCATGGATATTCCATCGGCGGAGATGACCAAGTACGCCGCCAACTCCATGCTGGCGACGCGCATCTCGTTCATGAACGAGATCGCCGGCCTGTGCGAAAAGGTCGGTGCCAACGTCGACCTCGTGCGGAAGGGGATTGGCAGCGATAGCCGCATTGGGCCCGCCTTCCTCTTTCCGGGTCCGGGGTACGGCGGCTCGTGTTTCCCCAAGGACGTGCAGGCGCTGCTGCGCACCGCGCACGGCGTGGAAGCACCGCTCTCGGTGCTCGAGGCAGTGGAGGCGGCCAACTACCGGCAAAAGTCCGTGGTCGGCCAGAAGCTTACCGCCACGCTCGGTTCGCTGCAGGGGAAGCGCATCGCCGTGTGGGGCTTGGCCTTCAAGGCGAACACCGATGATATGCGCGAGTCGCCGGCCCTCGTGCTGATCGAGCAGGTGCTCGCCGCTGGCGGCACGGTCTGCGCGCACGATCCGGCCGCGATGCACGAGGCCCGCCGTCGCCTTGGGGACCGCGTGCAGTACGCCGAGAGCAACTACGCGGCGCTGGACGGCGCCGACGCGCTGGTGGTCGTGACCGACTGGAACGAATACCGCTTCCCCGATTTCGCGCGCATCAAGGGGGCGCTCAAGGCGCCGGTCATCATCGACGGTCGCAATCTGTACGACCCGGCGAAGATGGAGAAGTTGGGCTTCACCTACCGCTCGATCGGTCGGGAGCGCGCATGAGGGTTCTGATCACCGGCGCGGCGGGATTTCTCGGTTCGCATCTCTGCGACCGCTTTCTCCGCGACGGACACGAAGTCGTGGGGCTCGACAACTTCATCACCGGGCATCCGGACAACATTGCCCACCTGATGGGGAACGAGCGCTTCTCGCTGCTGCGCCACAACATCTCGGAATACACGTACGCGGCGGGGCCGCTCGATGGCGTTCTGCATTTTGCGTCACCGGCCAGCCCCATCGATTATCTCGAACTGCCGATCCAGACCCTGAAAGTCGGGTCGCTCGGGACGCATAATGCGCTCGGGCTGGCCATGGCGAAGGGGGCGCGCTTTTTTCTGGCGTCCACGAGCGAAGTCTACGGCGATCCCCTGGTGCATCCGCAGGTGGAGTCGTACTGGGGCAACGTGAATCCCATCGGCCCGCGTGGAGTGTACGATGAGGCCAAGCGCTTCGCCGAGGCGATCACGATGGCCTACCATCGGGCGCACGGCGTGGACACGCGCATCGTCCGGATCTTCAACACCTACGGCCCGCGCATGCGTCCGCGTGACGGGCGCGTGGTGTCGAACTTCATCGTGCAGGCGCTGAACAACGAGCCGATCACGATTTATGGCGATGGGTCGCAGACCCGCTCGTTCTGCTACGTGGAGGACGAGGTGGAAGGGTTGTACCAGCTCTTCCTGAAAGGCGATGCCAACCCGTGCAACATCGGCAATCCAGACGAGTACACGGTCAAGCAACTGGCCGAAATCGTCGTCGCGCTGACCGGATCTACGGCGCCGATCGTCTACGAGCCGTTGCCTGAGGACGATCCCAAGGTGCGCAAGCCCGACATTACGCGGGCGCGCGCGATGCTGGGCTGGGAGCCAAAGATCGACGTCCGCGAGGGCGTGCAGCGCACTATCGACTATTTCCGTACGCTCGTGGGGACGCCTCGAATGGCGCCACGCGGTCGCTGAGCCACCGAACCAACGCCCCCTTGCCGGGTACTTTTCCGACGTGACCCTTCGTTCCCGACTTCCGCTCCTGCTGCTCGCTGCGGCGCTGCCACTCGCGGCGTGCCGCCCGGCGTTCAATCCCCGCAAGTTTCCCACGACCGACGACCTCTACCGCGCCTCGATGGAGCGGCTGAATAAGAAGAAGTGGGATGATGCCGTGGCGGGGTTTGAGAAGCTGACGCTCGACCTGTCGAGCCGCGATTCGCTCCTCCCGAGCGCCCACTGGTACCTGGCGAAGGCGCATACGGGGCGTAGCGAGCACCTGCTGGCGGCCCAGGAGTTCAGCAAGCTCGCCGAGAACTTTGCCGACGACTCGCTGGCGGACAACGCGCTCTTTGAGTCGGGGCGCAGCTACGCCAAGCTCTGGCGGCGTCCCGGGCTCGATCCGCAGTACGGGCAGCTGGCGCAGGTCCAGTACCGACTGACCGTCACGCTCTATCCCGATTCGCCCCTCCGCAAAGAGGCCGACGCGGAGCTGAAGCGGCTGGATGAGTGGTTCGCTACGAAGGATTTTGAGACGGGCGACTCGTATTACCGCCGCAAGGCGTACGACTCGGCCATCATCTACTTCCGCGACGTCGTCAAGAACTATCCGAACACCGATCGCGCGCGGCAGGCGATGGTGAAGATGGTGCAGGCGTACCGGTCGCCGGTGATGAACTACCGCGAGGACGCCAAGGAAGTCTGCGCCACGCTCCATGCGCTGTATCCGACCGATCCCGAGGTGGTGAAGGCCTGCGACGGGATGATTTCCAAGGATTCGACGGCTGCGCCCGCGGCTGCGGTGCCCGCCAAGCCGGCACCCTAGGGCGTGAAGATCGGCATTTTCGGCGGGACGTTCGATCCGCCGCACCTCGGGCACTTCCTCGCGGCCGTGGATGCCGCGGAAGCGCTGGAGCTGGACCGGGTGGTCTGGCTGCCCGCCGCGCGGCAGCCGCTGAAGGGAGGCGACGCCGCAGCGCCCGAACATCGCCTGGCGATGGCGACGCTGGCTGCGGGGCTCGATCCGCGATTTTCCGTCGATCCGATGGAACTGGAGCGAGGTGGTTTATCTTTTATGGTTGAGTCGCTCCGCGCATTCCGGGAGCGGCATCAGGACGCGGCACTGTTCCTGCTCCTTGGGACGGATGCGGCATCGCTGCTGCCGAAGTGGCGGGAGCCGGAGGCCATTCGGGAGATGGCGCAGGTGGTGGTGCTCACGCGGGGTGGGGACGGCGGTCTGCTGCCTCCCGGCGCGCGTGCACTTCCAACCCGGCGGGTGGATATCTCGGCGACCGAGATCCGTGAACGGGTGAAGGCAGGGCGTTCCATCAGGGGATTTGTCACGGACGACGTCGCGGCCTACATCGCGGCGAACGGCCTGTACCGATAGAGGGGATTGCATGTTCAACAAGTTGCTGGGCGCCGTCTTCGGCACACGGCATGACCGCGAACTGAAGCGCATCCGGCCAATTCTGGCCGAGATCCTGTCACACGGCGAGACACTGGCGTCGGTGTCGGATGACGAGTTGCGCGCGCAGACCGCGAAGTTCCGCGGCATCATCGCCGAGCGGACGCAGTCGCTCGCGGACCGCATTGCCGCGCTGAAGGAGACCAAGCGCACGGCAGCGGATGCGGCCGAGCGCGAGTCGATCGACAACCAACTGATGGGCGCAGACGGGCGCGGCGGCTTGGAGGCCGAGTTCCGCAAGGAAGTTCGCGACACGCTGGACGAGCTGCTCCCCGAGGCGTTCGCGACGGTGCGTGAAGGGGCGCGACGGCTCGTCGGCACGAAGGCGATGGTGACCGGCCGCGAGCTCGACTGGAATATGGTGCACTACGACGTGCAGCTCGTCGGCGGCATCCAGCTGCACCTCGGCAAGATCGCGGAAATGGCGACGGGCGAAGGCAAGACGCTGGTGGCCACGCTGCCGCTGTACCTCAACGCGCTGCCGGGACGCGGGGCGCACCTGGTGACGGTCAACTCGTACCTCGCCCGCCGCGACTCGCAGTGGATGGGGCACCTGTTCTCGTGGCTGGGGCTGAACGTGGCCTGCCTCGATGACACCGAGCCGGGGACACCGGAGCGCCGGGCCGCGTACCACGCCGATATCACCTACGGCACGAACAACGAGTTCGGCTTCGACTACCTGCGCGACAACATGGTCGTCGCCACCGACCAGCGCGTGCAGCGGCCGCACGTCTACGCGATCGTCGACGAAGTGGACTCGGTGCTCATCGACGAAGCACGCACGCCGCTCATCATCTCCGGACCGGTGGGGAACGAGAGCGACGGACAGTACGCCGAGTACAATGCGGCGGTCACTCGGCTCGTGCGCCGGCAGACGGAAATGGCCAACGACCTCGTCGCGCGCGGCGAGAAGGCGATGGCTGAAGGGGATCTGCAGGCCGCGGGGCTCCTCTTCTACAAGGCGCAGCTTGGCAATCCCAAGAACAAGCGGCTGCTGAAGGGCCTGCAGGAGCAGGGCGTGAAGATGCTCGTGCAGAAGCAGGAGCTCGAGGTGATTGCCGACCGCAAGGTGCCGTCGGCCAAGCAGGTGTATCGCGACCTCGAGGACGACCTGCTCTTTGTGCTCGATGAGCGCGGGCACACCGTGCATCTCACCGACCGCGGGGTCGACTTCCTGAGCCCGTCGGACCACGACCAGTTCGTGCTCCCCGACATCTCGACCGAAGTGCACCGCATCGAACGTTCGGCGGAGATGTCGGCGGCCGAGAAGCTCGAGGCGCGCCGCATCATCGAGGGCGAATACGCGATCAAGAGCGAGAAGCTCAACATCATCCACCAGTTGTTGCGCGCCCACTCGCTGTACGAGAAGGACGTGAACTACGTGGTGGTTGACGGGCAGGTGCTCATCGTCGATGAGTTCACCGGCCGCACGATGCACGGCCGCCGCTGGAGCGAGGGGCTGCACCAGGCGGTGGAAGCCAAGGAAGGGGTGCAGGTGAAGGGGGAGACGCAGACGCTCGCCACCATCACCATCCAGAACTACTTCCGCATGTACGAGAAGTTGGCGGGCATGACCGGCACCGCCGAGACCGAAGAGACGGAGTTCTTCCAGATCTATCGGCTCGAGGTGGCCGTCATTCCCACCAACCGGCCTGTGATCCGCGATGACCGGCACGACCTCGTCTACAAGACGCGGCGTGAGAAGTACAACGCGATCGTTCAGGAGACGCAGCGCCTGCACGACCTGGGCTTCCCGGTGCTCGTCGGTACGACGTCGGTGGAAGCGTCCGAGACGCTGTCGCGCATGTTCCAGCGCGCCGGACTCAAGCACCAGGTGCTGAACGCGAAGTACCATCAGCGCGAGGCCGAAATCGTGGCGATGGCCGGCCAGTTTGCCGGTGTCACGATTGCGACGAACATGGCCGGCCGCGGCACCGACATCAAACTCGGTGAGGGAGTGCTCGAGTCCAAGCCGTCGCGCATCAAGGATCCGGACGGTCAGGAGATCGACGTCTCCGAGTGCGGCGGTCTGCACATCATCGGGTCGGAGCGCCACGAGTCGCGGCGCATCGACCGGCAGCTGCGCGGGCGCGCCGGCCGCCAGGGCGATCCGGGGGCGTCGCAGTTCTTCCTGTCGCTCGAAGACGACCTGATGCGCCTGTTCGGGTCCGATCGCATTGCGCGCCTGATGGACCGGCTGGGGGCGCAGGAGGGCGAGATGCTCACGCATCCGCTCATCACGCGCAGCATCGAGCAGGCCCAGAAGCGCGTCGAACTGCAGAACTTCCAGAGCCGCAAGCGCCTGCTCGACTACGATGACGTGATGAACCAGCAGCGCGAGGTGATCTACAATCTCCGCGCGTTCGCGCTCGAGGGTGGCGAGGAGCTGAAGGGCGAGGCCATCAAGATGGTGGAGACGGCCGTTGGCCGCCGCATTGAGAACGCCCTGTCCGCCGAAGAGAACTCGCTCGACTGGGACCTGGATCTCATCCGCCAGGACCTGCTGATGCATTATCTGCTGACCGTGCCGTGCCTGGAGCCGGAGGGCGTGCGTCCGCAGTCCGTTGACGAAGCCAAGGAGCAGGGCGGCGCGGCGGGGACGCGGGCGTTCCACGGAAAGATGGAGCAGCTGGCGGAACATGCGAATCAGGTGCTCGCGCTGGTCATGCTGAACGTGCTGGACGAGAAGTGGAAGGATCACCTCTACGATCTCGACCAGCTGCGCAACTCCATTGGCTATCGCGCCTGGGGGCAGAAGGATCCCCTGCTGGAGTACAAGCAGGAGGCCTACACGATGTTCGTCGACCTGATGACGGACATTCAGCACACGTTCACCGAGCGGTTCCTGCGCGTGCAGTTGATGTATGATCCGCCGGCCCCGCCCCCGCCGCCGCCTGAGATCAAGCGCCGTTTCAACGCGCTGGGCGTCGCCGAGGATGTGCCGGAGGACGAGGTGCTCGACATCGGGCCGGCCGAGCCGCCGTCCGACGGAGAGTCCGTGAAGGCGGATCCCATGATCATTGGCGCGGGACGTGCCCGCTCGCTGAGCGGTGCGGCGGCGGCACCTATGGGTGGGACCGGGGTACAAGACTGGTCGACCGTGGGGCGCAATGATCCGTGTCCATGCGGATCGGGGAAGAAGTTCAAGAAGTGCCACGGCGCCTCGCTGTAGGCGGGGGGGGGGCCGCACGCCCCTCTTGCACTTTACGGACCTGCCCCCGACACTACAGGTAGAGGCAGTTTGCGCACTCCTTATCGAAGGGAGGAGCCATGAGA
>JARIEY010000138.1 GCA_031127085.1 Gemmatimonadota bacterium | reverse complement strand
GGCGTGGCACCGGGTGCGCTTGCGGTGACCGCGTGGGTTCCGCCACCGGCGCCGAGGGTCAGCCGCGTGCGCGCGCGACCGAACTCGTCGGTCACGCCGCTGGCGCTGTTCACGGTGCCACCACCCGTCGTCACGGTCCACGTGATCGGTACGCCCACTGCGATGTTGCCGTAGTTGTCGGTGGCGCGAAGCACGAAGTTGGCGGGGAGCGCCGTGCCGGCCACGCCGGACTGCGACGCGCCCGAGTCGGCCACCATCGTGATGTTCGTGCCGGATGTCACGACGATGCCCGTACTCGTCGCCCCGCGCAGCGTGCCCGACGTGAATGCGAAGTCGTACGTGCCGGCCTTCTGCACGGCGAGTTCACGGAAGGTGGCCACGCCGGCGATTGCCGGCACCGTCGTGAGCCCGAAGATGGGCGATGCGGCAGGACCGCTGCTCACGGCAATGGCGACCGAGCCAGTGAACGCCGTCACGCGGTTGCCATCGGCATCGAGCACGTGCACGATGATTGGCTCCGTGGCCTGACCGGCCGTCCAGCGTGCAGCCGGAGCCTGCGCGACGCGCAGTTGGGTCGCCGCGCCGGCGGTCGCAGTCGCCGTGACCGTCGACGGCGAACCGGCGAGCCCATCCGATGCCACTTCAAGGGTCTGCGAACCGCTCACGGTCCCGAGCGTCCAGCGCACCGCGGCGCGGCCGGTGGCGCTCGTGGTGACGGTCGCCGCAGACACCGCGCCCCCGCCGCTCTTGACCACAAAACTCACGTTGCGCCCGCTGACGCCATTGCCGAGCGCGTCAGTGACCAGCGCAACCACGCTGTCGATGGCTGAACCTGCCGGCCGGGAGAGCCCATCGCCGCTGATGACCTGCACGCGTGCGGCGCCGGCGGGGACGATGGTGAACGGAGCGCTCGTCGCCGGCGCAACGTCCGTTGCCGTCGCATGCAAGGTGTACGCACTGCCGGCCCGGTCGACCGACAGGCCGGGGAATGCGGCGACGCCTGCGACGGCTGCGCGTGTCGTGGTCCCAGATAGCGCACCGCTCGCCGTGCCCGTCAACCCGAGCGCGATGTTGCCTGTGAAGCCGGTGGCGATGTTTCCGCTCGCATCGAGCGCCGTCACCGTCACGGTGGGAGCGAATGCGACGCCAGCCGTTCCCGCGCTCACGCCGACGGTGAACGCGAGCCGTGCCGCGCTTCCGGCCTGCACATCAAATGGCGGGGACGTGATGCCGCTGAGGTTGGTGGCCGAGAAGACCAGGGTGTAACCGCTGCCAGGTTTGTCGATCGTCAGGTCGTCAAATGCGGCGACGCCATTGACGGCGGTGCGCGTCCGGGTGCCGCTCAGTGTGGCGCCCGAGGGATTCGCGCCGAGTGCCACCGTGACGGCGCTGGCGAAGAGCGGCGACGGGATGCCTGCCGCGTCGAGCGCAGTGACGCGCACCGTGGCAAGTCGCGTGTTGATTGGCGCGGCGGTCGGCGGCGTGGCGAGGGTCAGCGCGATCGGCGGCAGTTGGGTGGCCGTCGCGTTGATGGTCAGCGGCGAGCCGGTGAGCCCGGCCGCGGTCACGCGGAGCGACTGCGGCCCCACCTCGGGGCCGAGCTTCCATTCGAGGGTCAGGTGTCCGTCGGCGAGGGTGCTGGTCGACGTCGTGCGCACGGTCCCCGTGCCACTCGCGACCGCGATCGTCAGCGGGATGCCGCCCACGCCCACGCCGTCTGGCGCGGTGACGCGCACGCGGATGTTCTGCGGAAGGTCGAGCCCGGCGCCCACGGACTGATTGCCGCCCTCCACCAGCGCGAGCGTTGTCGCCTTGAGCGATACGGCGATACGCGCCGTGTCCGCCTGACCGGTGAGCAGTTGCGCGATTACCGTACCGGTGCCGCGTGCGTTCAGCAGCACGGCGTTGGGTGCCGTCGAGGCGGGGATGGAAACGATGGTCGGCGTCGACGTCGCGTAGACGATTGGAGTCCCCGAGATGGGAACTCCCGCAGCATCCACCGCGACGGCGGTGAAGCTCAGCTGGTCGCCGTTCTGACCGGTCGTGGTCTTGGGCGAGATACGCACGCCCGCCGCGGTGGAGCCGACGCCGGTGTACAGCAGCGGCACCTGCACGGGGGGCGGCGCAGGGGCGCCCGCGATCTGCGGAGTGACATTCACACTGAACGGGCCGCCCTTGAACACGGTGTCGCCGGCGGCGTTCACATAGCCCATGCTGACCGACAGCGGCACGCCGCTGTTGGGGGCGTTGGCGGGGAGCGCGATCGTCAGGCTCAGCGAGACGGCGTCCGCACCGGGCGGGAACGTGACAACCGTGTCCTTGGCGATCGTGCCATCGGGGTTGCGCAGCGTCACGCGCACCCGCTCGAAAGGCACCGACGACTCTGCAGAGACACCGTTCGCCAGCGTGGGGAAGCGGGGATCCACCTGGAACATCGCGCGCCGGAAGGCGCTGACCCCACCCGGGCCGGTGACTTCGCGGCCGCAGCTGAGCAGGGAGAGGGCGAGCACGCCGAGCAAACCGGCGACCGCGCGCGTCGTCGCACGTGTCTTGAGCATCGGGGGGACGGGGCGGAGGAGACGGGGAACCCAGCGCAGTACAGAAAAACGTAGACTCAATACCTTAGATTGCTAGGGCAAATGTACAGTGATCTGCGTCACTTCCGGGGGCTTTTGGCTCCGTCTGACGCCACTTTGTTACCTCAGCCGTCGTCCACCCCCCCCATGTCCCCCCGCAAACCCCTCCTGCTTCCGATCGTCATCACGCTGCTTTTTGCAGGCGTGTGCGCGCGCCTCGGGCTCTGGCAGCTGGGGCGGCTCGCGGAGCGGCAGGAGTGGAACTCCCACCTCGAGCAGCGGCTGCAGGCGGCACCGGTTCCCGTGGCGAGCCTTCCCGCCGACTCGGCACTGGGGCATTACCGACGCATCGTCGCTCAAGGCGTCTACGAGTTCGCCGGTGAAGTCGCGCTGGCTGGCCGTTCGTCGCAGGGGTCGCCCGGCGTGCACTTGCTGACGCCACTGCGCCTCACCGATGGTTCGCTCGTGCTGATCAATCGCGGCTGGGTCTACGCGCCCGACGCGATGACCGTCGATGGCGCGCGGTGGCGCGAGCGCGTCGGCGACACCGTCACGGTGGCCGGCTACGCCGAGACGTGGTCGGGGCGCGAAACGACGCCTCCCCCCGCGCCGCAGCGCGCCGTGCGCGCGCTGGATTCCACCGCAGTGGCGCGCCTGGTCGGGGCACCCATCCGGCCGTACTACCTGGTGCAGACGTCAGACAGCGCGCCCTCGGCCGTGCGCCCCGTGCGTCTGGGCGAACCCGTCCTCGCCGACGGGTCGCACCGCAGCTACGCGATCCAGTGGTTCACGTTCGCGATCATCGCCGTGGTCGGCGGGGCGCTCCTCGTGCGCGAAGAACTCGTCAGGCGACGCGCGACCGCCTGACCTGCAGCACAATCACGGCGGCGACGATCGCCACACCGCCGGCAAGGGTTCGCACGGTCAGCGGCTGGCTCAGTACCATCGCCCCGAGCACTGCGGTGAGGAAGGGTTCGACGGTCGACACAATGGCGGTGCGCACGGGCCCCAGCCGCATCAGCCCCATCAAGAAGAAGATGGATGGCAGCACCGTGCTCCAGAGCGTCAGTGCGATGACGGCGCCCCACTCCGGTGCGGAAAGGGCGAACTGAAAGGTCCGGTTGCCGGTCGACAGGGCGAGGAAACACAGGGCCGCCCCGATCTTGGAATACGCGGACGTGACCGCGATGGGCCAATCCTTCTGCATCCACTGCATCGCCGGGATGAGCAGCCCGTAGAGTACGGCCGCGCCGAGTGCCAAGCCGACGCCGCGGAGCGCGCCGCCTCCCATTTCGGGCGATCCCACCATCACCGCCGTGCCGGCGAACGACAGCGCCAGCGCCGCACCGCGCCGCGCGTCCAACCGCTCGGCGCCGCGCAGCGCCTGCACGATGGTGACCCAGACGGGATAGGTGTAGAAGAGAAACGCGAGCGTCGCCGCGCTGATGTACGCGAGCGAGGAGAGCGCCAGATAGACCATCAACGCCTGCCCGCCGCCGCCCGCAGCCATCCAGAGCAGCGCCTCGTTGGGGCGCATCCGCTTGGGGTAGGTCTGCGTTCCCACCCACACGACCAGGACCACCGCCGAGAGCACGTACCGCCACGTGAGCACCGTCTCGAGCGACAGCCCGGTGCGCATGGCCACGCTCGTGAGAATCGACACCGCGGCAAAGCCGCTGGCCGCGAGCAGGGTCAGGCCAACGCCAACGCGCGCGGTGCGATCAAAGCCGACGGGGGGCGTCGTCATGGAGAAGTCGGTTGGCGTTGGAGAAGCACCACCGCGGACGCGATGAGCGCGCCGCCGACCGCGGTGCTCGGCCCGACGTGCTGACCGAGCACGATGGCGCCGAGAATCGCGGTGTAAAACGGCTCGATGGTGGAGATGATGGCGGCCCGGACCGGGCCCAGTACCGCGAGCCCGTTGAGAAAGGTGATGAACGCCACGACGGTGGAGCCAAAGGCGAGCAGGGCAATCACTCCCCACGCCGCCAGCGGAAGCGCGTGAATCTCGCCGCGCCAGAGCGCGGCGGCAAAATACATCACCCCGGCGCCCGCGATGACGAGCGCCGACGCGGCCGACGCCGACAGCGGGCCGCGCATCCAGTGCAACAGCGGAATGTAGGCGGCGTAGATGAACGCCGACCCAAGCGCGCAGGCCAGTCCGGCCAGCGGAATCGCCGCCGTGCGCGGCGTGCCGATGATGATGGCCAGGCCGCCGAAGGCGAGCGCCAGCGCGGTCAGCTTGCGCCGGTCCACGCGCTCAAGCCCGCGCAGCGCCGAGATCACGGCGACCCAGGCCGGGAAGGTGTAGAAGAGGAAGCCGAGCGTGGCGACGTCGATCCAGCGCAGCGAGTACAGCGAGATGCCGCTGATGGCTACCTGTCCCAGACCGCCGGCGACAAAGAGCAAGGCTCCGCGTGATGGCGTGACGGCGCGCAGCCCGGAGCCAGCGATGAGCGCGAGAAAGGGCGCGGCCAGGGCATACCGCCACGCCATCGCGCTGGCCAGCGTCAGGCCGTGGCGCTGGCCGATGACCATCAGCACGGTGATCGACCCAAAGGCACAGGCGGCGATCGCCACCAGCAGTGTGGCGCGCCAGGTGCCCGCGTGGGGCGCCGCGTTGGTCACGTGCTACAGCAGGGTGCCGCGAAGCACGATCAGCGCGACGGTGAAGTAGATCACGAGTCCGGTGACGTCCACCAGCGTGGCGACGAACGGGGCGGACGCGCTCGCGGGATCGAAGCCAAGTCGGCGCAGCAGGAAGGGGAGCATGGAGCCGGTAAGCGTGCCGAAGGTGACCACACCCACGAGCGTGAGCCCGACCGTTAACGCGACGAGGCCGTAGTGGTCGCCATAATCGTTGCCGATCTCGAGCGGGCCGATATGCACGCCGCGGCCGGCCATCGATTGCCAAACCAGCACGCGGATGGCGCCCAGCACCCCGAGGATGCTGCCCAGGGCGAGCCCCGAGGAGAGCTCGCGGATGGCGATGCGCCACCAGTCGGCCAGTTTGGCTTCGCCGAGCGCGAGTGACCGGATGATCAGCGACGTCGCCTGCGATCCCGAGTTGCCGCCCGACCCGATGATGAGCGGGACGAAGAGCATCAGGACGGCGGCGCGCCGCAGCTCGCCGTCGAAATAGCTCATCGCGCTTTCCGTCAGCATGGCCCCGATGAAGAGCACCGACAGCCACCCGGCGCGCTTCTTGAGCAAGGCCACGAAGCCGGTTTGCATGTACGGATCGTCGAGCGCTTCCATGCCGCCGAGTTTCTGCACGTCCTCGGTCTGTTCTTCCTGGATCGCGTCGATAACGTCGTCGACGGTGACGGCGCCGAGCAGCCGGCCCCGTTCGTCCACCACCGGCACGGCCACGAGGTCGTACTCGGTGGTCATGCGCGCCACTTCCTCGCGGTCGGCGTTCGCCACGACGCGCCGCACATCGGTCCACGCCACCTCGTGGATGCGGGCCCCCTCAGCGGCGGCGAGCAGCTCGCGCAACGACAGCACGCCGCTCAGTTCGCCGCGGGCGTTCACCGCGTACACCGTGTTCATCGCCTCGCGCCGGCCACCGCGCGCAATGGCGCGCACTTGGCCGAGGGCCGTCTCCACGGTGTCGCTGTCGAGCACCGAGACGACTTCCGTCGTCATCAGGCCGCCGGCGGTGTCGGCTTCGTACTCGAGCAGGCGTTCGGTTTCGAGGCGCGTCGCCTCCGGGATCGCCTCCAGAATGTCGTCGGCGGTCTCCTCGTCCACTTCCTCGAGCACGTCGGCGCGCTCGTCGGGATCCATCTGCGCGACGAGCGGCGCGGCTTGCTCGGTGGACATCGCCTCGAGCAGCGGGGCGCGAATCTCCTCGTCGAGGTACTCCAGCACGTCGGCGGCGCGGTCGTGCGGAAGGGCGGCGAGGAAGGCCGGCAGTGCCTCGCGCGGGAGCGCCTCGGCGACGTCGGCGAGGTCGGCGGGGTGAAGCTCTTCCGTTTCTGTCGCGACGGCCGACGGCATCGTCTCGAGCAACTCGAGGATGTCGGGCGCAAGCAGCGCGGCGAGGCTCTGCCCCTCGGACTTTCGCTCGTGCGCCATGGGACCCGTCCGGGCTCGGATTTGCAGATATGCAACCGTCGTGCGGCAAAGTACCGGACGGCCATACCCCCTGCAACCCTTTGGGGTCCGGCGTTGTCGAAACAGGTGTGCGCTCCTGCGCGTACGGTTGCACGCACGGTCCCGCCCCTCTGAGGTATCCCCCAGATGACGCACCCGCTCCTGATTGCCGCGCAGATTGCGTTGGCTGCCAATACCACCGCCGTGGCCCCACGCGACGTTGCCCCGCCGCCAGGGCGCGCCAGCGCCACGGTGGCGCAGGCCTCGCGCGCGGCGCGCGGTATCGTGATTGACGGCCGTGATGACGACGACGCCTGGCGTGGCGCGCAGATTATTGACGCGTTCCGGCAGTTCGATCCGGTCGAGAACGGCGACCCGCGCGGCTTTCGCACCGAGGCGCGGGTCACGTACGACGATCGCAACCTCTACGTCTTCGTCCGCGCGTTCGATCCGCGTCCCGATTCGCTGCGCGCGCTGCTCGCGCGGCGCGACGTCAAGACGCAGTCTGACTGGCTGCACCTGATGATCGACTCGTACCACGACCGCCGCACCGGCTACCGCTTCACGGTCAATCCGGTCGGGGTGCAGCGCGACGTGTATATGAGCAACGACGGCGACGAGGACTTGTCGTGGGACGCCGTGTGGGGCGTCGCCACGCGCGTGGAGCAGGATGCCTGGACGGCGGAGTACCGCATTCCATTCAGTCAGCTGCGCTTTGCGCGCGCCGACACGCATACGTTCGGGCTCGCCATCTGGCGCGACGTGGGCCGCACCAACGAGCGGCTGTCGTGGCCGCTATACCACCGCAACAAGCCAGGCATGGTGTCGCAGTTCGGCGAACTGCGCGGCATCGATCGCATCGCCACGCCGCGCCGGCTCGAGGCGACCCCGTACACCGTGGCGAAGGATCTCTCGCACCCCGAGGCCGATGGTCGATTCGGGCGCCAGCAAGCCGCCTCGCTGGGCGCTGACCTGAAATACGGCCTCACGTCCAACCTGACGCTCGACGCCACCATCAACCCCGACTTCGGTCAGGTGGAAGCCGACCCCTCGGTGCTGAACCTGACGGCGTTCGAGCAGTTCTATGAGGAGCGTCGGCCGTTCTTTCTCGAAGGACAGGGGATCTTCCGCTACGACCTCAACTGCAACGATGGCGCGTGCAGCGGATTGTTCTACTCGCGGCGCATCGGGCGTTCGCCGCAGCTCGGCGGTCAGTACTACGACGCGAGCAATCCGCTCAACACCACCATCCTCGGCGCCGCCAAGGTGACCGGCCGGCTTGCCAACGGGCTCTCGATTGGCGCGATGGACGCCGTGACGCAGCGCGAGGTGGGGACGAGCGGCCGAACGCTGGAGCCGGCTGCCAACTACGGCGTGCTACGCCTGCAGCAGGACCTGCGGAAGGGAAACTCCGGCTTCGGCGTGATGCTGACCTCTACGGACCGCCAGCTCGACGAGTGGTCCGAGGCGTACCTGCGCCGCGGCGCGCGCTCGTTCGGGCTCGACTTCCGGCACCGGTTCTGGAAGAACAACTATGAGATGAGTGGCTATCTGGCGGGGAGCCGTGTCGAGGGGAGTTCGCAGGCCCTCGACGCGCTGCAGCGCAGGTCGGTG
>JARIEY010000137.1 GCA_031127085.1 Gemmatimonadota bacterium | reverse complement strand
CGGAGCCGTCCGAGCGCGCGCCGGCGGACCAACTCGGGCTCTTTGTCGGGGCTCCCGATCCCATCGCCGAGCGCCTCCGTGGCCTCGACCCCGACAGCCTCACGCCGATGCAGGCGCTCACCCTACTCGCCGAGCTCGCCGCCGCCGCGCGCGCGGGACGTCACGGCTAGCTTTCGCCCTTCCTCTCCTCTCGAGATCGCCATGCCCGAGCATCCGCGACATCGCCGACCCTATGCGAACGTCCTCGAGACGATCGCCTGGACCCCGCTCATCCGGTTGACGCGGGTGGCGCAGGGGATCCGCACGCCGGTCTACGGGAAGGCGGAGTTCTTCAACCCGGGCGGGAGTGTGAAGGACCGTATCGGGCTCCCGATGATCGAGGCGTTCGAGCGGTCCGGTGAATTGAAGCCGGGGGGCACGATCGTCGAGGGGACGAGCGGCAACACCGGCGTGGGGCTCGCGATCGCGGCGGCACTGAAGGGCTACAAGTGCATCTTCACGATGCCGGACAAGATGTCGCAGGAGAAGGTGCGGCTGCTGAAGGCGTTCGGCGCCGAGGTGATCATCACGCCGACGGCGGTGCCGCCGGAGCATCCGGACAGCTACACGTCGATGGCGAAGCGGATCGCGACGGAGACGCCGAACGCGGTGCTCGCGAACCAGTTCTACAACCTGACGAACCCCGCGGCGCACTACGCCTCGACGGGCCCGGAGCTCTGGGAGCAGACGGAGGGTCGGATCACGCACTTCGTCGCGGGGGCGGGGACGGGTGGGACGATCAGTGGGACGGGGAAGTACCTGAAGGAGCAGAACCCGAATATTCAAATTGTCGGCGCTGATCCAGTTGGCTCGATTCTGGCCGAAGTGTGGCGCTCTAATGGCGCAAATAAGCCTCAGGGAGCTCCGTATAAAGTCGAGGGAATCGGACAGGACAAGGTCCCTGGCGCGCTCGATCTCAGTGTCATCGACGATTACATCACCGTCAGCGACCGCGATGCCTTCACGATGGCCCGACGCCTCACCCGTGAGGAGGGGATCTTCGTCGGCGGATCCGCCGGCCTGATCGCCCACGCCGCCCTCTCCGTGGCCCGGCGCATCAACGACCCCGATGCCTGCGTCGTCACCGTCCTCTGTGACACCGGCGAGCGCTACCTCTCCAAGGTCTTCAACGACGAGTGGATGCGCGAGAACCAGCTGCTCGAGCCGGAGAAGGCGACGCTCGGCCAGCTCCTCGGCGCCAAGACCGGTGCCGCGCCCGCGATCGTCAGCACCGCGCCCGGCGCTTCCGTGCGGCAGGCGCTCGGGCTGATGAGCCTCCACGACATCTCGCAGCTCCCGGTGATGGACGGCACCAACTGCGTCGGCTCGGTGAGCGAGCATATCCTCAGCGTGCGTGGCCTCGAGGACAGCAAGGTGCTCGAGCGCACCGTGAGCGACGTGATGGATGCGCCCTTCCCTGTCGTCGACGCGGGGATGCCGGCCGACGCGGCGGTGAAACTCCTCGGCCGCAACAACCCCGCGCTCCTCGTGCGCGACCACGGCACGGTGCAGGGGATCATCACGCGCAGCGACCTCCTGCAGTTCCTGATGGCGCGCTGACGATGCGGATCCTCGTCCTCCTCGGCGGCGCCTCCGCGGAACGCGAGGTCTCCCTCGCGAGCGGCACGCGCGTCGCCGACGCGCTCCGTCAGAAAGGGCACGATGTGACGACGGCGGATCCAGGCGCCGATCCCCTCGCGATCCTGCCCGACGCACGCGCCGCGGAGGTGGTGTGGATGGCATTGCACGGCGGGGCGGGAGAGGATGGCACCATCCAGGCGCTCTTCGACCTCGCCGGGGTGCGCTACACCGGGAGCGGCCACCTCGCGAGCGCACTCGCGATGGACAAGGACCTTTCCAAGCAGCTCTTCCGTGCGGCGGGGGTGCCGACCGCCGAGTGGCGGATGGTCCGGACCGGGGACGGCACGGACTGGACCGCACCGGCGTTCACCGAGGAGATGATCGCCGCGCTCGGACTCCCGCTCGTCGTGAAGCCCTCCAAGCAGGGCAGCACCGTCGGCCTCACCGTGGTGAAGGCGGCGGCGCAGCTCGCGCCCGCCGTCACCGAAGCATTCCACCATGACGACGAAGTGATGCTCGAGGCGTTCGTGCCCGGGCGCGAGCTCACGGTGGGGGTGCTCGCCGACGCCCCGATGCCGGTGGGGGAGATCATCCCCAAGCACGAGCTCTACGACTACGAGTGCAAGTACACCCCGGGGATGGCGGAGGAGATCTTCCCCGCCGCGATCCCGGATGACGTGCGTGATGCCGCCCAGCGTCAGGCGATGGCGGCGTATCGCGCGCTGAAGCTCGCCGGGTGTGCACGCATCGACTTCCGGCTGCATCCCACCGATGGGCTCTTCTGCCTCGAGGCGAACACGCTCCCCGGGATGACGGGGACGAGCCTCGTGCCGCAGGCCGCCGCGGCGATGGGGATGGACTTCCCGACGCTCTGCGAGCGGATCGCGCTCGCCGTGGCGCGATAACCGACGTGATGACGCTCCGGCTCCTCCTCGCCCTCGCCTTCGTTCAGATGGTGCAGTGGACGGCGGTGGTGCCGGCCGAACTGCAGGCGTGGGCCGCGTTCACGCGCGACGCGCCGGCGCTGGGACGGTGGTGGACGCTGCTCACCCATCCGTGGGTGCAGCCGGATCTCCCGCTGCTGCTCCTCAACCTGTACGTCATCGGGCTCTTCGGGCTCCGCCTCGAACGCGCCTTCACGGCGATGCGCTATGGTCGGCTCCTCGCGCTCGCGACGCTGACCGGGTGGACCGCGCACCTCCTCACCGGATCGAGCGGCGCCTGGCTCGGGGCGTCTTCCGCGGCGTACGCAGTACTCGGCGCGTACACCGCCCGCTGGGGCGATGATGCGCATCTCGTCTTCGGACGATTCCCTGTGCGCGGCCGCTGGCTGACCGCACTCGTCGCCGCGATCCTGACGCTGACCGGCCTCGAGGGTGGGCCAGGATTCCTCGCCCATCTCGGCGGCCTCGCGGCGGTCTGGTTCCTGATGCCTCGTGGCGGGCGTCGGGTCGTCACGCGGCGACCGGCCGACGTCGACGATACCGCACCGAGTGCGACCACGGCATCGCGTCCGGAGTCGGAGCCCGACGACCGGCGGACGGCACCACAGCAGGCCTCGCGTGCGGCATCGGCGAGCGTGGAGCGTCCGGTCGCGGACACACCGGCGGCTCCACCACCGCCGACCATCGACGCGATCCTCGACAAGATCTCCGCTGAGGGGATCGATCATCTCACCGACGAGGAACGCCGCGTCCTCGACGATCACTCGCGCCGACTGCGCGACCGCTGAGTCCTCACCGATGCCACAGCCCGAACTGCTCGAGACCTTCCCGAACCCGTACGCGGACCGGGACTATGAGATCTTCATGACGACGCCGGAGTTCACGTCGCTCTGCCCGCTTGGCGGGATCGAGACCGACGCGGCGGAGCTCGCCCTGCTCAAGGGCGGCGCACCGGACTTCGCCACGATCAACATCACCTACGTGCCGGACGTCGTCTGCCTCGAGCTGAAGAGCCTCAAGCTCTATCTCTGGAGCTTCCGGAACGACGGCATCTTCTACGAGCGCGTGGTGAACCGCATCCTCGACGACCTCGTGGCGACGGCACAGCCGCGCTCGATGAAGATCGTCGGCGACTTCAATGTGCGCGGCGGGCTGAAGTCGATCATCTCGGCGGAGTACAAGAAGCCGGCGTGATGACGACGGGGCGGGACCACCGCGGTGGTCCCGCCCCGTCCCGCCAGAGCCTGCGGCCAGGCGAGATCAGCGTGTGAGCGACCCCACCTCGCGCACCGTGACCGTGCCGAGTCCGAGGCGCTCGATTGGCGCCCGGATCTTCGCGAGATCCCCGACGACGATGACCCAAGCATGCTCCGCCGGGACGAAGGCGCGCGCGACGCGCTGGACGTCGGCCGCGCTCACCTGCCCCACGCGCTGTACGTACTCGGTGAGGTAGTCGATCGGGAGGTTCCAGAGCGCGAGTGTCGCGACCTCCGAGGCCACCTGGCCGACCGTCTCGAGATCACCGGGGACCGCGAGCCCGAGGTACGCCTTCGCGCGATCGAGTTCGGCGTCTGACACCGGCGTGTCGCGGATGGTGCGGAGCTCGCGGAAGATGTCGACGAGCGAACTGTCGGTGACATCGGTGCGGACCGCGGTGGAGACCGTGAAGGGCCCGGGGAGCGGACGGTACGCGAACCCCGACGAGATGCCGTAGGTGTAGCCCTTCGTCTCGCGGAGCAGCGTATTCAGGCGCGAGGAGAAGGAGCCCCCGAGGATGGTGTTCATCACCTCGATGGCGGCGTGGTCGCCGGTGGTGCGCTCGACGCCAGGCGCCACCACATTGATGACCGATTGCGCGGCGCCCGGCTTGTCGACCAGGATGAGGCGCACGCCCGACGCGCGCTGTGTGGAGACGAGGACTGGGGCCGGACGGCGCTCCTCGCCCGTGGCGCGCCAGGCGCCGAAGCGGCGTTCGAGCGCGGTGCGCGCCTCGTCGAGGGTGATGTCACCGACCACGTAGAAGGCGGCGCGTTCGGGGCGGATCGCGCCCTGGTATGCCGCGCGGACCGCAGCTGAGTCGAGACGTGTGGTGGCGGTGGAATCGCCGGAGGCGCTGCGGCGGTAGGGATGCCCCTCAGGGAAGAGGGTCTGCGCGACGGCGAGACCCGCGAGCGCGGCGGGCTGGTCCCGCTGCTGGAGGAGTGCGGCGAGCCGGAGGTCGCGCTGGCGATTCACCTCGGTCGCGGCGAAGGTCGGGCGGAGGACGACATCGGCCATCAGATCGAGGGCGGCGTCGAGATTGCGGCGGGAGACCTTGAGCGAGATGGTGGTCGCATCCCACGAGGCGCCGGTGGAGAGCGAGGCGCCGAGGAAGGCGAGTTCGCCCTGCAGGGCGTTGGCATCGCGGGCGCCGGCGCCTTCGTCGAGGAGGTTCGCGAGGAAGGAGACGAGACCGGGGTCGTCGCGGTCGAGACGGGCGCCACCGGCGACGGAGAGGATGATCTGGACGAGCGGGAGTTCGCGCTGTTCGACGAGCCGGATGACTGGGCCGTTGGCGAGCGTCCCTGACTGCACACGCGGGACGGTCAGGGTCGGAGCGGCGCCGAGCGCCGGCGGTCGCGTGCGGTCGAAGGCTTGGGTCGTCGGCTGCGCCGTGCTCGTGGTGGGCGCACTGAGGGCGGCGATCGTCGAGAGCACAGCGACCGCGAGGTGGTGGGGTGTGTGGACGCGGCTCATCGGGTGGCCCTCGCGGTGGCGGCGAGTGTGGTGCGCCCCTGCGGGACGACGCTTAGGGTGACGCGGCCGCTGCGCAGGTAGGTGCGGACGACGCGCTGCACATCGCGGGCGCGTACGGCGCGGTAGCGGTCGAGGTCCTTCTGGAAGTAGTCGGGGGAGCCGGTCGCGTAGTAGTACGCATTGAGTTGGTCCGCCTTGCCGCTGGAGAGCTCGAGACGGCTGAGGAAGCTCGCCTCGATGCTGTTGAGCGCCTGTCGGATCTCGCGCGCCGTGGGGCCCTGCGCGGCGAGGCGGGCCAGCTCGGCGTCGATCGCGCGCTGGAGGGTGTCGAGGTGGACACCGGGGCGTGCGGTGGCGACGATCTGCACGTCGCCGTCGAGCCGCTTGCTCGCATTGAATGCGTTGACGCTCGTCGCGAGGGGGCGGTCCTGCACCAGCGCCTTGGTGAGGCGGCTGTTGCGCGCGCCGGCGAGGATGTAGGCTGCGATATCGAGGGCCGCATCGTCGGGCGCGAACTCACGGACACCGTGCCAGGCGAGGTAGAGGCGTGGCAGCTGCACGCGGTCCTCGAGCGTCACGACGGTGTCGCGCAGCGTGAAGGGCGCGACGCGCGGGCGGGTGAAAGTGGGACCGCGCGGGATCTCCGCGAACATCGTGCGCACCATCGCACGGACCGAATCGGCGCGCACGTCACCAGCGACGACGATGGTGGCGTTGTTCGGGGCGTAGTAGGTGCGGAAGAAATCCTTCACGTCGTCGAGCGAGGCGGCGGAGAGGTCGGCCATCGAGCCGATGGTCGTCCACGAGTAGGGGTGGCCCGTGGGATAGATGGCGGCGGAGAGCTGTTCGAAGGCGAGACCGTAGGGTTGGTTCTCGTAGCTCTGTCGGCGCTCGTTCTTCACGACGTCGCGCTGGAGGTCGACCTTGGCGCCGTCCATCGTCTCGAGCATCCAGCCGAGTCGGTCGGCTTCGAGCCAGAGCATCAGGGGGAGGGCATTGGCCGGGCCGGACTCGTAGTAATTGGTGCGATCGGTGGTGGTGGACCCGTTGTTGCCGGCGCCGGCGGCCTCGAGGAGGCGATCGAACTGTGGATAGGGCGCGTGTTGCGAGCCCATGAACATCAGGTGCTCGAAGAGGTGCGCGAATCCGGTGCGGCCGACGCGCTCATCGCCGGAGCCGACGTGGTACCAGATGTTGGTGGTGACGACGGGAACGGATCGATCCTCGTGGACGATGAGGGTCAGTCCGTTGGGGAGGGTGTCAACTGTGACGGGGACGCGGAGGGGGGTACCCTGGGCGTCGGCGGATCCAGTGAGGCCGATGAGGATCGTAGTGGCGGCGAGTGCGCGCCTGAGGCGGAGGCGGGAGGTCATCTGTAAATAGTAGGTGCTGCAATCGGTCGGCGGCACGGGCGATGTGCCGGTGCCGGGTTCCTGGGCCTTGGTTCGCGGGTCAAGTCCAGTGTGGGGGCGGGGTTGGCTCCCGCTCGGCCCGTTGCTAGATTGGTGGGCACGGCTGGGTAGCTCAGTTGGTAGAGCAGCGGACTGAAAATCCGCGTGTCGCCAGTTCGATTCTGGCCCCAGCCATTGTCAATCAACGACTTACGTGATTTTTGGTCGTTACAATTCGTGCAATCTCTAGAGTATATCAGGGGGGACGAGCAATCGTCCCCCCTCTGTCGTTTCAATAGTTGGTCGAGGTGGTGCACCAGCGTCATGCACAATTACTTGAGCCTGTCGCCCAAGCAACATGTCACCGTCCGCTGAACCGAGATGCCGATGCATGATCCCCTCGTCGTCCGTACCCACATCGCGAACGCGGACATCGCGCACGTCTTCGCGACGTACACCACCCCGGCCGACATCTGTCGATGGAATGCCGCGTCGGATGATTGGCATACCCCCGCGGCGGTCCTCGATCTCCGGCCCGGCGGGCGGCTCTGCTACCGGATGGAGGCGCGAGACGGCTCGATGGGATTCGACTTCGAGGGGACGGTGGAGGCCGTGACGCCTCCAGATCACCTGGCGTATCGCATCGGTGACGGGCGCTCCGTCGATGTCACCTTCACAGCGGTGTCCGGTGGCGTCGATGTGGAGGTGCGATTCGAGGCCGAGCAGGTGCACTCGCGGGAGCTGCAGGCGCAGGGCTGGCAGGCCATCCTCGATCGGTTCGCCGCGGTCGCCGTAGCACGGTAGCTTCTCGGGGCATGCACATCGTCGCCGACGTGACGATCATCACCGACCCCCGCCACCCACCAGCGTGACACGAGGCACACCGCCATGGCCCAACCGGTGAAGGGACCCGCGTCCTACTTTCCGTCGATCGAGAAGACCTACGGCAAGCCGATCGATGCGTGGATGAAGGTCCTGACGGCGGCGAAGCTCGAGAAGCATATGGAGATGGTGGCGCTCCTCAAGACTGAGCACGACATCGGTCACGGACACGCGAACGCACTGGTGGCACACTTCAGAGCACAGTCCTGACGATCATGGACCTGAATCACGCCAGCCTTCATCACGCCATCATCTGCGGGTTCCTCGACCGGGAACATCCGCCGACGATTGCTGAACTGGCCATGGGATTCGGCTGCGATTCCTCCCTGGTCCGAACGAGTCTCCGAGCGCTCGCGGAACACCACGGCGTCGTGCTCCATCCGCAGTCCGACGAGGTCTGGGTCGCGCATCCCTTCTCGGCAGCGCCGACCACCTGCGTGGTCCGAGCGGGGACCAAGCGCTGGTGGGGCAACTGCATCTGGTGCTCACTGGGCGTCGCGCATCTCGCCGGGGGTACGGCGCAGATTGAGACGCGCCTCGGTGCACTGGACGACACGGTCACCATCCGACTCGAGCACGGCGAGATCCTCGACACCGATCTGGTGGTGCACTTCCCCATCCCAATGCGGAACGCTTGGGACAACGTGCTCTACACCTGCTCCGTAATGCTCCCGTTCCGGTCTGCGGCTGCGGTGGAGGCTTGGTGCGTCTCGCGCGCCA
>JARIEY010000136.1 GCA_031127085.1 Gemmatimonadota bacterium | reverse complement strand
GAAGAACTCCACGAGCGCCCCAATGCGCGCCGCGTCTTCCGACCCGTGGCCCGGATGCTTGACCTCGGCGCCGTCGATGCCGGCGGCAACCATCCGCTCAAACCGACCGCGGCGGCCATCATCGCCCGGATGCGCCCAGACCGCGAGGCCGCCTGCCTGATGCACCAGGTTCACGCCGTCAGCAACGTCGAGCCGCGGCTGCTCCACATAGGCCGGGCGCCCGGCCCCCAGCCACTTGTCGAACGCTTCGCGCGCGTCGGATACCCAGCCACCGGCGATCATCGCGCGCGCAACGTGCGGCCGCCCCACGGCGCCGCCCGCCGCCTCACGGAGGACGGCCTCGATGGTGATGGGCATTCCCTTGGCGTTGAGCGCGGCGACCATCGCCTCGGCGCGCGTCGTGCGCCCCTGACGAAAGCGCTCCAGCGCATCGGCGATGGCGCCGACATTCGCCAGGTGCAGGCCGAGGAGGTGCACTTCTTCCTTGCCATCCATCACGCTGAGCTCAACGCCTGCAATGACGCGAACACCGAGTGGCTCGGCGGCGGCCATCGCCTCGGCGACGCCCGCGACCGTATCGTGGTCGGTGAGCGCCACCACATTGAGGCCAGCGCGCGCGGCGGTCTCGACAAAGAGCGTGGGTGAGGCCGTGCCGTCGGAGGCCGTGCTGTGCGCGTGCAGGTCGATGCGCAGCGCACCGGGCGGCGAGAGCGGAGGCGGAGGCGTGGTCATCGCGCCCCCCGGCGAGTGAAGAAGCTGCGCACTACGGAAGCTCGACCTGCGTGTAGATGCGGGCCGGATCGAGCGGCGGCTCGGCGGCCGTCGCGTGGGCGTCGCGGAGGGTCGCATGGTCGGGCGCCTCGGCGAACTCGATGAACGCCCCGGCGAGCGCCGCTTCCTCGAACAGCCAAAACTGGCAGCCCGCCGCCTGATAATGCGTCTGGCGCGCTTTCACGCGCTCAAAGAACTTCGCGCGGTCACCCGGGGTGACCACGGTGCGTTGCATACTGAGCGCGCGAGGCATAACGGGGGGGGCGGTAGGCGGAAACGAAAAACAGACGTCGGAGCGCTGCGCACAGACTCCGACGTCCGTAACCTGCGATCAGAATCCCGATTCCGGAACCTGTTCGAGCGTCTTCTTGAGGTCGGCCATGAAGCGGTCGGCGTCGGCGCCGTCCACCACCTTGTGGTCGAACGAGTACGAGAAGTAGGCGCACGTGCGGATGGCAATCGTGTCCTCGCCATCCGGCCCCGTCACCACCTTGGCCCGCTTCTCGATGGCGCCGAGCCCGAGAATCGCCGTCGTCCCCACCGGAATGATGGGGGTGCCGAAGATCGATCCGAAGGTGCCGTAGTTGCTGATCGTGAACGTGGCGTCCTGCACTTCGGTGGGGTTCAACCGCTTGGTGCGCGCGCGCAGCGCCAGGTCGTTAGTCGCCTTGGTGAGCCCCGACAGCGACAGGTCCTCGGCGTTCTTGATCACCGGCACAATGAGCCCGGTCGGGTCGAGGGCGACCGCGACGCCAATGTTGTAGCGCTTGCGGTAGATGATGTCGGTGCCGTTGACGACCGCGTTCATAATCGGGTGACGCTTGAGCGTGCCCACCACGGCGTGAATGATGAACGGCAGGAAGCTGAGCTTCTGCCCGGTGGTGGCCTCGAACTCGCCGCGCATCCGGGCCCGCACGCGCGCGAGGCGCGTGAGATCTACTTCATGCACCGTCGTGACGTGCGTGGCGACGCGAATGGCAAGCGCCATATGATCGGACGTCAGCCGCCGAATCTTCGACATCGGCTCGACGACGTCACCCGGCCACGGCGTCGCTGACGGAGCGTGCGTGTCAGCCGGTACGAGGTGCGTGGCGCTCAGCGCTGGCGCCGGCGCGGCGCCGCCATTCGCGAGGAACGATTCCAGATCCTTCTTGGTGACCCGACCCGCGATCCCCGACCCCGCCAGCGCGGCAATCTCCACCCCATGCTCGGCCGCCATCCGACGAACCAGCGGTGACGAACGCGTACGGACCCGCTCCTCAAACGAGTGCGGGAGCGCCCCAGGAGCGGCGGCCGGCCTGGCGGTCGCCGGGACCGTAACCGCAGGGGCCGCCGCGGCGGACGCAACCGGCGTGACCGGCGCAACCACGGCCACCGGCACGGCTGGCGCGGCAGTCGGCGCGGGAGCCGGAGCCGGCGCGATGGACGCCCCCTTCTCCGTCTCGATGCGTGCAACGACGGTCTGCACGGCGACCGTCTTCCCTTCGCCCACCAGAATCTCAGCGAGCACGCCGCTGCTGGGGGACGGGATCTCCGCGTCCACCTTGTCCGTGGAGATCTCGAAGATCGGCTCGTCCCGCTTCACTTCGTCGCCGACCTTCTTCAACCACCGCGAGAGCGTCCCCTCGGCGATTGACTCGCCCATCTGGGGCATCACGACATCCATACGGGCCAAGGGGGCCTCCTCTACTGTTCCGGGCGCTTCGGGGTGCGAAGCGCCCACATGACGATCGCCGGCAGCGAGATCATTCCGATCACCCCGCCGACCACCGTGAACTCCAACCAGTTGCACGCGGGCACGCCGTCACACGGCGCGGCCTTCGTCAGGTACGCGACCGCCTTCGATACGAAGGCCGACACCATACCGCCGGAAAAGAACCCGAGCGGCGCCATAAAACAGCCAATCGCGACCGTGCGCGACCACGGGGCGCCCTCGGGCGCCGGCGTCTGCGAGGGGCTGTCCATGCTAGCGGATTCCGCGCCGCGTCGGCGCTGTCGCGTGCGTCCCCATCAATCAGAACGCCGACGTCATCTCGTGCCGCGCGTCCGACTGACGGTGCAGCTGCACGAAAAACTTCTTGACGTTGCGATCAATGCGGCTCTCGCCCATCTGATCGGTCTGCCCTTCGACAAACGTGTAGTGGCCACCTTCCATCTTCACAGAGAGCGTGAGATTGGCGGTCACCTCGGGCGTCCCGACGACCCCTTGGTAGGTGCGCGACCGGTTGGTCGTGTGCGTCAGCTTCAGCCCGATGGTGGGGAAGAAGGCATCGGCCTCGGCAAGCACGGTCTCAGGATGGACGGTGGTGCGATGGAAGTGCTTCATGAGTCTCTCAGGGCTTGGCGGGCTTGGTCGCTGTCGAGGGGCTCGGTCCGTATTCCTCACCGACGTAGACGGTTTGACGCCAGTCTTCGACGGTCTTCTGCAACAACTGCGTGGAGTCTCGCCGGAACTGAATCCCCAACGCCCATTCACCGGCGGCAGGAAACATCAGCGTGGCGTGATACGTGCCAACCTCGGGCCCGTACTTGAACCCGTCCCATTTGGTGATTCGGTCGGCATTGGTAACGTAGATACGTCCCTGCCCATCCGCGATGGGTTGTTTCGTTTTTTTGTCCCGGACCACGATCGTGTACTGGATGGGCTCCAGCGAGACGGGCGGGGTAATGTCGCTCCAGGCCCGGATCTCGAAGTCCTGCGTCCAGAGCCGGATGTCGGTGTTGGGCCGGTCCGGCGGCGAACAGGCCGCCGCGGTGAAAACCAGCCCCAGCATGGCCAGGCGTCGCAGCAGGGTCACGGGAAGTACTCCAGGCCGAGGTGGGTGATCTGCTCCTCCCCCATCAGGTGGCGGAGCGTGTTCTTCAGCTTCGTCTGTTGTATGAAAAGGTCGTGCTCAGGTGTCAGCCCCGCAGCGGCCATCGGCGACTTGTAATAGAAGCTTAACCATTCTTGAATCCCCGATTTACCCGCCCGCGCGGCCAGGTCGCTGAAGAGCGCGAGGTCGAGGACAATTGGAGCCGCCAGAATGGAGTCGCGGCACAGGAAGTTCACCTTGATCTGCATCGGGTAGCCCATCCACCCGACGATATCAATGTTGTCCCACCCTTCCTTGTTGTCACCGCGCGGCGGGTAGTAGTTGATGCGCACCACGTGCGAAAACCCGCCGTACAGGTCGGGATACAACTCGGGCTGCAGCATCGTGTGCAACACGCTCAGCTTGGACGCCTCCTTGGTCTTGAACGACGCCGGATCGTCCAGCACTTCGCCGTCTCGGTTGCCGAGGATGTTGGTGGAGTACCACCCCTCCAGCCCGAGCATCCGCGCCTTCAGCCCGGGAGCGATGACGGTCTTCATCCAGGTCTGGCCGGTCTTGAAGTCCTTGCCAGACACCGGCACGCCCTCGCGCTCAGCCAGCGCCAGCAGCGCCGGGGCGTCCACCGCGAGGTTGGGCGCCCCGTTGTTGTAGGGCACGCCCTCCATGATGCACGCCCACGCATAGAGCATCGACGGCGCGATGTCAGGATGGTTCTCGTGCATGGCGCGCTCAAACGCGTCGATGCTGGCGTGTACGGCCGACGGCGCGATGTAGATCTCGGTCGATCCACACCAGACCGCGACGAGCCGGTCGCACCCGTGCGCGGACTTGAAGTCCCGAATGTCCTGCCGCAGTTGCTCGGCCAACTCCCGCTTGGTCGAGCCGTGTTTGACGTGCGTGCCGTGGATGCGGGTCACGTAGTGCTGGTCGAAGACCGCGGGCATCGGCACGATGCCCTGCAGGAACTCCTTGAGCGGCTCCAGGTGGCGATCTTCGAGCACGCCGGCCTTCTTGGCCGACGAGTAGGCGTCGTCGGGAATGGGATCCCACGCGCCAAACACGATGTCGTCGAGCGAGGCGAGCGGCACGAACTCGCGGATGAGGGGCGCCCGCTTATCGGCGCGCTGGCCCAGTCGAATGGTGGCCATCTGGGTCAGTGACCCAATGGGCTTACTGAGGCCGCGGCGGATGGACTCCACGCCGGCAATGAAGGTCGTGGCAACGGCGCCAAGTCCCGGGGTCAGGATCCCGAGCCTTCCCGTTGCGGGGCGGATGGCTGCAGGCGAGTTGTGCATGGGGAGAACGCGGTGTGAGTCTAGACGGACGGTGGATCGGAGGGAGGCTCGGCCGCTGCCGGCGGCGCCTCGACGGGCGCCGCACCCTGCGTCACCCATCGCACGTAGGCGATGCGCTGCATCGCGGTGACAATTGCCGTGGCGGCGAGCACCGACAGCACCAGCCGCAGGAGCATGCCGTCGAAGGCCAGGCCGAACAGCGCCTGCGGCGCGGCAAACAGTGTAATGCGCTCGGGACGTTCGATCATCCCGACGCCCTTCATCTCAATCCCCATCACCTCGGCGCGCGCGCGGGTGTACGAGATGACGAAGGTGGCGACCAACCCCATCAGCCCCACCGCCACCATCGACATCGACCGATGCCAGGGATCGGACGCGAAGAAAAACGTGAGGCCGCCGAAGAGCGCCCCATCGGCCACACGGTCAAGCGTGGAATCGTAGAACGCGCCAAAGGGGGTGCTGCGATTGGTGCGGCGCGCAACGGCACCATCGGCGAGGTCGAACACGGCGGTCACCGACAGAATCCACCCGCCGGTCATGATCCGACCGGTCGCAAACGCGACGCCGGCGGCGCAGGTGCACAGCGTCCCGATCGTCGTCAGGGTGTTGGGACTGACGCCGCTGCGCACGAGGAGCCCGATGAAGGGCTCCACGATGCGGAGATAACCGGCAATGATGGTGGTCCAGAGGGAACGCATGGCTCAGTCAGCGAGGCGGAATCGGCGGCCCCATCAACGATATAGCATGACGCCGCGCGCCCGCTTCTGAAAGGCGACGAGCGCGGGGAGACTGGCATCGACCATCGAGTCGGGATCGTCGCCCTTGGTCACCCGCGCCAGGAACGCGCCGAGCCCCGGCGATCCCGCCGCACCGGTCAGGCGCAGCGAGTCGCCGTGCACCTTCCAGACCGCCCAAGCGATGTCGAGCGCCATTCGCCCCGTCTGCACGCGGCCGCGATCGACCACGCGCATACGGATCGCCGGCAGGCTGACGCCGTCGTACTTCCCATCGGACGGCGCACGTGGCGTAAAACGGTCGACGTCGAACTTCACGCCGGGCAGTGGGCGGTCGGACAGTTCGTCGAGCACGCGCTTGGGATCGAGCCACGGGGCGCCAAAGCGAATCAGTGGTTCGCCCGTGCCGCGCCCGAGCGACAGCGCCGTTCCCTCCAGTGGCAGCAGCGAGGCCGCGAGCAGCAGGTCGTCGGTGTCCTTCACCTCGCCGACCGGTGAGGCCCACGCAAGCTTGCTCTCCTTGCCCCAGAACTTGGCTCGGCGAACCCCGCGGGCGGGCACCACGCGCAGATCGGCGTCGGCGGGGAGCGACGGACGGAACAGCCGAAGCACTTCGCCGATGGAGAGCCCGTACCGAATGGGCAGCTCCACCTCGACTCCCTCGACCGGGCGCCACATCGGTCCGTCGTTGGTCTCGCCCCCCAGCGACGGCGGATGATCGAGAATCACGATGCGCGCCTTGTGCCGCGCTGCCGTGGCCACGAGCCGATGCAGCGTCGGCACCGCCGAGCGCGCAGCGAACCCCCCGTCGGTGAGGTCGATCACGGCGCCGTTCACCCCGCGCCAGGCGGCGTCATTGAGCGCCGAGTCGGGGCTGACGACGGCGAGCAGGTGGACGTTCATCCGGCGGACGCGGGTGTCTTCGCGGAGTTCCGAGGGCGCTGGGAGCCCGGCGCGGGCCTCCGGCGTGGCCGTAATCCAGAGGACGCCACGCCCCGCCAGCAGCCGCAGGCTATCCTCCACCAGCACGGTCATGCTCGCCCGGACTTTCTCCGGACGCTGCCGTCCCGCATCTTCCCGTGGCGGCCCGGACGAAGCACAGGCCGTCACGAACGCCATACCGACTCCCAAAGCCCAGGTCCGATGCACGCTCGTCGTCTCGTCTCGCTGATGGCTGTCGCCGCGCTCGCCGCGGCCTCGTGTGGCCGCATCCAGCCCGCGGCCCCCGTCTCCCCTGATGTAACCCGCGCGACCGCACCGAAGTTCACGGCGTCGCTCACGGCTCTGCTGAACGATGCCGCGCGGACGTGGATCGAGCAAACCCTGGCCGGCCTGTCGCTCCGCGAGAAGGTGGGGCAGATGACGTCGGCCTGGGTGCTCGGTGACTACACCAGCACCTCCGATCCGAGTTATGTCGAAGTGCGGGAGTGGGTGGAGAAGGATGGCGTGGGCGGCATCACGATGTCGCTCGGCACGCCCATTGAGGTGGCAGCGAAGCTCAACGACCTGCAGCACCTCGCGAAAATCCCGATGCTCGTGCACTCCGACCTCGAGCCCAACCTCGGGCGGCTCGAGGGCGGGATCTTCGCGCCATACACCTACGGCGCGGGGTCGGCCACGGTCTTCCCGGCCAACATGGCCATCGGCGCCACGGGCGACACCTCGCTGGCGCGGCGCGCCGGCGAAGTCATTGGCCGCGAGGCGATGGCGGTGGGAATCAACACCGTCTTTGCACCGACCGTCGACGTGAACAACAATCCCGCCAACCCGGTCATCAACACGCGGTCGTTCGGCGAGGACCCGGCCCAGGTGGCGGCCATGTCGGTCGCCTTCGTACGCGGCGTGCAGAGCGCGGGCGCCGTGGCCACCATCAAGCACTTTCCGGGACACGGCGACACCGACACCGATTCGCATCTCGCGCTCCCCGTCGTCAAGAGCAACCGCGCGCGCCTCGACCAGGTGGAACTGATGCCGTTCCGGGCCGCCATCAAGGGCGGCGTGCTGGCGGTGATGTCGGCGCACATCGCACTCCCCGCCTTTGGCAAGGACAGCGCGCCGGCCACGCTGCGGAAGGACATCATCACCGGCCTGTTGCGCGATACGCTCGGCTTTAACGGCGTGGCCTACACCGACGCGCTGTCGATGGAAGGGATTGGCGCCGGGTACACCATTGAGAAGAGCGCCGTAATGGCGCTGCAGGCCGGCGCCGACGTGCTCCTCAAGCCCAGCGACGTGCGTCGCGCCATCAACGCGGTGGTGGCGGCGGTGGAGCGCGGCGAGATCCCGATGGCGCGCATCGACGCCAGCGTGCGCCGCATCCTCGAGCACAAGCTGCGCGTTGGCATCATTCAGCAGCCGTTCGTCTCATTGACCGCGCTGCGCGACAGCGTGGGGGCGACGGAGCACCGCAAGCTCGCCGCCGAGATTGCCGAGAAGGCGATCACGCTGGTGCGCGACCGCGATCATCTGGTGCCGGCGGTGCGCGGCACGCCCACGCTCGTCCTGTCGTACGCCCCGGAAGCCGACATCGCAGCCGGACGCGCCTTTGCCGTGGCGGTGCGTGCCGCGCTCGGCGCCGGCACGCGCACGCAGCGCATTGGCGCACGCACGCCGCGCAGCGAACTCGACTCGCTGGGCGCCAGCGCGCAGCGCGTGATCTTCAGCACCCACGGCCGCACCATCGAAGGCGAGGGCAAGCTGGCCATCGCACCGCAGGTGTCGCAGTGGCTCGACTCCGTGGCCGCGGTTCGTCCGGTCATCATGGTCTCGCACGGCAATCC
>JARIEY010000135.1 GCA_031127085.1 Gemmatimonadota bacterium | reverse complement strand
CGAACGCCGCCGCTTCGCAAATGCGCGCGCCCACGTGACCGGCCCCGAAAATCACCAGCCGCGGCGCGCCGACCAGAGCCTCGGTCACGACGTCATCGCCGAGCACTGGTTCCTCGCGCTGGCCGTCGAACGCGCGTGCGGCGTCGCGCAGCGCCTCGTCTTCGCTTGCGCCCGACACCCCGTGCGCCGTGCGCAGCAGCTTGCGCGGCACACTGTCGGGCCAAACACGCGCGGTGGCGAGCACCGCACGATCGCCCCGCGCAACAACCGCCGCAGCCTCGGTATACAGAGCGGCCAGCGCCGCATTGGGAACGACCGGCTCGATGAACACATCGGCCGTGCCGCCACAGGTGAGACCGTAATCGCCGGCGAGTTCGGCGTTCAGCGAATGCGACGCGCACATCGGCACGCGACTCGCGCAGACCGTGAGCGCCTGTTCCATCACATCCGCCTCGAGGCAGCCGCCGCCCACCGTGCCAAAGCGCGCCCCGTCGGCGGTGACGAGCAGTTTCGCGGTGGCGCTCATCGGCAACGACCCGCGCCGTCGCACGACGCTGGCCAGCGCCCCTACGCCAGCACCACCAGCAAGGCGGGCACACTCCGAAAGAATGGCGGCGAGCGTCATATCCGCACGTTACCGCGGCGTGGCGGGCGGCGCCACAGGGCCGGCCGCGTCGCGTGCCTGCACGAGCTGCACGCGCACCGCCGTGGAGAGCCAGAGGGCGAGCGCCAGCACGCCCAAGACGCGCGCCGAGCGAGAGATCACCCGCCAGGCACGCGTGCCAACGATGGTCAGAGCCGTCACTGCGCACAACACGAGCGGTGCGAGCACCGCGGCGTCGAACACCAGCGTGGGCTGCGCGATGACCCGCCACGCCAGCGCACCGAGCGCGCACGCGGCGGCGCTCCAGAGCGCGGCGCGCAGCAATGGCCGTTGTACGGGCCAGCGGGGGTCTTCGGTGCCGGGAGCAGGCAGCACCTCGCCCGACGCGCGCACCGTGCTCCATACCAGCGCGCCGCAGGCGGCCAACGTGGCGGCGGCCGCGAGCCACGGATCGGGCTCGCTGACGAGCGACGGCGCGAGCTCACGCGCGATGGCGCGCGCACCGTTGCGCAGGGCATCTATCCATTCGACGGCGGGCACCAGCGGCGCGGGATGCGTCCACACCCAAGCCAGCGCCACGAGCGTAGCTGGAAGGCAGACGATGGCGGCGCGGCGCACGCGTGCCATGAGCGGGAGCGACACCATCATCAGCGTGAGCACGAGCGGCAGCGCGCTCGGCGCACGGTGCGCAGCCCCGAAGGCCGGCGCGGCGGAGAGCGCAACGGCGCCGAACACCGCGCCGCGACCGCCAACCAGTGGCCACAATGTGAAGACGAACGTCGCGATAGTGAGCCCGGCCGCGAGGGCGGCCAACGGCGACGCGTCCGGTGGCGCCATAAAACGAAAGGCGCCCGCAGCGATCGCGAGCGCACAGAGCGTTGCCAAAAGTTTGGCGCGATGCGCCACGGCGGTCAGCCCAGGATGTCGGAGAGTGTGCGCGTCAGCTGTTCCACGGTGAACGGCTTGGCGAGGAACGCGCGTCCCGGGGCCGGCAGTTCCTGATCGAGCCGGCCATCGGTGTATCCCGACATATAGACCACGCGCAGCGTGGGAAGCACATCGGCGAGCTTGCGCACGAGCGATGGCCCATCGAGGCCTGGCATCCGCACGTCGGTGAGCACGACATCGATGCGCTGTGCGTTCTCGCGCGCGATCTGCAGCGCTTCTTCCCCGCCTGGCGCTTCAAGCACGGTATAGCCGTACTTCGCAAGGATGCGACGCGACGCGATCAGCACCGACGCGTCATCATCCACCACGAGGATGACGGCAGGCCGAGGTGCTGGAACGCCCGATCGCTTGACAGCTTCAGTCATGGGAACCGCTGGGCCCAGTGCAAACACTACCGCTCCTCGTCAGGAGGCTCTCCTGCGATTGATCGACCGAGGGCGGCACGCAACACGCGTGAAACGGGCATTGGGGGAGAGCTTTGCCGTCGCCCGGCATTGGGCAGACGCGCTATTAGGGAGGTATGTAACACGAAACCGGCCGACCGGCAACCATAAAGGCGGTGTCGCGTGAACGTACAGTGCGGCGGAAACGCTGTGGCAGTAGCGAGTTGACGGATTCCGGGAGCGTTCCACGTCGACGCTGCCGACGTACCGAACCGTGCGCCCTCGGCGCCCCTGATCGGTCTTCGGCTTTTGTTCGCCGAATGGTCGATCCTCGATACCACGCGTTAGACACCACGAACCGCCGTTTCATTCCCTGGCGCCGCCAGTTTTCACTTTATAATGAAAAGTACTTGACAGCACACAGCCCACGACGCAATCTCACGGGATGACAACTCCGCTTCGCGAACCGACCGCGCACCCAGAACGCTCGCGCGCTTTCACCATCATCGCCGCCGCAATCCTCATCGCTGTCTCCGGCGACGTGCTGCTTCGCAGCGGCGAACCGCGACTGGGCTTCACCCTGCTCGTCTCGCTCGTTGCCGCCTGCGCCCTGATCCTCGGCGATCGCACCGATCGCGAACGCACGCTCCTCATCGCCGGCACGGCCGCGGCCGCACTCGGCTTCGTGCTGCGTGACGCCGAGCCGTTGTATGCCATCGACCTGCTCTCGGTGCTCTGTATGGGCGCGCTCACGGTCTGGCGCGGCAGCGGACGGCGGCTCGCTCAACTCGAAGTCCTCGACGCGCCCAAGGCAGCCGTGCTCGCGGTGCTTACCAGTCTCGTTGGCGCCCCCGACGTGCTGCGGGCCAGCGGTGGCGGCGATTCGGACGTCACGGAGCGCGCCGCACGCACCGCGCGCACGCGCGCCTTTGCCATCGGCACCGCGCTCGCGCTCCCGCCGCTCCTGCTTGTGATGGTGCTGCTCGGTGCGGCCGACTCCATCTTCGGCAGCTTCCTCTCGAACGCCGTCGACTTTCTGGCGCTCGAGGGCGTGCATCACGTCGTCGTGATCGTCGTGCTCGCCTGGCTTGGGATGGGATGGTTGCTCGGCACGCTTGCCGGGGCGCCCGTTGTGCGGCTGCCGGAGGTGCGCTCACCGCGGCTCCCGTTCGCGAGCGCAAGCGTGGGGTTATACGGCCTGGTGCTGCTGCTCACGCTCTTCCTCGGCACGCAGGCGCGCGTGCTGTTTGGTGGCGCGGCGTACCTGAGCGCGACGGCGGGGCTGACGGTGGCCGAGTACGCGCGCGAGGGGTTCTTTCAGCTGGTGGTGGTGGCGGGGATCGTGCTCGTCACGCTGCTCGCCGCCGACTGGCTGGTGGTGCGCACCGACGAGACCGCGCGCCGGTATCGCGCGGCGGGGACCGTGCTTGTGGGGCTGGTGGCGTTGCTGCTCCTCTCGGCGGTGACGCGGATGTGGCTGTACGTGGCGAACTTCGGGCTGACGATCGACCGTGTGATGGCGTCGTCGGTGATGGTCTGGGTGGTGGCGGCCTTCGTCACCTTCGCCGCCACGATGCTGCGCGGACGCGGAGAGCGGTTTGCCCCCGTGATGCTGTTAGTGACCGTGGGCTGGGTGGCGGCGCTCAACGCGGCCAACCCCGAGGCGATGGTGGTGCGGGCCAACGTGGCACGCGTGGTGGCGGGCCACGCGTTCGATGCGACGTACCACGCCAAGCTCTCGGCCGACGCACTCCCCGCGCTGCGCGCCGCGGCGGCGCAGTTGCCGGCCGCGGAGTGCGCGGCGCTGTCGCAGCAACTCGACGAGGTCTGGGCCAAGCGCGCCGTCGTGCGCAGCGATTGGCGCACGCTCAACCTGCCGTATGTGCGGGCATTGGACAGTGCCGGGCGCGTGGCGACGGTGGGGTGCGTGCGATAGCGGTTGGGGAGCAGTCAGCCCGACACGCTGGCTAGATGCTGCTGAACAGTTCGATGTACGGCGCGTAGCGGTAGCGCCGATGGCGCGCGTGGCCGGTGATCTCCTCCAGCACGCCGATCTCCTGGAGGCGGGCCACCGCGGTGTTGGCCGCCGTGAATGTCGTCCCCGTGAGCATCGCCACGTCCTTGACGGCGATGATCGGCCGCCGGTAGAGCGATTCCAGCACCTTGTGACCATTGGCTGCACCGCGGCCAAGCCGCTGCGTGATGGCGTCGCGATGCGCTTCACGCATCACGAGAATGCGACGTGCGGTGTCGGCGCTTTCGGCCGCCACCTCTGCAATCCCGCGCAGGAAGAACTTCAGCCATCCCTCCCAGTCGCCGTGCTCGCGCACGTCCTGCAGATGGTCGTAGTACGCCTGCCGGTGCTGTCGGAAGTAGTGCGAGAGGTACAGCACGGGCTTGTCGAGGATCTTCGCCTCGGTGAGGAGGAAAGTGATGAGCAGTCGGCCCATGCGCCCGTTGCCGTCGAGGAATGGGTGGATGGTTTCGAACTGCGCATGCGCCAGCGCAATCTTCACGAGCGGCGGCAGGGCCGTGTGGGTGTGCAGGAACTGCTCGAGCGCGCCGAGCGCGGCCGGCAGCTGATGGGGCGCGGGGGGAACGAATGATGCCGTGGCGAGGGTGCAGCCGGCCGGCCCAATCCAGTTCTGGCTCGTGCGCAACTCGCCGGGCTGCAGATGACCGCCGCGCACGCCGTCCATCAGCGCGGCGTGGATTTCCCGCAGCAGGCGCACGGAGATGGGCAGTTGGTCGAGCCGAGCCAGTCCGTGGTTCAACGCGCGCACATAGTTCACGACTTCGTCCACATCGCGCGGCACGTCCTGGTAGAGCTTGGCTTCGGCGGCGAGCAGGTCTTGAAGGGAGCTCTGCGTGCCTTCGATCTGGCTTGAGAGCACGGCCTCCTTGCGGACGTACATCAGGACGAACAGGTCCGGGTTCGGGAGGGTGAGCACCGACCCATCGAGCCGCCCGAGCGCGAGGTCGGCCGCCGAGAGCAGGCGTTGCAGTTCCGGATCGAACTCAACCGGCGGTTGTGGCGGCAGCGGTGCCGGTTCGAAGGCGCGGTATCCGGTGGGCTGGCTGACGTAGGTGCCGGCGCGTGCTGAATGTCTTTCGGCAGGTATCATATCGTAGTGTCACGATAATATGAACATAGATTCGATTTATATTGTAGTCACAGTATATTATGGTGGCAACCTGCCGGTCTTGTTATAGTTGGGAGTCGTGGGTTGAGTGGCCGGAGGTATTTGCGGGCTTCGGGCCTGGCGTGGACCACGAGTAACAACCGGAGGAGGTTTACAGATCGTTGTGAGTAATTGTCTTTTATTCTGTATTCGCGAATTGCGAATGAAAGTGTTTAAGCTCTTGTATATAAACGTATATTAATATAGCATTCGTCATTCCAGAATACAGTATGTCACCAAAGAATACCACCCTCCGTCCAGTCGATGTTCCGGTGCTCCTGTACCTCGCGGAGCATCCGGAAGCCTCGTTCGCGCAGGTCGCAGAAGTACTCGGCATCAGCACCAGCACGGCGCATGCGGCACGTGCCAGGCTGATCACGAGCGGCCTGGCGCACCGCATGGCACGCACGCGCACCGACGTCGCCCGTGGCCCGCTACTGGAGTTCCTCCAGTATGCCGTGCAGTACCTGTTTCCGGCGACGTTTATCCCGAAGGCACGCGGCATCCCGACGGGATTGGCCGCCCCCGTCCTGGCAGAGTTTGCTCTCGACCCAGAACTCCAGGATGTGGTCGTTGCGGATGCGCCGTTACAGGTGTGGCCGTCGCATTTGGGTACCGCATCTGCAGTGGGCGTCGGCATCGTGCCGTTGATCGCTAATGCCCCGTCTGTAGCCAGCGTTGATCCGTCGCTTTATCGCTGGCTCGCGTTGGTCGATGTGCTGCGAGGCGGCGACGTCCGCGCTCGCGCCTTCGCACGACGGGTACTCCCCAAGCTCATCGCGGCACTGCCGTGACGACGTCGACGCGCACAGCCTCCCTGCGTCGCATCGTGGCGGTCGCCAATGCACTGCCCGAGACGGTCCGCGATCAGGTCGTGTTCATCGGAGGAACGGTGCTGCCGCTGCTTGTGGACATCGACACGCGGTTTGACGCACCACGTCCGACGAAAGACGTGGATGCCGTGATGGCGACCGTGAGCTACACCCGAATGGCGCAGGTCGAAGACGCGCTTCGAAAAGCGCACTTCACGCACGCACCGAGAGGCCCCATCAGTCGATGGGTCGCTCCCAACGCGGAGCTATTTGACCTCTCGACTGCGGGCGACCATCCCGGTGGCACCGGAGCGATCGTGGACCAGATGGCGCTGGCAACAGCGGTCCCGATTCCTGAGCACCCACAGCTTCGCCAGTTGAGTGCAGTCGGTTACTTCCTGATGAAGTCAGCCGCATTCGCGGACCGCGGTACACAGGCGCCATACGAGTCGAAAGACCTATCTGACCTCGCCGTCTTGTTGGTGGGTTGCAAAACGCTCGCCGCCGAGGCCGCGCTCGCCACGCCAGACGTGCGAGACATGATCCACACCAAAGCCAGGACGTTGCTCGCGTTCGATGACTTTGCCGGCGCACTCCGCTCGCACTTTCGCGACCGGCAGCCGATTCCGCCGGACACGCCGGTCACTCTCGCGGATGAGGCCGTGACCGCGCTCAGGCAGCTCTGAGTTGATTGGCGGGGGCCGGTCAAGTAGATCAGCCCCGGTTTTATTTCCCTTGCATTTTCGGTTTTTGTTCGGTAATTACAAACCCCGTCCTCCGTGGGTTTGTCCGTGTCCATTGCCGCACTGCGCCAGCAACTTGCCGACCTCGTCCAAGGTGCGCGCCCGGCTATGCCGGGCTTGGCCACCGGGCTGGCCGCGCTCGACGCCGCGCTCCCCGAACATGGCCTGCCACGCGGCCGGCTCACCGAAATCACCGGCGCGCCGGGAAGCGGCCTCACCACCGTAGCGCGCCATCTGGTGGCCACCACGCTGCGCGCGGGATGGTGGGTGGCCTACGTCGATGCCACCCGCACGCTCGCCCCGCGTGACTGGGCCGCCCTGGGATCGCACGAAGGACTGTGGGTGGTGCGCCCCGAAGACGGCACACGCGGGGCGTGGTGCGCCGATGTGCTGCTGCGCAGCGGCGCCTTTGGACTGGTCATCCTCGACGGCGCCCCCGCCCTCTCACGCACCGTCGCCGTGCGACTGGTGCGGCTGGCACGCGCGAGCGACGCCGCGTTCGTGGTGCTCGCCCCCAACGGTCAGCACGCCGGCGTCGCCGGTGCGCTGCAGCTGCGCGTGCGGCGCGCCAGCACGAAATCCAGCATCACCGGCAGCACGCCGCGGCGCACCGCCGATGCATTGGACCTGACCACACGGCTCGCGGAGCAGGCGGCAGGACCAACGACAGGGCGCACAACAGATCACCCGCCAGAACACCCGGCGCTCCCCGCGCGCCCCGCGGCATCCGCTGCCCCCGCAGCGCCACCGCGCACGCGACGCCTGCAGATCACGATAGACAAGGGCGGAGCCGCCCAGCGAGTAGAGGTGGAATGTGTCAGCGATCGCAACAGCACACGCAGCGGAACAGCACACGACGCGCGTCGCGTGCGTGAGGATTCCCAGATTCCCGATCGGCGTGGTGTGGCTCGACGCAACAGCCGCCGAGCCGGCGCCTCAACCCCTGCACTGGGACGACCGACCACTCGCCCTGCGTGATGGCCAACGGCTGCGCGCCGTCACCGCCGCCGCCGCGCGCGCACACGTGCGCGCGGGGATGACCGTGGCCGCCGCGCGCGGACGCTGCGCCACGCTCGAAGTGCGCGCGTGGGACGACACCTGCGTGGCGCGTGAACTGGCACGCACCAGCGCGGTCTTTCTCTCGGCGAGCCCCCAAGTGGCGCCAGCCGCGGGCATGCCAGGCACCTGGTGGATTGGCGCCTCGGGCTTTGACGCGCTGGGCGGCGAACGCGCACTCGTTCACACCCTGCAACAGATGGCACAGGTCTGGCACCCGCACGCACGCGTGGGCATTGCCGACTCGTGCGTGGCCGCACGGGCGGCAACATGGAAGACCGCAGACCGCACACGAGAGACGGCAGACAACAGAACGTGTGCTGAAGGGAGCATCGTGCGCCCGGGCGAGGACGCGCCGTATCTGGCCCCGCGTCCGCTCACCGTCATTCCCATCGAACCCGAGGTGCGCGAGGCACTCGTCGCCCTGGGGCTGGGCACCTGCGGCGCGCTGGCCGCGCTCGCCAGCGGTGACGTGGAACGGCGCTGGGGCACGGCGGGACTCTCGGCCTGGCGGCTCGCGCAGGGCATCGACCCGCGCCGCCCCGTGCTCGCGCGCACGGGCCCCGTGCGGCAGGCACACGCCGAGTTGGCCCTGGCCACCACGAACGCCGAGCCGGTGCTCTTTCTCGTGCGCGGCGCCCTCGAGCGCTTGATGACCGATCTGGTGCGCGATGGGCGCGCGGCGGCGGCGGTGTC
>JARIEY010000134.1 GCA_031127085.1 Gemmatimonadota bacterium | reverse complement strand
GACGCACGGCGCGGTGCCGTGGGCGGGCATCGACCCGATCGTCGTCACGGCGCAGGTGATCAACGCGCTGCAGGCGATCGTCTCGCGTCAGACCAACTTGGCGCAAGCGCCGGCCGTCGTGACCATCGGCTCGATGCACGGCGGCGTGCGCCGCAACATCATCCCCGACAGCGTCGTGCTGCAGGGAACCATCCGCATGTTCGATGACGCGATGCAGGCCGACATGCACGAGCGCATCAAGCGCACCGTGACGAGCGTGGCCGCCGCGTGGGGCGCCACGGCATCGGTGGAGATTGCCCGGCAGACGCCGGTGCTGGTGAACGATCCGGTGCTGACGGCACGCATGATCCCGTCACTGCAGCGCTACGCGCGCAAGGCGACCGCCGACATCGCGTGGACGCCGTCGGAGGACTTTGCCTACTTCGGCAAGAAGGTGCCCTCGCTCTTTGTCTTCCTTGGGGTGACGCCCGACAGCGTGCGCGTGGAAGAGGCGGCATCGAATCACAGCCCACGCTTCTTCGCCGATGAGAAGGCGCTGCCGTATGGGGTGCAGGTGATGACCGGCCTGGCCGTGGACTATCTCACGTCGCCGCGGGTGACCCCGTAAGTGCTGTTCGCCGCGCCTGACCTCGCCCACCGCCTGGCGGAGGCCATGCGGTCGACGAGCCCGCTGGAGTTCGTCGCCGTCTCGTTCGGACTGGTCAGCGTCTACCTGTCGGCGCGGGAGCACATCATCAGCTGGCCGACCGCCATTGTCAACGTGGCGATCTTCTTCGTGCTCTTCTGGCGGGCCAAGCTGTACGCCGACGCGGTGCTGCAACTCGTGTATTTGGCCTTGTCGATTTATGGCTGGTACGAGTGGCGGTTCGGCGGCGCGCAGCAGACGCCGCTTCGGGTTTCTCGCGCGACGCGCCGGCACTGGGCCGTGCTCGTGCCGCTCTTCCTCGTGGGAGGGATTGGCCTCGGCGCGCTGCTGGCGCGCTTCACCGATTCGCCGCTCCCCTACTTTGACGCCCTGCTGACTGCGGGCAGTCTGGTGGCGCAGTGGATGATGACGCGCAAGCTGCTCGAGAACTGGATCGTCTGGATCGCTGCGGACGTCGTGTACGTCCCGGTCTTCATTCAGCGCGGCCTGCCGCTGACCGCGCTGCAGTACGGCGTCTTCCTGGTGCTGGCCGCGATGGGGTGGTTCGGCTGGCGGCAGTCGTTGCGCGCGCAGCAGAGCGCCGCCGCGTGACCTGGCGCGTGGTGCTCACGGGCCCTGAGTGTTCGGGCAAGACGACGCTCGCGCGCGCGTTCGCCGCGCACTTCGACGCGCCGTGGGTGCCGGAGGCATCGCGCGCGTACGCCGAGGCGCGCGGCGGCGTGCTGAGTGCCGATGATGTGGAACCGATTGCGCTGGCTACCCGCGCGGCGCTCCGGCGCGCCGCGGATGCGGGGCCGGCCGTGCTGGTGGCCGACACCGACCTCGTGAGCACGCTGGTCTACGCGCGCGCCTATTACGGCGCGTGCGCGGCGTGGATTGCCGCGGCGGCGCGGGAGGAGCTGGCGGATCTCTACCTCCTGTGCGCACCAGACCTCCCGTGGGAAGCCGATGGCGTGCGTGACCGGCCCGATGATCAGGACCGCTGGGCGATGCACCGGGCCTTCGCCGAGACGCTGGCCGCGCTGGGCGCTCGCGTGGTGCCGGTTGACGGGCTCGGCGCAGCACGCACCGCGCGCGCGCTGCGCACGGTGATTGCCGCCGCGCCACCCGCCGCGCCACCCGCCGCGCCACCCGCCGCGCCAACCGACGCGCAACCCGACGCTTCGCTTGCGTCTCTCGCCGGCGGCGGTGTGGCGTGAACCCGACGAGCGTTCTTGAACTCGATGCCGCCATTCTGCAGGCGGCCATCACGTCGCTGGCGAGCGGCCTCTGCTTTGCGCTGTATGCGCGATATGACCGGCCGTACTTCGCCTGGTTCGGCGTTGCGTGGGCCATGTACCTCGCACGTCTTGGCGCGATCCTCGCCTTCGTGCTGCATCAGGACCTGATCTGGTTGTACTGGCATCAGGTCTTCACGGGGGAAACAGCCCTCGCGCTGCTGTGGACGGCGTTCGTGTTCGGGCGTGCGGCGACATGGCGGCCAGTCTACTGGCTGGCGGTCGCGTTCCCCCCGCTCTGGTCGTACCTCGCCATCTACCGGATGGACAACTTCCTGCTCGCGGCCGGTCCGGCGGTGCTGTTTCTCAGCGTCGCGACCTTGGCCACGGGTGTGATGTTCCTGCGCTACCGCCTGGCGAATCCGTCGAGCGGCGCGTCGATGCTCTCGGTGACGTTTCTGCTGTGGGGGTTGCACCACCTCGACTATCCCGTGCTCCGCGCCCGCGGTATGTGGACGCCGTGGGGTTACTACCTCGACATCATCTTCCTGCTGGGGGCGTGCGGCGGGATTCTGTTGCTCGTGAATCACGAGCTGGCCGACGGCCTGCGGCAGCGCACGGCCGACCTGGAGCACCTGCAGCGCCGGATGGTGCGCCAGCACGAGGAGGAGCGCCGCCGACTTTCGCTCGCGCTGCACGACGAGACGGCACAGGTCTTCGCCGCGCTGAAGCTCGAACTGGGGGCGATCGGCGAGCGGGTGGACGAGACGCTGCGCGCGCGCGTGTCGCGTGCGGTGCAGCTGGTGGACGCCGGGCTGCGGCAGATTCGCGACGTGACGCACGACCTGCGCCCGTCGCTGCTCGACGATCTGGGGTTGCTCCCTGCGCTGCGATCGCTCGTGGGAGAGTTCGCATCGCGGCGAGAGGCGGCCACGACGTTCGACGCGCCGGAGACGCTGCCGGTGGTCAGCGACGACGCCGAAGTGGCGCTCTTTCGCGCATTGCAAGAGGGGCTTTCGAATGTGGGGCGGCACGCCAGCCACGCCCCCGTGCGCGTGGAGGCAACGGCCCGCGACGGCCGCGTGCTGCTGACCATCAGCGACGGCGGGCCTGGCTTCGATGCCGCGCCCGGCCTGGAGCGGTTCGAGACGGCCGGACACCTGGGACTCGCCGGCATGCGCGAGCGAATTGCCGCCGTCGGCGGGGATGTGCGTGTGCGCAGCGCGCCGAACGCCGGCGTGACGCTGGAAATCGAAGTGCCGCTGTCCGAGGAGATGCTCTGATGTCCGCGCCTATCCGGCTGGTGCTCGTTGACGATCACGTGATCGTGCGCGAAGGGCTGCGCCACGTGCTCGAAGAAGCCCCGGAGTTCGCCATCATCGGCGAGGGTGGCACTGCCGCGCAGGCCATCGTGCTGGCGGGCGAACTCACGCCCGATGTGCTTGTGCTCGACATCTCGATGCCGGGCGGCTCGGGGCTGCACGCGGTACCGGAAATCCTGGAACGGGCGCCCAATACGCGCGTGCTGATGCTCAGCGTGCACGACGACGCAGAGTACATCCTGGAGAGCGTGCGCGCTGGGGCCCACGGCTACTGCCGCAAGGACTCCGCGCCCGACGAACTCCGGCGCGCCATTCGCACCGTGCACGAGGGGAACACGTACTTCTCGGCGCTCGTGGCGCAGCGCGTGGCGCAGGCACTGCGCGAGGGGAAGTCGGCGCAGGACGTCAATCCGCCTGCCCCTCCGGGGACCGACGTGCTGTCGCCGCGCGAACGCGAGGTGCTCCGGTTCATCGCGCAGGGGCGCGCGAATAAGGAGATTGGCGCCCAGCTGGGCATCAGCACGCGAACGGTGGAGGCGCACCGCCAGGCGTTGATGAAGAAGCTCGGCATTCACACGGTGGCCGGTCTCACGCGGTACTGTCTGGAGCACGGCATCGACGTGGGGTGATGTCAGGCAAATACTTACGTACAAGTGGCAATAGAGCGACTTAGGGGAAAGCCCTAAGCTCCTCTCATGCTCCCTACAACTCGATTCTCAGCCGCTCGCGTGACGATGACCGCCGCGGCCTTTGCTTTGGTGGCCACTTCGGCCGGCGCGCAACAGGCGGCACCGGTCAACGCCAACTCCACCACCACCGCCGGCGCTCCCCGCGCCGATTCCACCAAGGCGCGTCCCTCCACGGCGCTGGGCGCGGTCACGGTGACCGCGACGCGACGCGCGACGGATGTGCAGGCCGTTCCGACGCCGGTCAGCGTGCTCGACTCGGCGATGCTCCGCGAACGCCAGCCCAACACGGCGGCCGATCTTCTGCGCGAGCTGCCCGGTGTGGACGTCATCGGGACCGGCACCAACCAGGCCCGCCCGTCGATTCGCGGCCAGCGCGGTCAGCGCATCCTCCTGCTGCAGGACGGCATGCGCCTCAACAATGCCCGCCGCCAGCAGGACTTCGGCGAGATTCCCGGGATCGTCGACGTCGCCACGATTCAGCGCGTAGAAGTCGTGCGCGGCCCGGCATCGGTGCTCTACGGCACGGACGCGATTGGCGGCGTGATGAACATCATCACGAAGGTGCCGAGCTTCGCCAAGAACGCGCCGACGACGGCCGGCTCCATTGGCTACCGGTATGGCAGCGCCGGCGAACTGACGCGAGGCGAGGCGTCGCTGAGTGCGCGCGCCGGCAACTTCGTGGTGCTCGCGACGGGCGCCAAGCGCGACGCCGGCAGCTACGAGGCGCCGGCCGGCTCGTACGGCAACGTGACGTTCAAGGATCCGGCGACGCTCAGCAACGCGGGCGTCAACGACAAGAACGCGTCGGTCTATCTGGGCTGGCGGTACAAGACGGGGACCGGGGCCTTTGTGCGTGCCGAGACGTATGACGCGCGCAACGCGGGCTTTGGGTACATCGATCCGGCGCTGCTGGGCGGCGATCAGACGCGCATTCAGATCACCTACCCCACGCAGTCGTTCACCAAGTGGAGCACGGGCTTCAGCACAGGGCTGGTGAGCGGCGCCAAGATCTTTGACAAGGCTGACGTCACGGCGTACCGGCAGGTGAACGGCCGCGACCTGGCGCAGGGGATTTTTGCCCCGTTCGGCGCGCCGTATCCGGCGACGGCGGGCATCGACATTCAGACGCGCAACCACACCGATCTGACGACGAGCGGTTTCCGCGCCGAAGCGACCAAGCTGTTCTCGCGGAACATCATCGTGTACGGCATCGATTACTTCCACGACAACGCCTCGGGGCGCGATTCGAGCCAGACCACGATGTTCGGGTTCGGGCCGCCGAAGCCGAAGTCCAAGAACAGCCCGTCGCTGCCGACGGCGACGCTGTCGAGCACGGGCGTCTTCGTGCAGAACGACCTGCGCCTCCACGACCGTCTGTCGCTGATCGTCGGCGGCCGCTGGCAGCGCGTGGCCTCCGACGCCCTGCCGACGGCCGGGCTGACGACCATCCCCCCGGGCGACGTGCAGTCAACGACGGTCTTCGCGACGAACGCGCTCTTCAAGGTGACGTCGCAGCTCAACCTGGTGGCGTCGGTCGGCCGCGGCTTCCGCGCGCCGAATCTGGTGGAGCGCTACTTCAACGGGCCCACGCCGGAAGGATCGGCGTATCAGTCGGCGACGCCGGACCTGATGCCGGAGCGGAGCATCAACGTGGACCTCGGCGCGAAGTTCCGCGGCGAGCGCATTGCGGCCGAGGCGTTCGTGTACCGCAATGACATCCGCGACGCCGTACGCATCTCGGCGACCGGGAGCAAGATCAGCAACCTCCCCGAATACCGGAACGTGAACGTCGGCAAGCTGCGCGCCAACGGATGGGAGGCCACCGGCACCGCGCTCTTCGCGCGCGGCGTCACCGTGTCGGCCAACTATTCGACGGTGAAGAGCAAGAACCTGCTGGACGCGTCGATTCCCATTGGTGACTCGTTCTCGAGCAAGCTCGTGGGCACGCTGGGCTGGCGGGCGACCGGCGGCCGCGGCTGGGCGGAGTACGTGGTGCGCCGCAATGGTGAGCAGAAGGACATCGTCGCCGGCTCGAGCCCGGTGGGGAACACGCTCCCCGCATTCGTCGTGCACAGCGTGCGCGGTGGCGCGCACCTCTTCACGGTGCGCGGCGTGCGGCAGGACCTCGATGTGCAGGTGAACAATCTGGCCAACACGCTCTATGCGGAGACGGCGAACGCCGGCTTCTTCCGCCCGGAGCCTGGACGCAACGTGGTGGTGGCGCTGCGCACGAGCTTCTAGCAACACGGGTCGCGCCGCCGTCGTGCGGCGCTGACCACCGGGTGCACGGCTCCCCGTCCGAACCGACACCCGGCAACCCAACGGCCCGCATCCAGCAGTGCTGGGTGCGGGCCGTTGGACGTACCAGGGTGCGGCGTGTGTCGGGTGTGCGGTCTCTTAGCGGGTGCGCGGCGGCACGACGGCGTCGAGCGACGCATCGAGGCGCCGCACGAAGTCGGCGATGGTGCGTACGGCACCGATGTAGCGGCCGGGGTTCACCTTGTCCGCATCATCGGTCGCCCGATGGTAGTCCGGATGGTCCTCAACGCCGAAGTAGACCCACGGGATGCCCTGGGCGTGGAACGCCCCCTGATCCGACTGTCGCGTCCAATTTTCGCCGGGCCCCTTCTCGTCGGTATCGTGTCCGAGGCGCAGCGTGACCGGCGCCTGCATTGCCGTCGCCTCGAGCAGCGGTCGGAAGAACGGCCACGGCGCAGCCCCTGCCGCGTACAGCTCGTTCTTATCGAGCCGCGCGATCATGTCGAGGTTCACGTTGGCCGCGATCCGCTCGAGCGGAACCGAGGGGGCGCCGACAAAGGCGCGCGCGCCGAGCAGCCCCATTTCCTCGCCGTCGAAGAAGGCGAAGACGATCGAATGGCGCGGGGGATGCGCGACGAACGATGCCGCGATCGCAAGCAGGGCGGCGGTCCCGGACGCGTTGTCATCGGCGCCGTTGTAGATAGCGCCGCTCCGCACGCCGACGTGGTCGTAGTGCGCGCTCACGACGAGCACGCGACTGGTGTCGGCGCCCGGCAGATAGGCGAGTACGTTGATGCCCTCACGCACGCTGCTGTCGCGCCCCGCGACCGGAAAGCGGTGCTCAAACGACGCACCGAGCGGTCGCAGCCCGGCCTGCTCGAGCCGTCGGATGAGGAGCGCCCGCGCAGCGGTGCCCCCTCGCGCGCCGGTCCGGCGCCCCTCCATCGAGTCCGCGGCCAGGGCGGTGAACGCGCCCCACATGGCGGCGGAGTCGATGGCGGGCAGTGGCTCGGTGCGCTGCGCGGCGACGGGCCGCACGATGGCGACGCAGGCGATGAGGATCAGCAGGGGGCGTCTGGGCATTCGGATAAGCTAGCGAGATAGGGCGACTGATACCACGAAGCCACAAAAGAGCACGAAGGGGCGCGAAGGACAACTAGGGGGGAACGACGCTGCGCCGCGCGGTGTGTTCCCCCGGCATCTACATCGTGCTTCTTCGTGTCCTTCACACTTCGTGGTATCAGTTCGACAGTAGCCGCCCATCACCGCGCGTGCTTGTGCATCAGCTCCACGAGTTCGTCGTACATCGCTTCGGCCTCTTCATCCCCTTTGCGGATGGCCGACGCGGCGCAGTGCTTGAGGTGGTTGCGCATCAGCTCGCGCGACACCGCGCGAAGCGCTTCCTGCACCGAAGACACCTGCATCAGGATGTCGGCGCAGTAGCGGTCTTCCTCGACCATGCGCTGCAGGCCGCGCACCTGCCCTTCGATGCGCCGCAGGCGCTTCACGTTGCGCGTTTTGATGTCGCCATCGACCGCCACCGCCTGGCGGGCCGGTGGTTCGTGTGTGGCGCAGCCGCATCCCGCGTGCGGGAGGAGACGCTTGCTGGCCATTAGACGTGGGCCTCGGACGCGGAGGTGACGGGGCGCGGCCGCCAGGCACGCAGGCGGAGCGAGTTGGCGACGACGGACACGGAGCTGAAGGCCATCGCGGCACTGGCGAGAATGGGGCTCAGCTGCACGGAGAACGATGGATACAGCGCCCCCGCCGCGACCGGAATGCTGATGACGTTGTAGATGAACGCCCAGAACAGGTTCTGGCGCATCACGCGCATCGTGCGCCGCGAGAGCGCGATGGCGTCGGCCAGTCCGTGCAGGTCGCCGCGCACCAGCGCAATGTCTGCCGCCTCGACGGCGACATCCGTTCCGGTGCCGATGGCCACACCCACGTCGGCCTGTGCCAGCGCCGGCGCGTCATTGATGCCGTCGCCGACCATCGCCACCACCCGCCCTTCACTCTGCAGGCGCTTCACTTCGGCCACCTTGCCGTCCGGAAGCACTTCCGCGACGACCCGCGGGATGCCGGCCTGCGCCGCAATGGCTTCGGCCGTGCGCCGGTGATCGCCGGTGAGCATTACGACATCGAGTCCCATCGCGACCAGACGCGCAATGGCGGCGCGCGAGGTGGCACGCAGCGGATCGGCGACCGCGATGAGTCCGGCCAGCGCGCCATCGACGGCGACGAAGACCGGGGTCTTGGCCTCGCCGGTGATGCGCGCGGCATCATTGGCCAGCGGGGCGACAT
>JARIEY010000133.1 GCA_031127085.1 Gemmatimonadota bacterium | reverse complement strand
GTATTCGCGAACTCGGAATGTCGCTGCAGGACCGCTCGGATGGGGCGCCGCTGGAGGGGGATATCTTCCTCACGCACGCCCATTGGGACCACATTCAGGGCATTCCGTTCTTCGCGCCGATTTTCCAGCGCGGCAACCACTTCACCATCTGGGGATCGAAGGCCCTGGAAGGAAGCGTGGACCGCGTGGTGCGGGACCAGATGTCCCCGGTCGTCTTTCCGGTCTCGTTCGAGGAACTGGACGCGCGCATCGACTTCTCGTCGATCGCGGCCGGGGAACGGCGCTCCGGAACGGGGTATGAAGTGGAGGCGTTCGACGTGCAGCATCCCGGCGGCGCGCTGGGCTACCGGTTCCGGTCACCGGGGAGCGAGCGTTCCATCGTGTATGTGTCGGACAACGAGGTCGGCGCGCCCGAGAAGTACAAGAGCGCGCCGGGTTGGAAGGAAGCGTTCGTGCGCTTCGTGCAGGGCACTACGGTGCTGGTGCACGACGCGATGTATACCACCGAAGAGTACGATCACCACCGCGGCTGGGGGCATTCGACGTTCCGCGACGCGGTGGAACTGGCGCTGGAGGCAGGGGTGGGGACGCTGGTGCTGTTCCACCACGAGCCCCGGCGCACGGATGACGAGCTGGACCAGCGGATCGACGAGTGTCGCGCGCTGGTGCGTTCCCGCGGAGGGGCGCTGCAGGTGCTGGGAGCCGCTGAAGGACTGACGCTGACCGTTTAGCCCCTCGCTTACGAGGAGGACCCCATGAAGTGCATGAAGTCGTTCGCCGCGCTGGCCCTGATCGCCGCCGTTGCTGCCGTGCCGTCCAGCGCCACCGCCCAAGGCGGGAGCAAGCCGACGGTCGCCGTGCTGCCGTTCAATAACGGCGCCATTGGCGCCGCCAATGCGGAGCTGCAGCCGCTCACGAAGGGCATCGCCGACCTGCTGATCGGCGAACTGGCCGCCAACCCGGCCATCCGCGTGACGGAGCGCGACCAGATCCAGAAGATCATCGAGGAACAGAACCTGACGAAGGCGAGCATGACCGACGCGGCGACGGCGGTGCGCATCGGCAAGCTGCTGGGTGTGCACCATATGGTGACCGGCGGCTTCATCACCAACGGCAAGGGGACGATGAAGTTCACGACGCGCGTCTTCAACGTGGAGACGGGCGAGATCGAGTTCCCGAATCCCGCGAGCAAGGACGCGGTGGTGACGGGCAAGGTCGATGACTTCATGGAGCTGATCAACCAGCTCGCCGGCAAGCTGAACAGCGGGCTCAAGCTCCCGGACATCCCGGCGCGCGTGGGCGAGGTCAGGAAGGAAGCGGCCAAGAAGGTCCCGTACGAAGCGATCGCGCTCTACAGCAAGGGGCTGGCGGCCAAGGACGCCGGCAACAAGGCTGAGGCCGTGACGCTGTTCCGCAAGTCGCTCGACAAGTTCCCGGCCTTCGAGAAGGCCGAAGCCGAGCTGAAGAAGCTGCAGTAGCGGCACCCGCAGGCTGGCAGGCGCGTGAGCGCCTCCCCACATTAGAACGCCGGCGCCCCTCGATTGCGGGCGCCGGCGTTCTCGTTCCTCTCGTGCCGTGACCACGACGCCGCTTCTCTTCGCTCCGGCCGGCCGCGCGCTGGCTCCCTTCCCCGCCCTCGGCTCCGACCCAGGGCTCGCCGTGCAGCGCGTGGACGCGCTTCCCGCGCCCGACGCGCTCGACGACGACACGCCGGTCGTTGTGTTGCTCGACGCCGCGTGGGCCGCCGACCGGACTGGCGTTGAAGCACTCGCCGCGCGCGTGGCCTTTCTGGGTGTTGGCGCTCCCGGAGCGGAGGAGCCCGACGCGGACTGGCCCGTGGACGCGCTGTGCGCGTTCGTGCCCGCCGACGCCTCCACGGGGCGCGCGCGCACGGCGCTGCAGAGCGCCGTGCGGCACGCCGCGACGCTGGTCGCGGCGCGGCGTGCGGCCGCCGCGGCGGCCGCGCGCGCCGGCGAGATCACGGAGGTGACGCGGTTCGGTGTCGCGCTGTCGACCGATCGGGACCTCCCCACCCTGCTGGCAATGATCCTGGAGCAGGCGCGCCGGCTCTCCTCGGCCGATGCCGGCTCGCTTTACCTCGTGGAGCGCCAGCCGGGGGCAGAGCCCGCGCTGCGGTTCAAGCTCTCGCAAAACCAGACGCTGCCCGATCTTCCGTTCAGCGAGTTCACGATTCCGCTGAACGCGTCGTCCATCGCCGGAGCGGCGGCGGTGAGCGGTGAAGCCATCACCTTCGACGACGCCTACGCGCTGGGCCCGGGCGACCGCTTCTCGTTCAATCGCTCGTTCGATGAGAAGTTCGGCTACCGCACCAAGAGCATGGTGACGATCCCGATGCGGACGCACCGTGACGAGATCGTGGGCGTGCTGCAGCTGATCAACCGCAAGCGCAGCGGCGCGGCGCGGCTGGCCACCGCCGCCGACGTAGCGCGCGAGGTGGTGCCGTTCGACGCGCATGCCGTGGCGCTCGTCAGTGCGCTGGCCTCGCAGGCCGCCGTGGCCATCGAGAACGGCCGGCTGTACGAGGACATCGAGAAGCTGTTCGAAGGGTTTGTGATGGCGTCGGTGACGGCGATCGAGAGCCGAGATCCCACCACGTCGGGCCACTCGTCGCGCGTGGCGACCTTCACCACCGGGCTGGCCGCGGCGATCGACCGCGTGGACAGCGGCCCGTACGGCGCGCTGCGCTTCTCGCGCGAAGAAGTGCGCGAGCTGCGCTACGCGTCGCTCCTGCACGACTTCGGCAAGGTCGGCGTGCGCGAGCAAGTGCTGGTGAAGCAGAAGAAGCTCTACCCCAGCGACCTCTCGATCATTCGCCATCGCTTCCAGTTCCTGCTGCAGCGCGCCGACCTGCAGTACGAGCGCGAGCGCGCGCAGTACCTGTGGGAGCACGGGCGCACGAACTACGAGGAGGCGCTGCACCGGCTCGACCGGTCGCGCGCCGAGTCGCGCGACCAGCTGCAGCGCTTCCTGGACGCGATCGTGCGCGCCAACGAGCCGACCATTCTCCCCGAGGGGACGTTCGAGGAGCTGAGCGAAATCAACGAGCGGCTGTTCGTGGACTTCGACGGCACGGAAAAGCCGCTGCTGAGCGACGACGAGCTGCGCTATCTGATGATCAACCGCGGCAACCTGGACGAACGCGAGCGGCGCGAGATCGAAAGCCACGTGACGCACACCTACCGGTTCCTCGAGCAGATCCCGTGGACGCGCGAGCTCAAGGGGATCCCGGGGATCGCGTGGGGGCACCACGAAAAGCTCGACGGCTCCGGCTACCCGCGCGGCGTGCGCGCCGACGACATTCCGGTGCAAACGCGGATGATGACCATCAGCGACATCTATGATGCGCTGACGGCGACGGACCGGCCGTACAAGCGGGCGGTGCCAGCCGAGCGTGCGCTCGACATCCTGCACGACGAGGCGAAGCACGGCCACGTGGACCCTGCCCTGCTGGCGGCGTTCGTCGAAGCCCGTGTGTTCGAGGCCGCGCATCCGACGGTGGGTCGCACGTCGGGGGCAAACCGGCGGCTGACGCCGAGTGGCTGACGCCGAGTGGCTGACGTCGGTCGGCTGACGTCGATCGGTTGCGTCCGACGGAATGCACCGAAGCGCTGCACCGAGTGGCAGGCACGAAGCCGCGGCGAGCGTTTTTCCTTTTAGCCGCGTAGACTCTTGGTATCCCACCCCTTCACGTCTCGAGGGCCCGTATGTCCCGCATCTCGCGTCTTATCCTCGCTCCGGTGGCGCTGCTTTGCGCTGCACAGGTCGCGGGGGCCCAGCAGGCGATCGACCAAGAGTACACCAAGAAGATCAAGGAGCACCTGCAGGACGCCCGCATCTCCACCGAACTGGTGGACCATCTGCCGGCGTCGTCGCGGGTGCCCACGCCGCTCAAGTTCCTGGGCCGCATCGTCGGGACACCGGGCGAGCTGACGTATGCCAAGGACATCCATCGCTATCTCGACGCGGTGGCCAAGGCGTCGAACGGACGCGCGAAGTTCTGGACGATCGGCAAGACCGAGGAAGGGCGCGACATGGTGATGATGGCGATTGCCGACGAAGCGACCATTGCCTCGCTCGACAAGTACAAGGGGATGCTCAAGGAGCTCACCGACCCGCGCAGGACGAGCGAGGCCGAGGCGCAGCGCGTGCTCAAGAGCGCCAAGCCGATCTACTGGATCACCTCAGGGCTGCATTCGCCGGAGAACGGCGGCCCCGAGATGCTGATGGAACTGGCGTACCGCCTCGTGGTGGACGAGAGCGCGTTCTATCAGAACATCCGCAAGAACGTGATCACCTTCATCACGCCGGTCATCGAGGTGGACGGCCGTGAGAAGCAGGTGGACACCTACTACTTCAACAAGAAGCGCCCAGCGGGCGAAGCGCGGCTGCCGCTGATGTACTGGGGCAAGTACGTGCAGCACGACAACAACCGTGACGGAATGGGGCAGTTCCTGGCCATCACGCGTAACACCACCAAGACGTTCCTCGAGTGGACGCCGACGATTATGCACGACCTGCACGAGTCGGTGACCTACCTGTACGCGTCCACCGGCAGCGGCCCGTACAACGAGGCCGTGGACGCGATCACGGTAAACGAGTGGTGGAACCTGGCCAACAACGAAGTGATGGAGATGACGAAGCGCGGCGTGCCCGGCGTCTGGACGTACGGGTTCTACGACGGCTGGACCCCCAACTACCTGTTCTTCATTGCGCACTCGCACAACGCCGTGGGTCGCTTCTACGAGGCGCAGAGCTACGGCCCCGACAACTATGTGGTGCGGCCGCCGGCGACGACGACCAGCCGGGAGTGGTTCCGCCCGAATCCGCCGCTCCCAAGCATCAACTGGGGCCCGCGCAACAACACCAACATCCAACAGTCGGCGCTGTTGCTGTCGCTCTCGCACGTCGCCAAGAACCGCGCGCTGTTCGTGGAGAACTACTGGCTCAAGAACAAGCGTTCGGTGGACAAGGGAAAGAACGGGCCGACGTTTGCCTGGGTCATCCCGGCAGGCCAGCACAAGAAGGCCGATGCCGCCGACGCCGTGAACGACCTGATGCTGCAGGGACTCGAGTTCCACCGCGCCACCTCGGCCTTCAAGGCGGGGAGCGTGCAGGTGCAGCCGGGCGACTACATCATCCGCGCCGACCAGCCATACCGCACGCTGGCCGATATGTACTTCTCACTGCAGAACTTCTCGCCGTCCAATCCGTCGCCGTATGACGACACGGGCTGGACGTTCCCCCTGATGCGCAACCTCACCATCGCGCCGGTGAGCGACAAGGCGATCCTCGAGCAGCCGATGACGCCGATCACCGGCGAGGTGGTGGCCGCAGGCGGCGTCGAGGGAACGGGGAGCACCATCGTCGTTGCCGCGACGAGCGACAACAATCTCGTGACGTTCCGGTTCAAGAACGCCGACGTGAAGATGGCGGCGGCGGAAGAGGAGTTCGAGGCGGGGGGCAAGAAGTTCGCCGCCGGCTCGTTCATCATCGCCAACGCCGACCGCGCCAAGATCGAGCCACAGCTCAAGGCGCTTGGGCTGAGCGGCACGGCGCTGGCCAGCGCGCCCACGGTGAAGTCGCATGACCTCGACGTGCCGCGCATCGGCTACCTGCACAGCTGGACGCGCACGCAGGACGAGGGGTGGGTGCGCGCCGCGCTCGACCACTACGGCGTCCCCTACACCTACTTCGCCGACCAGTTGCTGCGCACGATGCCGAACCTGCGCGCCAAGTACGACGTGATCATCTACCCGCATGTCAGCGGCACGCCGCAGTCGATGGTGGCAGGCATGGCCGGCGGGGGCTCGACCCCTCTGCCCTACAAGAAGTCGGCCGAGACGCCCAACTTGGGCGCCGTCGATTCCAGCGACGACATTCGCGGCGGGATGGGGCTGGAAGGGCTGATGAACCTGTACAAGTTCGTCCAGGAAGGCGGCACGCTCATCACCGAGGGGGCGACGACGGGGCTGTTCCCCGAGTACAACCTCACCACGGGGGTCACGGTTGAGACGCCGGCCGACCTCTTCGTGCGCGGTTCGATTCTGCGTGGCATCATCGCCGACAAGAAGAGCCCGCTGACGTACGGCTATGCGGGAAGCCAGATGCCCGTCTACTTCAATACGGCGCCGGTACTGAACGCCGGGATGGCGATGGGAGGCGGATTCGGTGGTGGGCGCAGTTCCACGATGAGCCAGAACGTCACGCCGATGGCCATGCCGCTCAAGCTCTCGCCGTGGGACGCCAGCACAGCGTCGGCGGCCGCGCCAGCCGGCGCCGGTGACCGCGGGGGCCGCGGCGCAGGGGGCGGTGGTGGCATGGGCGGATTCGGCGCGATGGGTGGCGCAACGACCGAACGTCCGCGGGTGATCCTCAGCTTCCCGACGAATGCCGACGAGATGCTGCTGTCGGGCACGCTCGTCAACGGGCAGGCGCTCAGCGGCCGCGCGCAACTCGTCGACGCCCCGCTCGGCAAGGGCCACGTGGTGATGTTTGCCATTCGTCCCTTCTGGCGGTGGCAGACGCAGGGGACGTACTCGCTGGGCTTTAACGCGCTGATGAACTGGAACGATTTGGACGCCGGCAAGCGGTAGCCTTCAGGCGCACTCCTGCCTCGCACGCCCGCCGCGCAGCACACCGCGCGGCGGGCGTGTTGCTGTTCCCCTGTGGTGCGGCGGCGGGGCTTTGGGTACATTGTGCGCGGCCGCGAGATACGTGGTCCGACATGCTCCCCCGCATCCAACGCCGAATGCGCCGGACTACCGCCGTTGCCCTGTTCCTCTGCGCCTGGCCGCTCGCCGCCGCCGCGCAGAAGCCCCGCCCGCTCATCACGATCGCGCAGGCGATACGCACCCTCGACTCGGGCGACACGGTCAGCGTCGCCGGCCGCGTCACCGCCGGCACGGGGCAGCTGCAGTCGACCGTCTTCGACATCGCGATGGAAGACTCGAGCGGAGGCATCCGCGTCTTCTCGCGGATCCTCGAGGCCGAGGTGCGAGTCGGTGACAGCGTGGTCGCCACCGGCGTCGTCAAGACGTACCGTGGGATGGTGGAAATCGTCGGGACGCGCGTCGAGGTCGTACCTGGCGCTCGCGCCCTCATGGAGCCGGCGTCGATCGCGGTCGATCAGCAACTGCTCCCCAAGTTCTCCGGACGCTTGGTGCGCGTGCGCGGCCGCGTGGCCGGCTTCGGAAAGAGCGAAGGCGGCCAGTATCTGCGACTCCGTGACCTGAATCCGGACGAGACGGGAACGCTGACCATCTGGGTCCCGTCGAATCACGGCGAGCCGATTGACCTGTCGCGGGTGCAGTACGAGGACAGCGTGACGGTGGCCGGCGTCATTGCCTCGTATCGCGACAATGCCGATGATCCGCTGGTCTGGCAGATCGTCCCGCGCACGCGCGACGACGTCAATGTGCCCCAGGGACGCACGGGACTACCGGTGGAGTGGCTCTATGCGGCGCTGGGACTCTCGCTCCTCGCCGCCGGCTGGCTCTACACGGGCCGCTACCGCGCGTACAAGCAGGTACGGGCACTCCGGGAAACCGAGGCCCGCTATCACCAGTTGCTGGCCTTGTCTCCTGACGCGGTGATCGTGCACGCGGCCGGCGAGGTGCGCTTTGCCAACGTCGCCGCCGCCCGCCTGCTGGGGCTGGAGAACGAGCAACTGATGCGGGGGCGCGTGCTGCACGACTTCGTTCCCTCCGAGTTGCGCGAGGTGCTCGACACGCCGCCCGCCGGCACGGACGAGCGTGCGCCGCGGCTGCGCGGGCAGCTGCGCAGCAGCACGGGGCGCATGGTGGATGTCGAGCTGACGGCGAGCCCCTGCCTGTACCTGGATGAGCCGGCCGTCGTCGTGCTGGCGCGCGACATCACGCAGCAGCTGCGCTATGAGCGCGACCTGCACGCGCTCGCGCTGGTGGATGAGCTGACAGGGCTGGCCAACCGCCGCGGCTTCGCCTTCTTCGCCGAGGCCGAGGTGGCGCGCGCGCGGCGCGAGAAGCTGAACCCCGTGGTGGTGTTCGCGGATATCGACGGCCTCAAGCAGATCAACGATACCCACGGGCACGCCGCGGGCGACCTGGCCATCCGCGTGGTGGCGCAGGCGTTCAAGAGCATTTTGCGCGAGTCTGACATTGTCGCTCGGTGGGGCGGCGACGAGTTCGTGGCGCTGATCGGCGAGGGCGGCGAATCGGTGGCGTCGCAACTCGGCGCGCGACTCGCCGGCGCCATCTCGGCCCTGCGTCCGCCCGGCCTCTCGTTCCCGGTGAAGGCCAGCGTTGGACTCAGCACGCTCGACCCGCTGCTCCCGCTGACGGAGGCAATGGACCGCGCGGACGAGGCGCTCTATCGCAAGAAGGGATCGCGCCCAGGCGACGACAGCACGCGGCGCTAGACGCGGCACCCCACAAAACAAGCGGCCGGCC
>JARIEY010000132.1 GCA_031127085.1 Gemmatimonadota bacterium | reverse complement strand
CGTACGGCCGGCGACGCACCGCCTCGGTGAGCTGCCCGCCCTCTTCGTAGCCCACGTACCCCGGAGGCGCGCCGATCAACCGAGCGACGGCGTGCTTCTCCATGTACTCGGACATGTCGATGCGCACCATCGCCGTCTCGTCGTCGAACAGGAACTCCGCGAGGGCGCGCGCCGTCTCGGTCTTGCCCACGCCAGTCGGCCCGAGGAAGATGAACGAACCGATGGGACGATTCGGATCTTGCAGCCCTGCACGAGAGCGACGCACCGCGTCCGCCACCGCGCGTACGGCCTGGCCCTGCCCCACGACGCGGCGCGCCAGCTCCTGATCGAGCTTGGTCAGCCGCTCCTTCTCACTCTCCATCATCCGAGTGACCGGAATGCCGGTCCACTTGGCGACGATCTCGGCGATGTCGTCGGCTCCGACCTCCTCCTTGAGGAATCGCGCGCCGCCCTGCCGCTGCTCCGTGATGCGCGCATCGATGTCGGCCAGCTGCTTCTCGAGCGCGGGAATGCGCCCATAGGTGATCTCGGCCGCCTTGCCGAGGTCGCCAGCGCGTGTGGCCCGATCGGCCTCGCCGCGCGCCTCCTCGATCTGCTGCTTGAGCCGTCCCACCCCGCCGAGCGCGTCCTTCTCGTTCTGCCACTGCGCCTTCATCGTGGCGCTCTGCTCGCGCTGATCCGCGAGCTCCTTCTCCAGCGCCGTGCGGCGTTCCACCGACGCCTTGTCCTTCTCCTTGGCCAGCGCCTGGCGCTCGATCTCGAACTGCACGATGCGGCGCTCCACCTCGTCGATCTCCTGCGGCAGCGAGTCGATCTCGATGCGCAGGCGCGAGGCGGCCTCGTCCACCAGGTCGATGGCCTTGTCGGGGAGGAACCGGTCGCCGATGTAGCGATGGCTCAGGGTGGCCGCCGCGACCACCGCACCGTCGGTGATGCGCACCCCGTGATGGCTCTCGTAGCGCTCCTTGAGCCCGCGCAGGATGGCGATGGTGCTCTCGACCGTTGGCTCGCCCACATACACGGGCTGAAAGCGGCGCTCGAGCGCCGGATCCTTCTCGATGTGCTTGCGGTACTCATCGAGCGTCGTCGCCCCGACCACGCGCAGTTCGCCGCGCGCGAGCATGGGCTTGAGCATATTGCCGGCGTCCATTGACCCCTCGGCCTTGCCCGCCCCGACGATGGTGTGCATCTCGTCGATGAAGACGACGAACTGCCCCTCGCTCGAGGTGATCTCCTTGAGCACGGCCTTGAGCCGCTCCTCGAACTCGCCGCGGAACTTGGCGCCCGCGATGAGTGCGCCCAGGTCGAGCGCGACCAGCCGCTTGTTCTTGAGCGACTCGGGAACGTCACCATTCACGATGCGCTGCGCGAGCCCTTCGGCGATGGCCGTCTTGCCGACGCCGGGTTCGCCGATGAGCACCGGATTGTTCTTGGTGCGGCGCGAGAGCACCTGCATCACACGGCGAATCTCTTCGTCGCGGCCGATCACCGGGTCGAGCTTCCCCTTGCGCGCGGCCTCGGTGAGATCGCGCGTGAACTTCTGCAGGGCCTGATACTGGTTCTCGGGCGTCTGGTCCGTGACGCGATGGGCGCCGCGCACCGACTCAATGGCCTGGAGCAGTTCAGCGCGCGTCACGCCGGCGCCGGTCAGCACCGCCTTGCTCTCGGTCCCCTTGGCGTCGCTGAGCGCCAGCAGCAGGTGCTCGGTGGAGACGTACTCATCACCCAACGCCTTGGCGTCGAGCTCCGCCTGATCGAGCACCGCATTGAGTTCGCGCGCGAGCGACGGGTTGGCCCCGCTCTGCTTGGGGTAGCGCGCGATCTCCCGCTCCAGCGCCTCTCGCAGCGTGGGAATGCTGGTGCCGATCTTCTGGAGCACCGGCACGACGATGCTGTCGTCCTGCTCGAGCAGCGCGGCGAGCAGATGCGCGTCGTAGACCAGCGGATTACCCAGACGCCGCGAATGCGCGAGGGCGTCGTTCAGGGCATCCGCGCTTTTTACGGTCAGGCGGTCGGGGCTTAACATCTGCTGTTCGTAGGAAGGGGAAGGGAGCAGGGTGTGGGAAGGGGAAGCGGAAGAGGGGGGCCCCTGCCCTGTGCACTGCACGGGCTGTGCCGCTGAGTGCGCGCCGTTCCGGCACGAGAGGCCGCCGCGGCGCAGCGCGCACGCGCCGTGACGGCAGGGCTATTCCGCCATTCGATACTCGCGGCGGATCTTCCGCACCTGCGCGAGCCCTTTGGAGCGCGTGGCCCAGGGCATCCAGCGGTACACCCACCAGAGCACCCGCGCGTAGAACGGGTAGACGATCAGCGCCTCATTTCGGGCAAGGCCGGCAACGACCCGCGCGATCAGACCCTCGACGGGGACGATGGGGAACGGCGCCATTGTACGCGTGGCGTCGGGCTTGAGCCCGGCCACGAGCGTGCGGCTGTAGATATTGCTCTCCACGAAGCCGGGGCAGATGGCGCTGACCTTCACGCCGAGCCCCTCGCCTTCGAGCCGCAACGCGTGCGAGAGCCCGACGACCGCCCACTTGGAGGCGCCGTACGCACTGAGCCCCGGCGTTGGGATCAAGCCAGCCAGCGAGGCCGTGTTCACCAGGTGCCCGCTTCCCTGCCTCACCATCTGGCGGTAGGCCGCGTGCGCCACGTTTACCACGCCCATCAGATTGACGTCGAACACCCGCCGCCACTGGTCGAGCGTGGAGTCGCGAAACTCGCCGGCAAAGCCGATGCCCGCATTGTTGAAGCACAGGTCGAGCCGCCCCTCGGCGGCCACCACATCGGCCACGGCGCACTCGCAATCCGCCGCGTCGGTCACATCGAGCGCGCGCTCGCGCGCGTGCGCGCCCAGTTCGCGGCACTCGTGCGCCACGACGCGTGCCGCAGCGTGGTCGATGTCCGTGACCCAGACGGTCGCGCCCCCGCGCGCGGCAGCGAGTGCGAGATGCCGGCCGATCCCTGAGCCGGCGCCGGTGATGAGGACCACCTTGTCGTGGAACATGCGACCGTGTGGGATGAGGACCTTGGGAAAGTGCCACCTTTCCGGGAGCCCAGCAACGCGGGGGTGAAAAAAAGAACCGCCGGGGAGGTGGATGGTCTCCCCGGCGGTCCGATACGTCTACTTCGTAACGAGCATCTTTTTGACGGTCTTTTGTCCATCGACCTCGATGACATACATGTAGATGCCCGAGGCCACTTCATTACTCGTATTGCGGTAGTTGCCATTCCAGTACGCGGTGTACTGGCCGCACGTCAGCAATACGTTCTGCAGCGGTTGACCCCCGGCCACACTTCCCGTTCCCCCCTGTAACACAGGCACCGCAACGAACTGCGCCAACACGTTGAGGATGCTGACCGAGACCTTGAACTGCTGACTTGGATCGTTCGTGCAACCAATCTCGAACGGAATCCGGGTCTCGGGATTGAACGGGTTTGGAAAATTCTGTCCTAGCGTTACAGCGGGTCGCTTGGAGGTTCCCAGTGTTCCTTGGGCCTTACCAAGCTGTGGCGTGAGGGTGAGGGTCAGCACCACTGCGAGTGCCGCCCAACGATACCTCATCGTAACTCCTTTTCTGACAATGCAGGATCTGTTGGTGTGTCTCCTCTAGGAATTTGGTTGTGGATGTGATTGGCCAATGACTAAGCTAGGGTTCACCATCGGTACTGTCAAGGAACGCGGCAATGGCGCTTGGCAGGCGGTCCCAATGAAACCGACGACCATCCCCCACCCGTGCGCTGACCCCTACTCGGTCGCAGCCCTCGATGAGCGGGATGGAGTATTTGCGGCTAATACCGAATACTTCCCGAACCTCGCCCGCTGAGTACTCCCGCGGCTCCCTGGTGGCCTCGCGAAGCGCCCTGAGCGCCCCCCGCCACGCAGCCGGGGTGAGGAACCGCTGCTCCCCGACCTGCACCACGCGCCCCTCGCGCTCCATCACCCGAAGCAGGGCCGGCGTTCGCGGGCCGCCAACCGCTGCGATCTCCGCAGCTGTCGGCGCCTCACGACCGGCAGCCGTGAGAAAGCGCTCGATGGCCGAGCAGGCAGCCAGATCGTCTGGCGAGTATTGCGGCGTCCAGCCGGCGCGGGCAACGACCCCGTCGCGAACCTCCACCACGCCGGCCGCGACCGCCGCCCGAACCACGGCATCCGCCAGATCGTCGCCGAGTCCGAGCTTGGCCTTGAGCGGCTGCAAGGGCGTGCCGCGATCAAGAGGCTGTCGCCGATGGCCATCCTCCACCGCACTCCGCAGCGTCTGCTCGGCCTCGCGGAGCGAGGCGGAGAGCGTCAGCAGATGGCCGACCCGTGCGATTCCCTCCGGAAGCGCCGCCAGCAGGGCCTCGAGCGCCGACCGACTGCCGCCGAGGCGCATTCCAAGCTGGGCCAGTGGCAGCCCCTGCGCCGCCTGCTCCTCGACCATCCACCGCAGGCGTTGCGCATCGTTGGCTCCTGACGACGCGAACGGCGGCGTGCGGCGAAACGGCGGCAGCGGATCCGTGATAACACCGCCGCCAATGGTGGCCACGGGCGACGCCGCGCGCAGCACAAAGCGATCGCCGCCACGCGCCACGATTGGCGCGTCGAGCACCAGGCGCACGGCGGCCGCAACACCGGGTCGCACGGGGCCACCGCGCGCCACGATGCGCGCGCCAACGTCGGAGGTGCCGAGATGCAGGCGCACCGGCGTACGTACCGTCAGCGCCGCCGGCGCGTCTGCGAAGAGCGCCACATCGGCGCGCAATCGCGTGCGCGCCTCCCACGCGCCGTCGGCGTGCACCAGCAAGCCGCCGCGCGCGAGTGCGTCGCGCTCCGCCCCTGCCAGCGCAATCGCGACGCGCTCCCCGGCCCTCCCCTGCTCTGCGGCGCGTCCGTGCGTCTCCACGCCACGCACGCGCAACGTCGCCCCGCCGGGGAACGCCCGCAGCATGTCATCGCGCCGCACGTGTCCGCTCCAGACGGTGCCGGTGACCACGGTGCCGGTTCCCTTCACCGTGAACGCGCGATCGATCGGCATGCGAAAATCCCCAGCGGGATCGCGCGACGGCACGCGCGTCGCAGCCGCCGCGAGCGCGGCACGCAGCGCCTCGAGGCCATCGCCCGTGCGGGCCGAGACGGGGATCACTGGCGCGCCATCGAGCGACGAACCGACGAGCAGGGCCGCGACGTCCTCGGCGGCGAGGGCGAGCAATTCCGGGTCCACCAGATCGGACTTGGTGAGCGCCACCACGCCACCGTGGATGCCCAGCGCGCCGAGTATGGCAACGTGCTCGCGGGTCTGCGGCATCACGCCCTCATCGGCGGCGACAACCAGCAGCGCGAGGTCGATGCCGGCGGCGCCGGCGAGCATCGTCCGCACGAACCCCTCGTGCCCGGGCACGTCAACGATCCCCACGGTTCCCACGCCTTCGAGCTCCAACGGAGCGAAGCCGAGTTCGATGGTAATGCCGCGTCGCTTCTCCTCGGGCAACCGATCGGTGTCGACCCCGGTCAGCGCGCGCACCAGCGCCGTCTTGCCGTGATCGATGTGCCCGGCGGTGCCGAGGATCACGCGTCCACCTCGTGCCGTTCCCAGGCGAGCAGCGCGCGCAGCGGGCGTCCGCCGTCGGTCAGGTGCTCCTCGAGAAACTCGCGCAGCAGGCGCTGGTGCGCCCGCAACGTGGCATCGTCCAACGCCGGCGAGGGGTGCCGCCCGAGCCATCCGCGGATTGCGTCGCGTGCGTCGGGCGGTAGCGTGCGCGTTCCAGGCGCCTGCCGGCCGCAGCTGGCGCAGAGCACCCCGCCGGCGCGGTGGTGGAACGAGGCGGCATGAGTGGGCTCGATGGGTGTGTGGCACGACGCGCATTCGTCGAGCGTCGGCGCAAACCCCAACTCGGCCACCAGACACCACGCCCCACCGAGGGCGATTGTGCCTGCTCCTCCCGGAGGAGCAACGACCAGCGCGTCGAGCGCGTCGGTCACCGCATCGAGGAGGCCGGGGTCTTCCTGCTCCGGCGCGAAGCGTAGCAGGAGTTCGGCCAGCGCGGCGGCGGCGGCGAAACGATCGAGCGATGCCGCAAGCGCCGGGCGTGCGGTATGCGCGTCGAATCCCTGGAGCGTATGCAGGTCGCGCCCCACCGCGGTCGCGAGCTCTGCTTCGCCGCCGGCGAAGAGATCGAGCGCCGCCCCGAACTTGTTGCGCGGGCGGCGCGCCCCGCGCGCGATGGCCGACACGATGCCGAGTTCCCGCGTGATGAGGCGCACAATGCGCGACGTCTCGCGGTAGTCAAACGCGTGGAGGACGATCGCCTCGGTGGTGACGAGGGGCATGACGATCAATAATACCGCGTGCTACGGTCGGCCGACGGTCAGGCCGGCACGCAGCGATCGCCCGGGGGCACAGAAGCCGTAGATACCGTCGTACGCCACGTTGGTCAGGTTGTCGACGCGCAGCCGCGCATTCACCGGTACGCCGGCGTCGCTGGCAGAGAGTCGCCAGGTGGCCGCGACGTCGACGAGCGTACGCGCCGGCAGTGTGACGGCCACGGCCGGCCACGCGGCGTAGTTGCGATCGTACGCGCGCCCCGTGTACGCGGCGCCCGCCGTCAACGCGCCGCGGGTGGCGAGCGCGCGGCTCAACTCGATCCGCGCCGTGTGCGCTGGCCGCCGAATGAGCGGCTGGCCGAGCACGAACGTGGCACCGCTCCCCGCGTCGACGCCGGCATCGGTCACGCGCGTGCGCGTGTACGCGTAGCTGGCGCGCGCCCGAGTGGCCGCGGCGAGCGCAAACGAGAGCTCCGCCTCCACCCCGTCGGCGTTGGCCCCGGCGACATTCACATAGTTGGGTGCGGCGGGGTCGGCGGTCTGCGCGCTGTACTGGATGAGATCCCGCACGCGCTGCTGGTACGCCACCACGACAATCGTCGCGCCGCCCGCCCGGCCCTCGATGCCCGCTTCACGGCTGCTGGAGCGCTCAGGGGTGAGCGCCGCGTTCCCCCGCACGTACCCGGTGGCGAAGTTCTCAAAGAACGACGGGGCGCGGAACGCACGGCCGGCAGCGCCCCGCAGCTTCCAGCGCGAGCTCAGCTGCCACGAGGCGCCGGCCCGCACCGTGCGAAACGTGCCGAACGCGCTGTTGTCGTCCAGACGCGCGCCCACCTGATAACTGCCACGCGTGCGCACGGCGCCTATCCCCTGCACGTACAGCGCTCGCGTGTCGCGACGTGCCGTGAAGTCGCCGGCGTCCGCACCGTACTCGCTGAGGGAGCGCGTGGACGATCGCTCGCGGTCGCGCGCCAACTCGGCGCCCACCGTCACCAACTGCCGCGCCCCGGCGCGGGCACTCAGGCGCACGTCGGCCGCACGACGCGTGACGGTGCCGCGCGAGAAGAATCCATAGAAACCCACCGTATCCGCCGGCGAGTCGGGACCATCGCCGCTGCGTGGATCGTGCTCCGATGCCCCCAGGGTCCAGGCGGCGGTGAGCCGCGTTCCTACGCGACGCGAACCGGCAAAGGCGAGTGCCAGACGGTGCGACGCGTTTTGCGCGTTGCGGTCGGCGATACTGCCATCGGAGGCGGTGGGATAGTGGTAGACGGCGTGCTGCCACCGTGCGGTGAGCGTGGCCTCCGTGCGGGCATCGGGGTGCAGTTGCACGCCGAGCGCCGCCGCGCGATGGCGATACTGATTGTTGAACGGCAGGATGCCGGTGGCCGCGCGATCTGCAATGGACGCGCTGAACGCCACCCGAGCATTCCCCGCTCCGCCGGAGAGCGCCACATCGCGCTGCCCGAACGAGCCTCCATCGAGCGAAAGGCCGAGACGAGCGCCCGCTCCGCCAGCGCGTGAGACCAGTTGAACGACGCCTGTCACGGCATCCTGCCCATACAGGACGCTGGACGGGCCGCGCACGACTTCGATGCGGTCGATGTTATCGAGCGTCAGCGCCCCGAGATCGACGGCGCCGCCTGGTTCATTGACGGGCACCCCATCGACGAGCACGCGCACGAAGTTCCCCTGCCCTCCGCGCACGAAGAGCGACGCCTGCGAGCCAAGCGACGACGAGGTGACCACGGTCACGCCCGGAATAAGGCGCAACGCATCGGCCACGTGCGTGATGCCGCGCGCGCGCAGCGAGTCGCCAGAAAGGACCGACACCGACGCCGGCGCGGTGACCGGCGAGGCCACACGCGTGGCCGTGACAACGACGGGTGCGAGCGGAGCAGAGGGCGCCTGCGCCGACAGGACGCTCACGGGCGCGGCGATGGCGACGAACATCAGGTGCAGGTAACGACACGGCATACGAGCGATCACGGGAAGGGGAACGGAGCAGGGCTGAAAGGAGTGTGCGAGCTATCGCTTGCGCAGCGGCACCAGCACGGGAGCGCCAATGGCGGGGTCGCGCGACACGACGAGCGGCCACTCATAAACCGGTTCGAGGATGTCGCCTCGCATCACATCGGTTGGCGCGCCCGCTGCGACGACGCGTCCGCGATGCAGCA
>JARIEY010000131.1 GCA_031127085.1 Gemmatimonadota bacterium | reverse complement strand
TTGGATGCGGTGCGCGTGACGCCCGGTGAACGGACGCGGGCCAACCGCGACGACCGCCAGCCCGACATCTCCGGGTCGGAGCGCAACGTGAGCGCGGCCAATGTCGCGGCGGGCGATGCGGGTAACCTGGCGGCGATGGCCGCCTCGCTCCCCGGCGTGACGCTCGTGCCAGGGACCAACGGCGACGCCTCCGGCTTCTCCGTGCTGGGCCTCACCCCGGACCAGAACGCCACGACGCTGAACGGCGGCTCCTTTGGCGGTGCCGACGTGCCGCGTGATGCGGGCGTGTCGAGTTCGCTGTCCACGAGTCCGTACGATGTGACCCGTGGCGGCTTCAGCGGGGCGCAGTTCAGCATTCGGTCGCCAACCGGCAACAACTTCACGACGCGCACCAACTCGCTGAACCTCGATGCCCCGTTCCTCCAGTGGACGGACAAGGCGGCGCAGGCGCTGGGCCAGCAGTACACCAACCTGTCGTTGGGCGGGTCGCTCTCCGGGCCGGTCAAGATCGACGAGGCGTTCTACAACGTCTCGTATCAGCTCGGGCGGCGGTCCAGCGATCTCCAGTCGCTGCTCAACACCTCGTCCACGGGCCTCGTGACGAGCGGCATCAGCCCCGATTCCGCGGCGCGCGTGCTCAACGTGCTGCGGGCCAAGGGAATTCCGCTCTCGCCGCGCAACGTGCTCGGGACGCGGAACAACGACAACGGTTCGATCCTCGCCACGCTCAATCTGGCGCCGTCGGGCTCGCGCACCGGTGCGGCGTACGCGCTGACGTTCAATGGATCGGCCAACCGCAGCGCCCCAGTGGGCGGCTCCATCAGCGAGCTCCCGGGGCACAGTGGTGAGCGCACCGGACTTAACGGCGGCGTGCAGGCGCGGCACTCGGCGTACTTCGAGTCGGGGCTGCTCTCGGGCTTCCTGTCGGAGACCAACATCACCGCCAGCGGCTCCAAGAACGAAGGCAACCCGTACTACGATATGCCGAGTGGCGCGGTGCGCGTGACGTCCAAGCTGCCGGACGGCACGATGGGCGTGCGCTCGGTGCAGTTTGGCGGCAGCACCTTCCTCGACAACTCGCAGCGCAACTCGAGCATTGGGTACGTCAACACCCTGTCGTGGTTCTCCAAGAACAACAAGCACCGGCTGAAGTTCTCCAGCGAGCTGCGGCGCGACGCGTTCAATCAGGACCAGACCACGAACCAGCTGGGGTCGTTCAGCTATCTCTCGCTCGCCGATCTCGAGGCCGGGCGCGCCGCGTCGTTCTCGCGGCAGCTCTCGCCGCGTGTGCGCAGCGGCGCGCAGACCGTCGGCGCCTTCTCCGTGGGCGACGCCTGGCGCAAGTCGAACGATCTGCAGATTCAGTACGGCGTGCGCGTGGACGGCAACTCGTTCAGCGCCGGTCCCACCGAAAACCCCGCCATCGAGCGGCTGTTCGGCGTGAGCAATGCCAACACGCCCAACCACCTGTACGTGAGCCCGCGCCTCGGCTTCTCCTGGCAGTATGGCCAGGGGGCGCAGATTCCCGGCTTCGATGGGGCGATTCGCGGACCGCGCGCCGTCGTGCGCGGCGGCCTGGGCGTCTTCCAGAACCTGCCGCAGGCCACGACGCTTGGCGGGGCGCTCGACAACACTGGTCTTGCGTCCGCGGTGCAGCAGCTCAACTGCGTCGGTGGCACCGTGCCGGCGCAGGCGTGGAGCAACTGGCTCACGAACCCCGGCGCCGTGCCGTCGACGTGCGCCGATGGTTCGGTGACGTCGCCGTTCTCGAATATGGCGCCGAATGTGACGCTCTTCTCCAAGGACTGGCAGTCGACGCGGTCCGTGCGCGGCAATCTCCAGTGGAACGGACCGGTGGCCAAGGGCCGCTTCACCGCCACGGTGGACATGACCTACTCGCGCAACCTGAACCAGCCCGGCAACTACGATCTCAACTTCGCCGGGACGCCGCGCTTCACTTTGGCGAGCGAGGGCGGACGCCCGGTGTACGTGCCGCTGAGCGGCATCGATCCGGTGAGCGGCCTCTCCGCGCCGCGAGAGTCGCGCCTGCACACGGAGTACAACGCGGTCAACGAATCGCGGTCGGACCTGCAGTCAGAGTCGAAGCAGGTGACGTTCCGCCTGACGCCGATGACCTTCAGCTCCAAGCTGGGGTGGACCCTTGGCTACGTGTACGGCGACGTGCGCGAGCAGTATCGCGGCTTCCAGAGCACCACGGGCGACCCGCGTGCGGTGGCCTGGTCGCGCTCGGCCAATGCGGCGCGGCATCAGGTGCAGTATTCGCTGAACTACAACTTCTTTGACGCCGTGCGCATGAACTGGTTCGGCAACGTGCGCGCCGGCACGTTCTACACGCCGGGAGTCAGCGGCGACGTGAACGGCGACGGGTTATACAACGACCGCGCCTTCATCGCGAATCCCGCGACGACGACCGACGCGTCGCTGGCGACGGCGATGCAGAACCTGATCAACGGGTCGAGCGGCGGGGCCAAGAAGTGCCTCGAGTCGCAGATGGGGCAGCTGGCCGGTCGCAACAGCTGTCAGGGCCCGTGGACGCATACCGCGTTCCTCAGCGTCTCGTTCAACCCCATCAAGCTGCATTTGCCGCAGCGCGCCAACATCCAGTTCCAGGTCAGCAATCCCATTGGCGCCGCCGATCTGCTGCTGCACGGCGAGGACAACCTGCGTGGCTGGGGGCAGACCATTCAGCCGGATGCGACGCTGCTGTACGTGCGTGGCTTCAACCCGGCGACGCAGCGCTACACGTACGAGGTGAATCAGCGCTTCGGCTCCACCAAGCCGTCGCAGACCAGCATCCGCCAGCCGGTGACGGTGACGGCGATGATGCGGTTTGACCTTGGCCCGGCGCGCGAACGTCAGCTGCTCACGCAGCAGCTCGACCGCGGGCGCCGTCTGCCGGGGCAGAAGGCGAGCGAGTCACAGTTGAACATGATGTACGGTGCGGGCGGCGTGACCATCAACCCGATGGCGATGATCCTGCGCCAGACCGACAGCCTGCGGCTCACGTCGGCGCAGGGCGACAGTCTGGCGACGATGAACCGCGCGTATCTCATCCAGCTCAATCGCCTGTGGGCGCCGATCATCAAGGAACTCGCCGGGCTGACCGACAACTACAGCCACGTTCAGGCGTATGCGCAGTACAAGAAGACGCGTGAGGCGTCGGTCGACATCTTGATGAAGGTGGCCCCGCGCGTGAAGAACGTGCTGACCCCCGAGCAGCGCCGCAAACTGCCGTCCATTGTCGCCGCGCACCTCGACCCGTGGTACCTGCAGTCCATCCGCTCAGCCACCGTCGGCGGCACCGCGGGCGGTCCGTTCATCTTCATGGGCGGCGGCGGTGGTGGTGGCGGCGGTGGCCAGGTCATGTCTGTCCAGATCAGTCGATAATTCCTGACGTGCTCCCTACTTCGAGTCCTTCAATGTCCCTTCGCATTCGCTCTGCTGTTCTCGCGGCCTGCTGTGCCGCCGCGCCGCTGGTGGCGCAGCAACTCCCTGCGGTGCGTCCGCTTGGCGCCGTGACCAAGGTGTCGCCCGCCGATCTGCTGGGTTCCGTCTCCTCCGTGCGGCCGTTGCCGGGCGGTGGCGCCGTGGTCAACGACCTCACGCGGCGCCAGCTGGTTGTGCTCGACGCCGAGTTCAAGCTCAAGTCGGTGATCGCCGACACCACGCCGGCCACGGCGAACAGCTACAGCAGCCGCATCGCCGGACTGATGGCGTACAAGGGCGACTCGTCGCTCTTCGTCGATCCCGCATCGCTCTCGATGCTCGTCATCGACGGCGCCGGCGAGGTGGTGCGCGTGATGGCGGTGCCGCGTCCGGAAGACGCGAACTTCATGATCGGCGGACCGTTCGGAACGCCCGGTGTGGATCCGCAGGGGCGCATTGTATATCGCGGCTTCGTGCGGCCGAACATGCGCGGGATGAACATGGGCGGCCCGCCGCAGCCTGGGCAGGCGTTCCGTGCCCCGCAGATGGCCGACACCGCCCCGGTCTACCGCGTCAGCCTCGCCTCACGTGCGCTCGACACGGCGGCGTACTTCAAGATTCCCAGCTCCAGCGTCAGCATGACGCAGGACGACAAGGGGGCGATGCGCATCACCGTGAAGACCAACCCGATGCCGGTGGTCGACGACTGGGCGCTGATGCCTGACGGTCGCATCGCGGTGGTGCGCGGCAAGGACTACCACATCGACTTCCTCGGCACGGATGGGTCGTGGACGTCGACGCCAAAGATTCCCTACAACTGGGAGCGCCTTGACGACGACGCCAAGGAGAAATTCCTGGACTCGGCCAAGGTGGAGGCCGAGAAGCAGCGCGAGAACATCAGCCGCGCGATGCAGAACGGAGTGGCCGGCGTGAATCAGGCGATGGCGGGAATGGCCGGTCCCGGTGGCGGTGGCGGTGGAATGCGCATTGAGATGCGCATCGAGGGAGGCCCGGGCGGCGGTGCACGTCCGCAGCAGGGCGTGCAGCAGATCAGCGCGCCGAGCATCAACTTCGTGGACAAGAAGGAGCTGCCCGACTACCGGCCGGCCTTCCGTCAGGGGTCGGTGCGCGCAGACCTCAGCGGAAACCTGTGGATCCGCACCACCGCGCCGACCGATGCGGGAGCGATCTACGATGTGGTCAACGACAAGGGCGAGTTGATCGATCGCGTGAAGCTCCCCTTTGGTCGCGTGATCTCAGGCTTCGGCACTGATGTCGTCTATATGGGTGTGCAGGACGACACGGGGGCGCGGTTGGAGATGGCGAAAATCAGGTAAGGGCGCTGGGTGTGGGAAGGGGAAGGGAGCAGGGTGTGGGAAGGGGATGGGGAAGGGGGCCTACCCCTTCCGAAGCCTTGAACGACGCGGGGCTGGCTCTCAGAGCCAGCCCCGCGTTCTTGCGTGGTGCACTTCTGTGCGCTGTGGGCTACGGCGCGGGACGCGGGGGTGCGCGGCGCGGCTGCGGGAGGACGACGGTCAGGCCGCCGTTGGATGTGCAGCTGTTGGCGTCGACCGGCGTGAACAGATACGAACCGTCCCTGCAGCGTGCGGTCGCGCCGGCGGGGGGCGGGCCGTCACTTGCCTGCGCGGAGGGTGCGGTTTCAACGGCGCGCGCCGCCGCAGGTGCCGGTGGTGGCGCTTGCACGGGCGGCGTGCGGCGCGCGTCGAGGGTGGCCGCCGCCGGGGTCGCGACCGGCCGTGCCGTTTCGAGCGGAGCGCCGGGGCGCGGCACGGCGTGCGCGGCGGAATCTGCGGCGGATACCGGCGTCGGTGCGCTCTGCGCGGCACGCGTCGCGCGTGGCGCGGGTGGCGGAGGCGTGCGCGGCATGGGACGCACGGCGGGTTGGGGGTCGACCGGTTTCACCGTCTCGGGCGGAGCGCCCTGGGCAGCGAGCGATCCGTGAATCGCGGCGCCGAGCGCCAGGCCGACCGCAGCACGGGCCGCGTGCCGAGCGAGCGTGGAGAACATCATCATGGGATCACCGTCACCGTGGGGGGCGAGTATCGTTTGTAGTCTGCGTTGCTGAACGACGCCGTCCCCGATCCTGCCGCGACGCCCTTCAGGTAGAACACGACTTGGCTGGCATCGGCCGGCACGGTGACGCTGGTGACCACCGCGTTGGCCTGCCGGATCTCGATGTTTGCGTTGGTCGTGATGGCAAACGTCGTCGCGGCCGACACGGGACGAACGCCGCCGCCGGGTTCTCGGGTGTAGAGTGTCACGGCCACGGAATCGCCGACACGCAGCGATGCGCCCGGCCAGCCGCTGAACGTGTCAACGCGTCCCGAGTCGATGACGACGTACGCGGAGTCGCTGTTGTGCGCGGGCGACGAGAGGCCGGCCGTCAGGGTATCCGTGCCGAACTGCGTGGCCGAGATGCGGAAGTACGAGTAGTTGGTGCCCGCGGCAATCGTGGTGGTGGCCGGCACCGTCGTCCTGACCGTTCCGACATGCCCCAGCGTGACGGCGCGCGCGACGCCTTGATTGTCCGACGTTGAGACGTAGTAGCAGCAGGTGGAGGCCTGATCCAGGTACTGCCCGCGGCCGAGCGTGATGCTGGACCAGCTGAACGACAGGCTCGGCGTGATGACCGTCACGTTCGAGGTGGCGCTGTTGTACTTGTAGATCGCCGCGCGCGTGTCGGTAGCCGACAGCTGCGATGTCCCCACCGCGATCGGCAGCCAGTGGGCCGTATTGTGGTAGTAGCCGCCAGCCGGAATGGTGATCGTCGCCGAGTCGATCCCCGCCACCGCTCCGCTCGAACTGGCGAGCGTCACCGTGACGGCTTCGGTCGTGTAGTGCGAGTTCCCGTTGGCGTCGGCAGCGTACACGGTGATGCTCTGTGGCACCTGCGTGGTGCGACCGTTGACGTTGGTGCTGATCGTGAACTTCGGCTGCGTCACCTGCACGGTGATGGGCGTTGGCGGGCCAAAGCCGACCGCCGTGGCCTGCACCTGCACCGTTCCCACCGTGTCGAGTGCGGTAATGGTGAAGTAGGCGTAGTTCGAGCCCGCAGGGATCGTCACCGACGCCGGCACCGAAACGACACGCGTGTCGGTGCTCACGAGCGTCACGGTGGTGGCCGTGGCGACGTTGTTCTGCGTGTAGACGTAGTGGTCGCTCGGTCCGCTCCGCTGCCGCATGCCGAAGGTGGCGGACGTCCCGCTGAACAGCAGCGAAGGCCCGGTTACCGTGACGGTATTGGTCGTCACCGAGCCGTACCCGGTGGCCGCGGAGTCGGTGAATGTCAGCGACGCCGTCCCCGGCCCGAAGTAGGTGTAGGTCGCCGTCGCGTAGTACTGCCCCTTCGGAATCCGGAGATACCGCTGGGTCGGCTTGATGACCGTGGTGTCGCTCGACGTGACCTGTACGACCAGGGTGTCCATTACGTAGTGCGACGTGCCCACGCTATCGGCGGCATACACGTTTACGTTGACCGCGCCATTCGTCGTCAGCGCGGTGCCTGGGATTCCGCCGGCCGTCAGCTTCACGGGCACGACGCTCACGTACGCGGTGTCGGGCGCGTAGCCGGTTGCCGTCGCGATCAGCGTGTCGACGCCGGGCGCGAGACCGTACAATCCGAAGTAGACGTAGTTGGAGCTGGCCGGAATCACCGGTGCGGTGCTTGTCAGCGAGTCGGCCGCGGGGCGCTTCTGCGTGATCGTCACTGGCACCGCGACGGCGCGCGAGTCCGGCGTGTAGACGTAGAAGTCGCTGTTGGAGAAGTGCTGCCGGCGGCCGACGCGGGTGCTCGTGAAGTTGAAGTTGAGCTTCGGCGTCTGGACGGTATACAGCGCCGAATCCGGCGCGTGCCCCGGCGCCTCGACCACGATATACGCCGTGCCGAGCCCGAGGAAGCTGACCCGCGCCGTGTTGTGATAGTACAAGTCGCTGCCGATGGTCGCGCTCGCCGAATCCACGGTGAGCACCGCCGTGTTGGTTGAGCGGTACGTCAGGGCAAGCGGCGCCGTGCGGTAGTGCGAAGTCCCCACGGAATCCGCGGCGTACGCGGTAAAGGCCACCGGGGCGCGGAAGTTGTTATACGTGCCGCCGCCGCTGATCGTCACGCGCGGGCTGCTGATGCGCAGCGTGGCGGTGTCCGGCTGGTATCCCGGCGCCGTGGCGATGAACGTCGTGAAGCCCGTGTCACGCGCCGCCAGGTTGAAGTAGACGTAGTTCGTGCCGGTGGGCACAGTGACCGTCGCCGGCACACTCGACCGTGTGGTGTCCGAGTTCGACAGCGACACGACCAGCGGCGCCACGACGTTGTTGGGCGTGTACACGTAATAGCCATTTTCGTACTGTCCCTTGCCGAGCCGCGCGGCGCTGAAGCTGAACTGCAGCTTCGGGCCGACCACGGTGACAAGCACCGAGTCTGGCGTGTGGCCACCCGCGACGACCTTGAGGTAAGCCGTACCGCCGGCGCCTCCCGGCTGGAAGCGCACGCCGCTCACATAGTGCGATCCGGCGGCGATGGTCGGCGTCTTGTCGAGCACCTTGATGACCGTGGTGTCGCTCGAGCTCACCGTAAGCGACAGGGAACTGGTGCGGTAGTGCGACGTGCGCAACGAGTCGGCCGCGTAGATCGAGGCCGACGTCACCGGCGAGGTGGTATTCAGCGTCTGCGTGCAGCAGATCGTGGTCGCCGGCGAGGTAATTGTCATCAGGAGCGTGTCCGGCTTCCAGCCGGTGGCGCCGATGACGACGCGCGCGGTGCCAGGTGCGACACCACTCACGCGGAAATACTGGTAGTTCGATCCCGCGGGGATTCCACCCACGCTCGGCGACACGCGCACGATGGTGGTGTCGGTGCTGGTGTAGGTAAGCGGAACGCCGCCGGGTGACGACTGCGGCGAGTAGACGTACCAACCGTCCTCATACTGCCCGGCCCCCAGCCGCGCGCTGGCGCCGGCGCTGATGGTCAGCACCGGGGCCGACACGTTGAGCGTCGAGGCCGTGCCGTTCACGCCGGTGGCCACGGGCGTGATGGTG
>JARIEY010000130.1 GCA_031127085.1 Gemmatimonadota bacterium | reverse complement strand
CCCGGACGCGATCATGGTCTCCGTCCACGCGGATTGGGCCATCGCCGACGTGCCCGGCTTCCGAGCGGCGCTTACGGCCGCGGCCGCCGAGGCGGCGCGCACGCGGGGGCTGGTGACGGTCGGCATCGTCCCCACGCATCCAGACACGGGGCTCGGCTATATCGAGGTCGGCGCCCCAACCGACGGCTCGGCGCGACGCGTGGCGAAGTTCGCTGAGAAGCCGTCGCGCGAGAAGGCCGAGACGCTCATCGCTGCCGGCGCCCTGTGGAACTCGGGCATTTTTGCCTGGCCGGTCGGCGTCTTTCTCGAGGAACTGCGGACGCACTGCGCGGCCGTCGCCGAAGCGCTCGCGGCGGCGAACGACGACGCGGTCGCCTTCTTCGGCGGGGTCAAGGATCCGATCGCGGTGGACGTCGGCGTGCTCGAACGGAGCGCCAAGGTCTTTGTCCTCCCGGGACAATTCGGCTGGAGCGATGTGGGCACGTGGGCGGCGCTGCGGGCCGTGCGCACGCGCGATGATGCCGGCAATGTGGCGCACGGCCGCGTCTACACCCGTGAGGCCTCGGACAACGTGGTGTATGCCGCGGGCGCCGACGTCGTGCTGTATGGCGTGAGCGGGCTGGTGGTTGTCGAACACGAAGGCGTGGTGCTCGTGACCACCGAGGAGAAGGCGCGCAATCTGAAGCCATTGCTCGAGACGTTGCCACCGGCCCTCCGGGAGCGCCGGTGATACTGCGGCCGATCATCCTGTACGAGGATGCGGCCGCGCGCGCGCTGGAGCCGTTCGCGTTGCTGCGCCCGCTTACGGAAATGCGCGCCGGCGCCGTGCTGGTGCGGGAACGTTGGGAACCGCTCGCGCACGGCGAGGTCGCCGGCCGCGTCGGCGCGCCGCATCTCGACTCGTTCGACGAGACCGGCACGCCACCGACCGTCTCGGGGCTGATTCCCGCCGGCACGATCATCGCCAATGCGCGGTTTCTGCCCGCACTCGGCGCACCGCTCGACGATGCCACCGCCTGGACGGCCGACGGGCGCGTGCTTGCCGTGCGACTTGCCGAGTCGCTCGATCCGCAGCGGCTGGCCGACGGCACCCTCGCGCTCGAGTCGCTGGTGCGGCCCGGCACGACGCCGGCGGTGATGCGCGGCTGGTGGATCGACTACGCCTGGGATTTCATCCGTCACCTCACGTCGATGCTCGCCGCCGACATCAGCGCGATGGGCCCGACGCTGGCGACGCGCGAGCTCCGTCATCTGGACGGCGTGCAGGTCGTGGGCGCGCATCCGGTCTACATCGAAGACGGCGCCGTCGTGGAACCGTTCGTCCTGCTCGACGCCCAGCAAGGGCCGCTGCTCGTGCGCCACGGGGCACACGTCCAGGCGTTCGCGCGGCTGTGCGGTCCGTCGTACGTGGGCGTCGACAGCGTAGTGCACGCGGGGCGCGTCGCCGCCTGCTCCATTGGCGAGCAGTGCCGCGTCCACGGCGAAGCGAGCGTGTCGCTCTTTGTTGGGCAGGCGAACAAGGCGCACGACGGCTTCGTAGGCCACTCGGTGATCGGCCGCTGGGCCAACCTGGGTGCCGGCACCACCACCTCGAACCTGAAGAACAGCTACGGACCGGTGCAGGCGTGGACTCCGCACGGGGTGCGAGACACGGGGATGCAGTTCCTCGGCGCACTCATCGGCGATCACGCCAAGCTCGCCATCGGCACGCTGCTGCGCACGGGCTCGGTGGTCGGCGCGGGCGCGAGTGTCTTTGAGTCGAGCCTTCGCACGTCGGTCGTTCCCCCGTTTGCATGGGGAGGCGACACCGTCGAGACCTTTGACGTGGAGAAGTTCCTGGAAGTCGCCGAGCGGGTGCTCGGGCGGCGCGGGCAGCCGATGAGCGACGGGCTCCGTCGCGCGTTCCGGCTCGCGCATCAGTTGCGCTGGGACCCGTGAGGTTCTGCACCCTCGCGAGCGGAAGCAAGGCCAACGCCACGCTCGTTGAGGCGGGGGCGACGCGCCTGCTCGTGGACTGCGGTCTCGGGCCTCGCATTCTGGCGCGGCGGCTCGCTGACGCCGGCGTCGAGCCCGCTTCCATTTCGGCCGTCGTGGTGACGCACGAGCACATCGACCACATGAAGGGCCTCGCACAGGCCGTCGCCAAATGGGGATGGCCGGTCGTGAGCACGGCGGGGACGCTCGCCGGTATTCCGGATCTCCCGGTCGAGCACCAACTGGTCACCGCATACGGCGTTCCCCGCACCGTCGGCGAGTGCACCGTGGAGTTGGTGCCCGTGCCGCATGATGCGGCACAGCCCGCGGGGATCGTGATCACCGCGCAGCGATCGGGTGAGCGGATCGGCGTCGCCACCGACCTCGGACACGTGACGGACGACCTCGGGGCGGCGTTTGAGCGCCTGGACTATCTGGTCTTCGAAAGCAACCACGACGAAGTGATGCTGCGCACGGGACCGTATCCCCCCTTCCTGCAGGCGCGCATCGCCAGCAATACGGGGCATCTCAGCAACCGGCAGAGCGCCGGGCTCTTGGTGCGCGCCGCGCACAAAGGGCTGCGGCAGGTGGTGCTCGCTCACCTCTCGCAACACAACAACGAGCCCCGGCTCGCGCTCGACGCCGCCAGCGGCGTACTGAAGCGCACCGCGTTTCGGGGGAGCATCGCGTGCGCGGCGCAGGACACCGTAACCCACCCGGGCGGGGCCGGCGGCGGTCAGATGGAGCTCGGCTTCTAACGCGGGCGCTCCCGCCCACGCCGCCTGCCGGACGAACCGAGAACGTCCGGCTATCGCCCGCGCGCTGAGCGGGCGATGCCGAGCACGTCCGCCAAGACGCCTGACGCAGTGACCTGCGCCCCCGCCCCGGCCCCCTGCACCAGCAACGGATAGACCGCGTGCCGTTCCGTCGTGAACGCCACGAACGCCTCGGTGCCCACCAGGCGGGCCGCCGGATGCGACGCGTCCACGCCGACGGGCCCCACTTCGATGCGCGGTGCGCCATCGTCCAGCAGAATCCGCGCGAGGTAGCGCAGCTGTTTACCCTCCGCGGCCAACGCCGCGACGCGCGCGGCGATCGCCGGCGCCGCTTCGGCCAACCGCTGCAGCAGTTCATCGGCGGTGCGGCTCTCCAGCAACTCGGCGGGGACCAATGGCTCGACCACGACATCCGCCAGATCGGCGTCGAGTCCGAGTTCACGCGCGAGAATGAGCGCCTTGCGCGCCACATCCTGCCCGTTGAGATCCTCGGCCGGGTTCGGCTCGGTGTACCCGCGCCGGCGCGCCTCGGCGACCGCATCGTGAATGGGCACGCCGGCCGAGAGCTCGTTGCAGACGTAGCCCAGCGTGCCAGAGAACGAACCCTCGATGCGCCGCACCACGTCCCCGGTGCGAACGAGGTCCTTGAGCGTCTCAATCACCGGCAGGCTCGCGCCGACGGTCGTCTCGTACCGGAGGTCGCGGTGCTGCGCGCGCGCTGCCGCAAAGAGCGCGCCGTATGCCGCACGGTCTGCCGCAAAAGGCTTCTTGTTGGCCGCCGCCGCGTGCACGCCGTGCGCAAACCCCTTGGCAATCACTGCGCTCATCTGGTCGCTTGCGGTGCAGTCCACGAGAATCGGCACCGGCAATCGCCCGAGCGCGGCGACCGCCGTTTCCAGATCGCCGCCCGACGTGCCCTGCAGGCGCTCACGCCACGTATCGAGATCGATGCCCGCCGGATCAAACAGCACGGCGCGGCTGTTGGCGATGCCCACCACGCGCAACCGAACGTTCTGCCGCGCCAGCAGCGCGTCACGCTGCGTGCGAATCTGCTCGAGCAGCGCACTCCCAACCGTGCCGCACCCGGCGAGAAACAGATTGACTTCCTGATGGCTGAAGTTGAACGCCGAGTGCACGGTGCGCACGGCGACGGCCGTATCGTCGGCCGCGATGACGGCCGAGACCGAGCGCGAACTCGCGCCCTGCGCGATGGCCAGCACGTTGACGCCCATCGCGCCGAGCGCCCCGAAGTACCGCCCCGCCACGTTTGGTGTGCGCCCCATCGTCTCGGCCACCAGCGAGAGCAGCGTGACGGGAGCGCGAATGGAGAGGTCCTCCAGGTCCCCGCGGCGCAGTTCGTCGCGCAGCGCATGGCGGATCGCCTCGCAGGCGCGGTCGACCCGCGCCTGCGGCACCACCACCGCCACCGACTGTCCGTGGGCCGCCTGATTGGCCATCCAGACCGTGACGTCCGCCTCGTCGAGTGCACGCAGCACGCGCTCGCCCATCCGCGCCTGTTCGGGAAGCCGGCGCCATTGCACGCCGATGAGCGCCAGGTGCTCCAGCGACGTGACCGACGTCGCGTGCTCGGTGTCCGCAGCGCCGCGCGCGTCGATCAGTGTCCCCGGCGCGTCGGGCGACATCGTGTCGCGAATGCGCATCGGGATGCCGGACTCCATTAGCGGAATCATCGTGCGCTGATGGAAGACCTTGGCGCCGAAGTTCGCCAACTCCAGCGCTTCGGCGTAGGTCAGGTGGGCAATCGGATAGGCGTCGTCCACCAGTTCCGGGTCAGCCGTCATCACCCCCGAGACGTCGGTCCAGCGCACGACCTCGCGCGCATTCAGGCCGCGCGCGAGCAGCGTGGCGGTGTAGTCGGAGCCATTGCGTCCGAGCGTCGTGGTGCGCCCGTCCGGGGTGGCGCCGATGAACCCTGTGTGCACCGGGATGCGCCCCGCCCACGCCGGGGCGAGCGCGTCGAGTCGGGCCTGTGTGGCCTCCCAGTCCACGAGCGCTGCACCGAATGTGTCATCCGTCACCATCCACGTGCGCGCGTCCACAGCCACCGCCGGTCGCCCCGACACGGTGAGCACGGCCGCCACCACCGCCGATGCGATGCGCTCGCCAAACGAGACGACGGAATCGACGGTCTGCGGCGTCATTTCGCGCACGAGGCTGACGCCGAAGAGGAGCGAGCGGAGCGCCTCGTTGCGCTCGTACACGGCGGTCCGCACCGGGGCCGCGTCAGCGCCAGGCGCGAGTTCCTGCAGCGCGCGGGTGCCAATCTCCACCGCGCCCTGCGAGATGGCGTCGGCGAGCTGCGTCGCGGGTTCGATCTGGCCGGCCGCCGCTGCCGTGACGGCTTTGAGCAGTCGGTCGGTCGTGTCGCCAAAGGCCGAGACGACGATGGCGACCGGACCATCGGACTCGTGCTCACGACCGATGATACCGACGGCGCGAACCAGCCGGGCGCTCTCGCCAAGCGACGAGCCCCCGAACTTGACCACGCGATACGCGCTGAGGCGGGCGTCAGTCATTGAACGTCACTCCTTGGTTCGGGCGTGCCGGCCGGCAGGGCGAGCGCCGTGGCGAGGTGCGTGGCCATCTGCTCCCACTCGATGAGAAACGCATCGTGCCCGTGCGGACTGTCGAGCTCCGCGTAGGCGGCGACGACGCCGCGCGCGACGAGTGCGTCGACGATCGCGCGGCTGTGCGACGGCAGGTAGAGCTGATCCGATGGCACGGCCACGGCGAGTGTCGACGCCTGCACGCGGGAAAGCCCCCAGCGCGCCGCGTCCACGTCTTGGTAGAAGTCGGCCGGGGGGCGCCGCTCCACATCGTGGTGGTCCATCGCCCCCAACTGGCAGAGGTAGGTGCGCGCGTCGAAGCGCTGCACCAGCTGTTCACCGCGACTCTGCAGGTACGTCTGCACGCGATAGGCCTCACGCGACGACCAGCCGCCGCTCACCTGGGCGCGTCCCTGCCGCTGTTCGAGCCCCGGTTCCGCGCGATAGGTGAGGTGTGCCACCTGACGGGCGATGGCGAGCCCGTTCGCCGCGACGGGATAGGTCGGATCGGCGAGGATCGCCTGCCGGCCGATGTGGTTCCAGCCGACGATCCACGACGACGAGGCGGCGCAGGTGGCGAAGAGGGCCAACCGTTCGGTGCGATGCGGCGCCAACACCGCGACGGCCAGCGCAATTGCGCCGCCCAGCGAACCGCCGGTGGCGAGGTGCAGACGGTCGATGCCGAGCGTGTCGAGCGCCTGCAGGATGGCGCGCGCCTGATCCCACGTCGTCACCGTCGCCGGCTCCAGCGCGTCACGGCTCGGAAGCGCCCCCGGGGCATCGCTGCGGGCTGGCCCGAAGCGCGCGTCGTCGGAACGCGCGGGAAAGTCCGCGTCCGTTGGTCCCGTGGAGCCCGAGCAGCCGCCCAGGTTGTTGAAGCAAAGCAGTCGGTAGCGCGTGGGGTCGAGCGCCTTACCGGGACCAATCAGCGGTCCCCACCACCCCGTCGCATCGGCGTCGCCTGTGAGCGCATGGACGAGCAACACGACGGGGGCGTCGTCCGGCCCCAACGACCAGCCGCGGAGCCGCGGCGCGGCCAGTCGGCCACCCGCCTCCAGGACGGTGGGCGGCAACGAGACCTCAAAGGAATGGCCGTCGGCAGTAGGCGACGAACCGGAGGTATTGGCGGCAGAACGAATTGGCATGGCGCACTCGCGGGGAAAGGATGGCGAGCCGCCGAAAAAAAGAATGCCGGGGGATGCCACCCCGGCGATCGCGTTTTAGCTCGTTGTTTAGCGTGGCGGCAATAGGCGGCAAATGACCACGGTGTACGATTGTCTAAGGACACTAAGCCCGACGGCCGCGCCAGTCAAGCGGACGCGTGGCGCTATTTCGACCCAGCCTTCACCGTGACCGCGGCGAGCTTCTGTTCCACGACCTTGTTGAAATTCGTCACGACCGTCAGGCGAGTCGTGGTGTCGACCGGCGAGCCAACGATGTAGAGCAAGCGCTGGCCATCGCGACTCAAGTCCCATCCGTAATACGGCGTGTCGAGCAGGTGCTGATTCGTCAGTCGCCGCGGCGTGCCGCCGTGCACCTCGCCGTCCCTGAACGTCAGCGGCACGGCATGGAGGTAGCCATCCTCCCGCGCGCAGACAAGTTCGTTACCGGCGGGCATCCACCTGCAGTTGCCCGAGCCGCCAGGCGTCACCGGGAAGACCGGACCGCCTGGAGGGAGCGCCGTGACCACCTGCTCACCTCCTGAGGCGCGGGCGTGACCAAACCATACCAGCCAGCGGCCGTCAGGGGAGAACTCTGGCGCTCCCCCGCTGAAGTCCTTCAGCACAGCGGACGCTGTCCCGGGACCAACGACGCGAGCGAAAAAGGACGGCAGCTTGACCTCCAGGCGCAGCCGGTCGTCGAGGGAACGTGCGTACTGATGCGTGGAATCGGCCTCGGTCCGGAGTCCGCCGCCCTGGGCGCGGACTTCCATCACCTTCCAGGGCGCGTTGAAGGAGATCCGCCGTCCGTCGGCGCTCCACCTCGGTGAAGCAATCCATTTATCCCGGTGCAGCGTGCTCGACTCTTTCGTATCGACATCCAGCACCCGCAGTTCCATCCCCTCTGCGACGGCCACATTGACCGCCACGCGCCGGCCGTCCGGCGAGAACGCCGGGTTCCAGTAGTTCGCGGCAGCGAACGACAGCGTGTCCACCCGACCGCGGCGGTCGGCAGTCACGAGCAGTCCCCGCGCCGCGTACGGCCCGGACGCATACACCAGCGTGCCTTCGCGCCCGAGCGCGAACTGCGCCGCGAAATCGCTGGTCTCCTGGCGCACGCTCTCATCAAGCGTCACCGCCGCGCTCAGTGCCTGGTGACGCACTGGGTTGTAGCGCAGCGCATAGAGTCGGCCAAGATCCCCCGCGACGATGTACTCGTCCCCAAGCAGCTGCGGACTCGCAGCACGCGTTGGTCCTTCATCTCTTTCGAATCCCACAAACCCGGAGTCGCCCAAGCGAGTCCATGCGGTGTCGTTGGCCGCGTGGGAAGCCAACCCCGAGCCGGCGGTTCCGATGAGCCGTCGTCCTCCCTGCACGGCCTCCGGCGACTTCAAGCTGAAGGGGGAGGCCTGGTCGTACGGTGACGTCGAGCCGCCACTCTCACTCACGGTGACCAAGTTCCCTTCGTTCGGCCCAAAGACGATGCGGCCGTCGTCCAGCCACGCGCCGCCGTAGGTCTGCGGCGCGCTGGCCAGCACGACCGGGGCACCTCCCTGCACCGCGACCTTGTGGAGCTTGTCGCCCGAGAAGAACGCGATCCACTGCCCGTTCGGCGAGAAGAAGGGCCCGAACGCTCCCTCTGTCCCTTCCAGCCGCCGTATCCGCTCGTCGTCCATCGGGCGCACAAATAAGTGCGTGCGACTCCGGTACCACCCGACGTACACCAGCAGTCGCCCGTCGCGCGACAGCGCGAGCGATCGCCTCCCCACGCGCGCGGGCGCTTCGCCGACGAAGGCGAGCGGAATGGAATCTGGCAGTAGGATGGACGTCCGACGCACGGCGCCGTCGCCATCGCGGTCGCCGGATCTAGCGGGCGCACGCCACACCTGCCACGCCAACACGGCACTCGCGGCAATCCCCACCATCGCCGCGCCCTGCCACACGCGCTCCCGCCACCTCGCGCGACCGCCACGCACGGTCCCCATCCCCGTCGCCGCATGCGGCGCGGAGATCGCACGGTCCAGCGCCGAGCTCATTTCCTCGGCACTTGCATACCGGTCCGCCGGCGCCACCGCGAGTG